>JAFDWG010000009.1 GCA_018268605.1 Actinomycetota bacterium | reverse complement strand
TCTCACTGCCGGGCGAGGATCCGGTTGCCGAGTTCCTCCGCAAGTTCCTCCCGCACCGCGCCGTCTATCCGATCGTCCGTTGGAAGAACGTGGCGCTCCAGAGCCTCAACTACCGGCTCTCGCGCAAGCGGCCGGGACTGATGAAGAAGTTCCTTCGCAAGGGGCTCGAGAAGGCGCTGCCGCCCGGCTACGACATCGACACGCACTTCAAACCGAACTACAACCCTTGGGACCAGCGCCTCTGCGTGGTCCCCGACGGCGACCTCTTCGACGTGATCCGCGACGGCAGCGCCGACATCGTCACCGACCACATCGACCACTTCACGGCGAACGGGATCAAGCTCAAGTCCGGGCAGGAGCTGGAGGCCGACATCATCGTCACGGCGACGGGGCTGAACCTCCTGTTCCTCGGCGGGATGAAGCTCGAGGTCGACGGCGAGGAACCGAACCAGGGGGACCTCTTGATCTACCGCGGCATGATGCTCGCCGACATTCCGAACCTCGCCTTCACGATCGGCTATACCAACGCCTCGTGGACGCTGAAGGCCGACCTGGTCGCCGAATACGTGTGTCGCCTTCTGAACCACATGGACGCGAACGGCTACGACATCTGCGCGCCGCACCTGAGCGACCCGACCATCCACCCGGAGCCGATCATGGACTTCACCTCCGGCTATGTCCTGCGCTCGGTCGCCGACCTGCCGAAGCAGGGATCGAAGGAGCCGTGGAAGCTCCGCCAGAACTACGCGATCGACCTGCGCAGCCTCCGTTACGGGGCGCTCGAGGACGGCGCGATGACGTTCTCGCGCAAGGTGCCCGTGCCGGAGAAGGTCGCCGCCTGAGGCGGGTCCTTTTCCTCACCGTCGCCTTCCTGCTGGTCGGGGCGGCTCCGGCGGCGGCGAAGCCGTGGATCGGCGTCCGGGGGGACCACCTGGTCGACGGATCCGGCCGGACGGTGCGCCTGCTCGGTGTGAACCGCTCCGGCACCGAGTACCAGTGCCGGCAGGGATACGGGTTCTTCGACGGTCCCAGTGACGCGGCATCGATCCGGGCGATGAAGGCGTGGCACATCAACTCGGTGCGGGTGCCGCTGAACGAGACCTGCTGGCTCGGGATCAACGGGATCCCGGCGAAGCTCGGGGGAGAGGCCTATCGGCGCGCGATTCGCGCCTGGGTCGACCGGCTCGAGCGGGCCGGCCTATACGTCATCCTCGACCTCCACTGGGCCGCGCCCGGGGCCGAGCAGGCGACCGGGATCATCCCGATGCCCGACGCCGATCACGCGCCGGACTTCTGGCGCTCGGTCGCCGCCGAATACCGCGACGACCGCGCGGTCCTCTTCGACCTCTACAACGAGCCGCACGAAGTGGGTTGGGGGTGCTGGGAGCACGGTTGCGAGATCCACGACGACCGGGTCGGCGCCTACCGCGCCGCGGGAATGACCGAACTGGTCGAGGCGGTGCGCTCGACCGGGGCGAAGCAGCCGGTGCTGCTCGGCGGCACCGAGTGGGCGCGCAACGACGACGGCTGGCTCGCCCACCTGCCACCCGACCCGGCCGACGCCGAGGTCGCCTCCAACCACACCTACAACTTCAGCGCCTGCTTCGGGACCTGTCGCGCCGCCCTCGCGAAGGTCGCCCGGATCCATCCCGTGGTCACCGGTGAGATGGGGGAGGGCGATTGCCGCGCGACCTACATCGACCCCTACATGCACTGGGCCGACCGCCACGGCATCTCCTACCTGGCCTGGGCCTGGGACACGCACGGCGGCTGGACCTGCCGCGCCGGCCCGTCCCTGATCAAGGCCTACGACGGCACCCCGACCGCCTTCGGGCGAGGCTTCCGCGAACACCTGCGCGAATTGGCGGCCACCGCCGGCGGGTAACCTAGGCGCCATGGACGACCAGCAAGTACTCGATCGCATCGACAGTCTCGTCAAAGAAGAGGAGGAGCTTCTCCATCGCCATGAGGGCGAGGGCCTCGACGACGACGAGCACGCCCGGCTCGAAGAGATCAAGGTCCAGCTCGACAAGACCTGGGACTACCTGCGCCAGCGCCGCTCCCTGCGCGAAGCCGGCGACGATCCCGACCAGGCGAGCATGCGCGATGGCGGGACGGTCGAGGACTATGGCAACGTCACGCCCTACGACGACACCGAGGGCGACGCTCCCGAATAGGCGGCGCGCCCCCGCCGTCCCTCACAGGTTCCAGCCGAAGTAGACCTCGGCGCGGATCTGCTTGTCCCCTTCGAACGTGAGCACCTCGGTGTTCCGGAACCGACTGCCGTCTTTCCGCGTCGCCTCGTAGGTCACGACGACCTCATCTCCGTACTCGAGCAATCGCACGAACTCGAACTCGGTCAGCGAGCCCGAGCCCGGCCAGCAGCGCTCGAACCACCCGGCGCGATCGAGCCCCTCCTCATCGGCGGGCGAGTGGAATTCGAACTCCTCCCCGATCAATCCCTCGACCGTCTTCCGGTCCCCCGCCGCGAACGCGCGGTAGTGCTCCTTTGCCATCTCGATCCTTTCCCGGGCCATCTCAGCTCCCTCCGTGTCATCGGTCACAGTCGCGTAGCCGTACTCATAACTGGGTACGGCGGCGCCACAGCATGGGCCAGACATTCATCTACCCGCGACCGGAGGTCCTGGAAAACCCACTCGCCGCGGCCGAAGTCGATGAGGCCCTCGAACGCCTGGCCGTCGAGCTGGACCTTGGCAACGAAGTAGAGCTCCGCCCGCCCGGGAGCAACTCCGTGATCGTCCCCGATACGGCCCCTGAGGAAGTCTGGGCGGCCCTTGACCGCTTCCTGCCGATCTGGAAGCAAGCCCGCCTCTTCTACCTGCCTCGTCTGGACATCAACCCCGAGCGCTGACGCCGGCGACCTCGGCTACGCCTGGCGAGGCACGGGGCTCAACCGGTCGCGGGCGCGAAGGCCGAGTCGGATTGGAACCATACGGTCTGGCCCCGGACCACCCGGGGGATCGTCAGCTGCTTGGTGTAGTAGCGCCCACACGCCATCGGGGCGCTCGCCACCCGGAACCTCACCCGGACCATTTCCGCCCGTTTCACCTGGCGGGCCGCGGCTGGGCTCAACCTCCCCGGGAGGCGAAAGAGCCCTTCACGCTTGAACTGCGCGAAGGCACTCCCGATGCGGGTGCGTTGCGCCCCATTGATCGCGGTGAAGGAAACCGAGACCTTCGCGGGTCGACGGGATTTGTAGCGGATGACCAGCCGTGCGAGGTTTCGATGCCGGTAGACGAAGACCCTGGCGCGGGCGACCCGGAGGACGCATGACCGTGGGATGGCGACGGTCCACCGGTAACTCGCCACGGGGCTCAACTGTTCTTCGATGCGCTGCCGAACCTGGAAGAGGTGGTCGCCGGGGGCCAGGCCGCGGAGGCCGATCCCGGTTTCACAGGGGTTCCAAGCACCTTCGTCGACGTTGCATTCGAAGGAACCGCCAGGCGTACCCGTGAACGCGAAGTTCGCGTCGGGCTCCTCGGCTTCGGTCGGCGGCCCCGCGGTGATCGTCGCGGTGGGCGGCGGAACGGTGAGGGAGGAGGCCGCCAGGGACTCCTCGAGGGAGAAGAAGGCCGTGCCACCCGGGGGCAAGCCGGGGCTGAACCTGACCACTCCCGTGGTCTTCGATGCCGGTTCGAAGGCCGTGCCAGGCCCCTCGTAGCCGGTCGGCCCGAAGGGGCATCCAGGGTCCTGGAAGAGCGTGCCGGGGTATCCGGTGCTGCAGATCCCATCGCTGTCGAAGCCGAAGATCCCGAGAGGTGAGGACAGTGGCAACTGGGTGATGGTCTGGCTCGAACGGTTCAGTACCCCGACCAGGGTGTCCTCCTGACCGTCATAGGGTCCCTGGGAGGTGTCCTGCAGCACCGCGGTCCCGAAGTTCGTCACGTTGAGCAGCAGCCCGCAGCTCGTGTCGAGGCCGATCGCCGGGCACTCCGTGAAGGGAGGGGTCGGCGTGGCCCCACGGGCATCGACCGTGAAGGACAGGCAGACAGCTGCGATGGCGAGCAGCGTGAGGGCCGGGACGGACCGGCGGGTTCGATTGGGCACCGACAGCACTCGGATCCTCCTCGGGAGGTGGGGAAGGGAAGGCGTTCCGACGATCCCCGGGCGGGAGGACGGAGTCCTGAACTTAACTCCTACCGGGGTGAGGGTGCGACGAGGAGGCGGTCGAAGGACCACGGGGCCCATCCCGCCGTACCAGGCTCGTCACCGCGACCCTTTCCGGCCTCAGGGTCGCTGTGCGAGTCCATCAGGCGACGGGCTAAGCTGTCCGGCGCTTACGTAACCGGGTGTTGATTCGGCTCTGTAGGCAAATATGGCGCCCTGGCGGAGTGGCTACGCAGCGGCCTGCAAAGCCGTTTACACCGGTTCGATTCCGGTGGGCGCCTCTGACTCCGACGCCGCAGGACAGCTGGGATTCCGCTTGACCGGCGGGATCCCAGCGGCTGTGGTCGGGGCGACTCCGATCTCATTGCGAGTCATCAAGCGCCATAGGGAGACTGGTCCGTGTCCCGCCGTGTGTCCCGCGCGGATCTGAAAAACCCCCCCGGCCACCCCCGGCGCGCGATATGGGACCCGCGGCTAACTTCCCTACCGTCGTCCCCCGCGTATTTGCCGACGGGACCCTATGTAGAATAAGACCATACCCCAGCGCTCGACCAAGCAGACCCTCCGGCTTCTGGAGGCTTTTTTGAACGATCCCGAGCGCGAGTGGTACGGCGTCGAGTTGATGGATGCGGTCGATCTGAAGAGCGGGACTGCCTATCCGATCCTGCACCGGCTTCAGGCCGACGGATGGCTTACTTCGGATGTTGAGGACACCGATCCGAGCGCGGCAGGTCGACCGAGGCGCCGCTTCTACAAGCTGACGGGATTGGGGCAGCGCGAAGCAGCGACCCTCGCGGCGCGTGGCGACACGGTCACTCCCCATCGGCGCCGTCCTTCCATCCGTCCCGGCGAGGTTCCGGCGTGAACGTCTTCCTCCTCGTCGTTGCAGGATTGACTCTCTGGATCCTCCGATCCGTCTTTGGAGCGCTCGTCGGCCAGCAGGTGAAGGGCTCATTGCCGGGCTGGACGGCCGCTCTGGTGAGGTCCGCCGTCAGGCGGCTCCCTGAGCCGGTCCGGGATAGCTACGAGGAGGAGTGGTTGGCCGAGCTCGAAGTCCTTCGGGAAAAACCGCTTAGCGCAATTCGCTTCGCCGTCGGTCTTCGGAGGGCAGCACGAGGAATCGCGGGCATCGATGGTTCCACGGCGGGAGCGCTGAACCGTGCCGTCAGCCGCGGTACCGATGTCGCCCTCTCGCTTAGTTACCTCGTCTTCCTCATTCCCATCCTCTCCGTCGCGCCATTTTCACGCTCGCCAGCGAGGGACGGGTCTTCACCCGTAAGCACTACTACGGGAAGGGAATGCGCCCAATCGTTCTGCTGCGGTTCGCGACGAGGCCATACCCTGCCGGCGGGGTCTCTCGGATCCTGCGACTGACGTCCATCGCGGAGCTTCCGCTCCTCCTAAACGTCCTCCGGGGCGACCTCGGCATTATCGGACCCCCACCCATCCCGGCGGGCAACCTCGACGACGCTCCTGAGATGCCGGTGCGCCCCGGGCTCGGATCTTGGGTCCGACTGGCGAGATGGGGAGCGATCAATCTGCCTATTGCAGAGGCCGAACTTCGAGACCGGAATCGATCCTTGCCGAAGGACATCCATCTCCTCTTCCTGAGTCTGAGGGCCGTCTTTCAGGGGCGATTCGACGACACTCCGCCCGACGGGTTCTTTTAAGTCGATCGTGCCTTTCGGGGCGGCGACGAACGCGGGAGCGACCGGGGCGTCAGAGACAATGGAAGGGTGCCAGGGGCCCCAAAAAACCGCTTTGAAAAGCCATTGTCCAGCTTGCCCATGTGGGACCGTAGCCATGCCGACCGATCCGTTCAGCGACGGCTATAAGGGGTCGCAGGTTCGTCGTCGCCGACGGCGGATGCACGAAGGAAAAGTGCGACAGCCCGGCGTGCCCACGGGCCCGCCCCCTCGCCTACGATCTGCGGCCCTAAAAAACCCCCGGGCCACCCCCAGGCGCGCGATATGGGACCCGCGCCTAACTTCCATACCGGGCTCTTGCGCGCAGTTACCGAGTCATGCAGCCGGCGGGACGCCCCCATTAATCGGTCGCGATCCCCCCGAAGCGTGCTCGAGCGACGAAAGCACTGAAGCCCTCCCACTCTTCATGCGCATACGGCATCGACCCACGTCCTATCGGCCCACAACTTTGCTTCGGCTTTGTCTCGCTTCACGGTCCAATTACTGCCGGCCATGACGTGGCCGCTGCATTCTCCGGGCCACGCGAGCAAGTTTTTGCAGGACGTATCGTGTGCGGTCATGTGGCGGAGGAGGTGTGGGGCGGCGGTGGCAACTTTGCTGGGACTCGCTGTGGTGGCGGGTTGCGGCGGCGGGTCAAGCGGTCCGTCGTTCGCGTTTGTCTGTCCCCCCAGGACGATCTCCAAACCGTCCTTGGCCGACCGAAATACGAATCCGGAAAGTCGGAAGACGACGGTTCCCAAGGGATCCGAAAAGCTTCTTCTTTGTCTCTATCGCGGCGAGAAGCCAGGCTCGGGGCCACCCATCCGGACTCAACAGATCTGGAGCCACCGGCAGATAGAGCAGACCACGGCGGCGTTGAACGGCTTCCCCGCTACGAACGCGGAGATGGCGTGCTACCCGGGCGACGGCACGATCTACGCCGTCTTCGGTTACGCGAACGCCACGCCTGTGGTGGTCGAACTAAGGCTCGGGGGATGCTGGAGTTCGACCAACGGACACGCTGAAGGCGTCTACACCTACCTCGGACGAGCTTCCGCTCCGATCTTGCGGTTCCTCCGGTCGCGCGCAGCCGGATGAGATTGTGAGCGACCACCGCCTCACCGTCGCTTTCGGCCGATAGGGCGCCGGAAGCGTTAGGCGCTCCCCGGGGTCTGAAGCTCTTCGGCTCCCGCGACCAGGGCCGCCCGCTCTTTCGCGTTGAGCTCCCGGTAGGCGCCCTTCTCCAGGACGCAGTACTCGAGATCAAGGAGATCCGGGTCGAGGCCGTCGCGGGCCACCAACGCGGCCATCGCCCCGGCGGTGACCTGGCCGAGCCGATGGGCGTCCCGGATGCCCGGCGCGGTGAAGATGAACCTCCCCCGCGAGCGGTCGAAGATCCGTGCGCTGTAGATCGTCATGGACGGGAAATCTGAACGAGTTCGAGCATTGAGGGAAAGCCGTGTGGTTAAACACCGCCGAACGGGGGGCGTGATCTCACGAATTTGCGAAAGCGCTGCCCGCCACCCGGCAACATTTCAGCTGTGGAGGACCGTGCGAACAAAAGTTCGTGGGGGCACACGCGATCGAGTTCTGGGAGATAAAAGGCGAGAACGACTCCCAGTTCACCGCGTTCTGCCTGTCGTGTAGTTGGGTCAGCGGCGACGGGACGATCCCCGAAGTGGAGGCCGAAGCGCGGGCCCACGAACGCGGCGAACGGCGCCCGTGGCAGGTCGAGCCGGGGTCGACCCGGCCCTGGCGCCCGGGAGATCCAACGACGCGTGCGGCGTAGCCACACACCGAAAGATCCCATTCGCGCAACCCGGTGTTCTAGCGTGGCTAGACCATGGAGGACCGTGCGGCAGCCGAGATCGCCAAAGCCCTGAGTCACCCTCTGAGACTCGCCTTCATCCGGATGCTTCGTGAGCGGCGCGTGCTCTCGCCGACGGAGTTTTCACGGGAGACCGGAGAGCCGCTCGGCAACGTCAGCTATCACGTGAAGGCGCTCTCTGAGGCGGGCGTCGTCGATGTCGCCGAAACCAAGCCGCGGCGCGGGGCCGTCGAGCACTTCTATTCCCTGAGCGGTCCGAAGGCCGGGAACGTCCTCGGCGTGGTGGACCTTCTCGCGACCCTGTAACCGTCCCGACCGTCGCCTGTTCGCAACGAGGCCGGAGCCCGTGCGGCGGGAAGGGGTCCCGCGCCGCCCTGGAGGCTCCGGCACTCATGGCCGGCCTTGCAGACGGGCGCCGCTCAAGGGGGCATCCCGTCCGCGGACCGGCCGGGGCAGGTACCCCGGTGCCGAGAAACCAGACGCTGTTCAGCCGACCGGCGGGCAGTCATCGGCGATTGACGCATCGCTGACGACGGGAGTCCTGGACTGGCCCGAGTCAGAGCCAGCGATAGACCGGGTTCTCGTTTCAAAGTTTTGACACTCGACGCTCCCCATTAGTAGAGCTTCACCGACCATCTGAATCGACTGCGGTAGATGAAAGGCCCTTGAACGCGTAGCTTGCGCAGGTCCAAATGGGGAGGCGGTCGCTACGAACGAGGTCGCAGCGGCCCAACGGTCGCCCCCGCTTCCTCAGGAGGAAGAGTCTGTGAAGAGGTTTCTCGCCGTCCTGGCCATCGGTACCGCCGGTGTAATTCCGCTGGCCGGTCCGCAGGCCGCTGCCGTCGCCAATACGTCAAACCCGGCAGCACACGCGTCCTGCATGAACGCCCGCACCCCCGGTGGGGTCAAATGCCTGCAAGCGGGCGAGTACTGCTCGCACAAAGCCGGATATGCCGCCGCCTACCGGGCCGCCGGTTACAAGTGCAACGCGAACGGCCGCTTGGAGGAAATTTGATGCGTTGGAAATTCGCCGTCCTCACGGGATGCGCCCTGCTGGCTCTCGGTGGTGTCTCGCAGGCGACGGGCCTGCTCGGCGGGAGCAATAGCCCCGCCGGCGCCGAAGCCGCGGCCCGGGAGCAGGCATTGCTCTCGAAGCTGGAAGGGCGGTCGGTGTCCGACGAGGCGCAGACTCGGTTGGTCCGAGGGCCTCGAGGACCGCGTGGGCCGAAGGGCGCCAGGGGACCAAAGGGTGCTCAGGGGCCACAGGGGGCGAAGGGTGCACCGGGCCCCGCCGGCGCCACTGGTCCGGCAGGCCCGAAGGGCGCGTTCTCGTCGGTCACGACGGTGAAAGGACAGACCGTCGTCCTCGGTCCTTTCGGAGCCGGCGCAGTCGGTTCCTCGAGTGCGACCTGCCCTGTAGGGACGACCCTGATCAGTGGTGGTTGGCAGGGAGGCGGCATCTCCTCGACCGTGGGCTGGAACGGTCCCGCAGGAACCAACGTCTGGTCGGTCTTGATGACCAATGACGACGAAGTCTCCACGTCCTTCACGGCCGTCGCTTTGTGCGCGACGCCTTGAGTCGGCACACGTCCGTCAAGAGGTTTGGAGGAGCCAATGCGTAGATCCATCGCCGCCGCCGTCGTCGTGTTCGCCATGGTCGTCCCGAGCGCAGCAGACGCCTATTACGCCCCGCCGATCGAAAACATCGGTCCGCCGAGCGGATCGGCTGTATTGGCCTCCGTCGGATCGGCGGTCAAGGTCGAATTCACGTGCCCGAGGTTCAACACCGAATACATCGGGGTGAAGGACTACGAAGCGTATTGGGTCGAATTCAGCCTATCGACCGTAACGAACTCGGAAGGGGAATTCGCCAGTCCGGTTCGGCTTGAACGCGCGAAGCCGACCGCGGCGAGCGACGAACGGTGCGAAGGCTCCCTGGCTTCGGAATCGGTGGCGCGGGGCTCGACGGTCTACTGGCGGGCGACGAGGATCAACTGCGAAGTCGCCAGCTGCAACGAAGCCGGACCGACCTGGTCGTTCAGCGTCGCGGCGCCGACGCCGGTCGCTCCGACGGTGCCGACGTCCCCGAGTCCGTCACCGGCCGCCCCGAGGGGACCATCCAGTGGGGAAGGGGAAGTGACCGTCTATCTCGGCTGCGGAACCACCCGCCACACCAAGGCCGCCTCGATATGCGGTAAGAACCAGCCGATCGGTGCCTTCTTCAGGGATTCCAAGGAAGCCGTCTACACCGTCTGCGTCCGATACCCAGGGGGTACGAAGCCCTGCGTTCACAGTCAGCGGGCCGAAGCAGGCGTCCTCTACGTCAACACCTTGAAGCGACATTCGGCTGGCAGGTACGCGGTCACCTGGACCGTGGGAGGCCGCCGATTCGAAAGGCACATCGTCCGAGCTGGCACGTAGGCCAAGCGCTGTCCGCACCCGTTGGAGGATCTCCCGATACCTTGCTTGCCTTGAAGCGGACCTTGCTCTTCGTTGTCTTCGCGACGGCCCTCCTTGTGGGGCTGACGGCGGTACCGTCTAAGACTCTGGCCGGTGAAGAGCCGTGGTACGAAAAGTGCAACGAACTCCCTCCCGACCAGGTCGAAGCCTGCTTCTACGAACACAACGGGGAAAAGCAACCGTCGGAACGTGAACGACGTCCCACCTCTCCCGAGCAGCCGATTCGTGCCTATATCGCCGATCACGGCTTTCGGGCGGATGGGGTGTTCGTCAACTGTCCGAAGGCAGACGCCGTCGGCGGCGACGCTCTAGGTTGCGAGTTCCGCTTCCTCCGAGCGGGCCGCATAGTCAAAGGTCACGCGGGGGTCCTCGCGGAAGCTGGACGCATTTCGGACACCGCATGGCATCTCACGTCGTTCCACGCCGAACGCCCGGTCGTTCGAACGCGCCACCGATGCGCCCTTCCGCCAAGGCGCATCGCGCCTGGAGGGGACTCCCTCGTAGTCAGAGGCGTCTCCTGCAAGGAAGCTCAGGATCGCGCTTGGAGGGCCGAAAGTCTTGCCCAGACGGCCTCGAATCTACGCCTGCCCTCTCGGTTCCAAGACGGCGATCCACACACCGACACGATCGGCTTCGTTGTGACGAGCTATCGCTGCCGCGGGACAACTGTCGTCCGCCCTCCGGTCCGGGCAGGACTTGATCCGTTCGGCGAAGAGACGGCACGGTGCCGGAACCGATTCGGGGACCAGTTCACGTATACGTTCGTGGTCGGGAATTGAGCGTTAGGGCTCGTCCCTGGAGTTATGGCGGACACGAACCGAACCCTCGACGCCGCAGTCACAGGCCGCAGCGGCCTTCGGCTTCGAGTAGGCGAGCGGGACGATCGGCATGGGCAGCCTCTTCATCGCGCTGCCTCATCGATCGCAGCAAGCTGGCGGCGGCGCCAGTCGTCCACCAAAGCGGTCGCCGGTCTGCCGTCGAGAAGCGCGGCGTCGAGGAGGTCGTCGGCGACGATGGTGGCGCTGCGAGTTCGGATGGGGCCAGCGCCGCAGCGTCCGCTTTACGTCCTCGCGACCGGTGTACCGCGGGTCCCGGTTGTCGACGTCGTCGGCGTGCCGGTAGAGGACGAGGCGATAGTCGCGCTCGGTTGCCGCCGAATTCATCCGACCCTGAGTCTGCATGTCGGCCACGTACTGATCTATCGCCACGTCGAACCGCATGGCCTAACTATAGGACGATCGTCTGATTTACGTCAAGCGTCGTCGTCCTCGAAGAGCTCGGGAGGGATCGGCGGACCAAGATCGATGTCCTTTTCTGGGAAGGGACGGCCGACGCGTTTGGCGTATTCCCGAAGGTCGACGATCGGGATAAAGACCCACTTCGGACCGTGGCTGGCCCCGAACCGTCCCCTGTCGTCGTCGGCGCTGCGGTAGACGCGAATCTTTCCCTGTTCCCCTAACGTGTGAATGGTCTTACGCGACACCCCAAGGAGGGCCGCGGCGCCGCCCGGGGAGATCAGCTGGGCGTTGAACTTCTCGAACAGTTCATGCAGGACCGGGTCGCCCTCGTTGTGCGACGGTTTCGCCACGTAGGACTATTGTCTCATGAGTCACGCGTAGCCATTAGCAGAGCGTGAGTCCCTGGATGGCGAAAAGCCAGCCGACTGCGAATGCGATCGTCGCAAGACCCCCGACTAGAGCGGCGAAATATCGCTCCTTGAGGCTGAGCCAGAACCCCAGCACGGATGACGACGCCCCCAGGGCAGCCAAGACGTCACCGCCAGCGTGCTGTCGGCTCCACCAGCCGAGCGTATGTTCACAGTCAAAGGATTGGTGGGAAAGAAGAAGAAGCTGAATGAGTAGGAGGAGGAAGGCAGCCGCCATCAGAAAGGCAACCGCGCTCGTGAACACGATTTGGACGATCTTGTCCCCTTCGGCCGCGCGGATAGAGAGCGCGGCCAGAACCATCGCGCAACCTGCGCAGACGAGTAGAAAAGTGGTCATTCGCCTTGATGCTTTGTTGGAATGAATTGCTGGGCGCCGCAGGGGGTCCGATCGACTCATCCAATGATCGGCGTTACACCGACGGGACTTGAGTGGTAGACGGGTCTCCTGCGCCTTGATAACGGCGTGTTTTACGAGGTCAAGTCACGCACGCACGCCCTCTAGACCTCCTTGGGCCGCCAAACGAAACCGCGCGACACCGGTAGTAAGAGCAGGGCCAAGAGCGCGACTCTGACGGCGATCTCCCACCAGACGCCGTTAAGGGCCGTTCCGATCACAGCGGCGGCTAGCAGAAGGACCGTCACGACCCAGGCAATCCGACTCCCGAACAGGAGGAAGCCACCCACCAGACCGACCACGAGGACAGCTCCGACGTAGGGCCTGATCGGGGCGTGTGACGGAATCGGAATGAATAGGGCCAAGAGGCCAACCGCCGCGAGTCTCAGACTCCAAGGGCTCTTACGAAGACGGGCCATCCCAGCAGGGCATCGGAACGTGACTCTCGGACCTTGAGCCGATCGGTCAAGTCGGCGCCGGGACCGGCGCCTGTGGCAGTCCGGCGGTCGGCGTTCAGGCGGGCGGGCGGCCGCGGCGGACTCTGCGCGTCCGGGCGCGTCCGTCCGTCAACTCCGTCCGGCGGTCGGCGGGCTGGTCGCGAGCAACGCAGACACTTCCTTGGCCATGACAAGTCCGGCGTGCTCAGCTAGGCGAGCACCTCGCCTAGTTCGGCCAACCTGCGGTCTACATCGCTGACCACGAAAACCTCGATGCCCGTGGTGGTTCGGATCGCCAGACGCCGCCGAACGCCTCCACCAAGCACGGCCTTCCAGTTACGGGCTATTGCCTCGCACCCGACCACGCTGTCTCGCGGGCAATTCCAGGTCTTCCGCCTAAACCACCGCTCGATCCGGTTCGGCTGAAAAAAGAGGCGCTGATCCGTGACGGCTAGGACGCCGCCGACTGCGACCGACCTCCGGACATGGTTGGCCCACGCCTCCCAGACCGCATTCTCGCCTTTGTCGAGTTCTAGCTCTGGAAGGAAGACGCCCATATCGCCCAGTTTGACGGCGAAGGAGGACCTCTTCAGGCAATCCACGTTCCACTTAAGGGTCCCGGTACTCGTAGCCAAAGACGACAAGGTCGATCATCGACACTCTCGCCTCGAGCGCCCGGTAAATGTCAAGAATCGGGAGGCCCGCCTCCAAGCGCAGGGCGTCGAGGAGCGGGCCGACCCGGCGGAAGAGGTAGCGCTTGATCCGGAGTGTCCGCATCGTGATCCCGCTCCGCTGCGACAACCGCACCGACACATGGATGATCGATCGTGGCATCCAGTTCGACTGCACCGACTCCTGGAGGCTGACCTTCTTGCCCTTGCCGGTGACGAAGTAGGACGAGAGGTAGGCGGCGGCGGCGCGAGGGTCTCGGACCTGACGCTTTCGCTCGACATAGCCAAACCTGTATCGGCGCCGGATGGCGTCGAGGTGTGCCACATATCGATCGGCGGAACGCTTCTCCTCTGCGGTTGAGTAGGCGAGGACGGGATGAACATGCAGGAGGCCGCGCTTCTGCATCTCCCAGACCCGCACCAGGAGCCACGGACGAAGGCCGTCGCGCTGGCACCGCTGGTAGGCCTCACGGTGCATGGCTCGCCACCGTTCCGCTGCCTTTTCGTTCCACCGCATAGCCGGACCGGTGCGTACGCGGCAGCCAGGCTCGCCGCCGTGGCGATGCGGTCCGAGCGCGGCGCATCGATTCTCGTCCCAGGCCATTCCTTCGCCCACTCCGGGCGCCGTGACGGCGGTCACCAGGACTCGCCGGGAGGGGACACCGGACGGGACCTGATCGGCGTGGGCGTTCAGGTTCGCGAACAGCTTCTGGCGCTGGTCGCCCGCCCAGATGGGCGCGTAGCCGGGGCACCGGCGTCGGCGGCATCGGGTGAGCGGTTTGGGGGACGACCCGGCCGCAGTCGGGGCAGATTGAGTCCGCGGCGTGGGCGGGGCCCGGCTGGCAGGACAAGACACCCGCTGGCTCGGACGAGCGGCGGCTGTCGGAGGGGCCGCTACTCGGGCTCGTCGCCGTCGCCAAGCGCCCGGAAGTGCTCGACGTAGAGGCGTACTTTCGGCTCTAGGGACCGAAGGAGATCGTCCACCGGTTCGATTCCGGTGGACGCCTCTTGTTGCGGTGAGGAGACCAGGTCGGTCACGGCGCCCGAACGACGGGCTGATCGCGCCTCCTGGCGCACGACGGCGAGACAGCGTGCTACCTAGGATGCGCGCCATGCCGAAATCTCCGATCGCCGACCCGAACGAGGACTATCCGCGCTGGTACCAGGACGTGATCGCCAAAGCGGGCCTGGCCGAGAACGGGCCGGTGCGCGGGACGATGGTGATCCGGCCGTACGGCTACGCGATCTGGGAGCGCATCCAGGCCGACATCGACGCCCGGATCAAGGCGGCCGGTGCCGACAACGTCTACTTCCCGCTCTTCATCCCGGAGAGCTACCTGCAGCGCGAGGCCGAGCACGTCGAGGGGTTCAGCCCCGAGCTCGCGGTGGTGACCCACGCGGGCGGCAAGGACCTGACCGAGCCGGTCGTCGTGCGGCCGACCTCGGAGACCGTCTTCGGCGAGCAGATGGCGAAATGGGTCAACTCCTACCGTGACCTGCCGCTGCTCTTGAACCAGTGGGCGAACGTGGTCCGCTGGGAGTTGCGCCCACGCCTCTTCCTGCGCACCTCGGAGTTCCTCTGGCAGGAGGGCCACACCGTCCACGCGAGCGGCGAGGACGCCGCCGCCTACGCACTGCGCATCCACCACGACGTCTACCGCGACTTCCTCGTCGACACGCTGGCGCTGCCGGTGCTGCTCGGCCGCAAGACCGCCGAGGAGCGCTTCGCCGGGGCGATAAACACGATGACCTGCGAGGGCATCACCCGCGACCGCAAAGCGCTGCAGCTGGCGACGAGCCATGAGCTCGGCCAGAACTTCGCCCGCGCCTTCGACATCACCTACACCGATGAGGACGGCTCGGTCCGGACCGCCTGGACCACCTCATGGGGCGCCTCGACGCGCCTCGTCGGTGGCCTGATCATGGGCCACGGTGACGCGCGCGGCCTGCGCCTGCCGCCGCGGATCGCCCCGACCCAGGTGGCGATCGTCGTCGTCCGCGACGAGGACGGGGCGGTCGACGCCGCCCACCAGCTCGGCGCCCACATCGACGCCACCGGCGCCCGCGTCAAGGTCGACGCCGACACCCACACCGGCTTCGGCCGTCGCGCCACCGACTGGGAGCTGAAAGGAGTGCCGCTGCGCATCGATCTCGGCCCCCGCGACCTCGCCGACGGCCAGGCGACCGCGGTCCGCCGCGACACCGGCGAGAAGATCGCGATCCCGCTCGGCGACGTCCCCGGCCGCATCGAGCCGCTCCTCAATGAGATCCAGGCGGCGATGCTCGGCGAGGCGACCGACTTCCGCGAGTCCGCGACCACCCAGGTCGACTCGGTCGAGGAGGCACTCGAGGTCGGCAAGCAGGGCGTGGGCCGGATCGAGTGGTCGAAGCTCGGACCCGAGGGCGAGCGCAAGCTCCTCGACGACGGCGTCAGCGTCCGCTGCATCCAGCGCACCGACGGCACGGTCCCCGCCGCCGAGGACGAGCCCGACCTCCAGGCGATCGTCGCCCGCGCCTATTAGAGGGGCCTAGTCCTCGCGCCCGTAGCGGTCCTGCAGCCGCACCACGTCGTCGAGGTGCGGGGTCGAGACCTCGAGCACATCCGAGTCCTCGAGCGCCTCGATCGTGTGCACCGTGCCGGGCTCGACCCGCCAGGTGGAGCCGGGGCCGATCTCCTCGGTCGTCACCTCCTCGACGCTCGGGCCGCGGGTCAGCAGTAGCCGTCCCGACATCAGGTAGGACGACTCGTCCTTCTCACGGTGCATCTGCAGCGACAACCGATGCCCGGCGTCGACGTGCAGGATTTTCCCGGCGTAGTGCTGCGTCTCCGCCCACCACAGCTCGTAACCCCATGGCTTCTCGACCCGTTGGGGCTGCGTCCTGGGCTCGGTCTCGCTCGACATCGGCGCGAGATCCTATGTGCCGGCCCCGGCGGCAAGCTCCTAGACTGGCGGTGTGGGGGTGCGAAGGATCGTCGCGGCGGGGATGATCGTGCTGGCGTGCGCGGTCGGAGTCGGAACCGCATTCGCGGCGCCTGTCGGCGGCGGCAAGCACTTTCCTCACTTCGGCCTGCTGGACGAACGGGTCGCGGTGAAGGCGCTCCCGCCCGAACTGCGCATCTTCGTCGCGCCCGCGGGGACGAAAGGCTTCGGTCTGTTGCCGCACTCAGGTCACGGCCCGGTCTGGTTCGGCGAGGTCGAACGGCCGAACGCGACGCTCGCGGCGGTGGCGAGGGGACACTGGATCTGCCAATTCGAACTGCAGAAGGACGGACCTGGCGGTGGAGGCGGGGGGTGCACCTCGCCCGGCCGCGCGCGCGAATTCGGGCTCATGAGCGTCAGCTCCTGCGGCAAGGGCCCGAGGCATTTCCGCGTCCACGCGCTTCTGCCGGATGGTGTCACCGGTGTGGAGATCGAAAAGGAAGATGGGACCGTCGGGCGCACGCTGCCGGTGATCGACAACACGATCGCCTTCACCGTCGGGCGCGAGAACATCGCCCTCCACGGGGTCGGGGACGCTGCCGCCGAAGGCCTCGAACGCAACCTTCCGCTGGCTACCGTGCACGACCTGGGCGGTCGCGGCGGCTGCTCCTTCTACGCGTTCTTCGAAGGGAGGCTCGGCGGCTGATCCTCCTCGCGGGTCGGGTGGACGCCCGTCGCGGCGAAGATCGTGATGCCGATGACGGCGGAGACGACCGAGCCGCCGAGGATGCCGAGCTTGGCGGCGCCGATCAGGAGGGGGTCTTCGTAGGCGAGCGGGGTGATGAAGAGGGAGACGGTGAAGCCGATCCCGCCGAGCGCCGCGGCGCCGAGGAGGCCGCCCAGGTCGACACCCTTCGGTAGGGCGCCGAGGCGAAGCTTCAGGGCGGCGATGGTGGCGCCCGCGATGCCGATGAACTTGCCGACGACCAGGCCGATCGCGACCGCGAGGGCGAGCCGGCGTCCGTCCGCGTCGGAGAGCTCGCCGCCGCCCAGCTTCACCCCCGCGTTGGCGAGCGCGAAGAGGGGCAGGATCGCGTAGTTGACCCAGGGATGAAGGCGATGTTCGAGCTCCCCGAGGACGTCGCGGCCGGCCACCGGCGTCGCCGGGCAGATCAGCGCCAGCGCCACGCCCGCCAGCGTCGCGTGGACGCCCGACTCCAGGGTCGCGACCCAGACGAAGACGCCGATCGGGACGAAGAGGAGGATGCGTCGCGCCCCGAGCGCCCTCATCGCGACGGCGCCCAGCAGTCCCACGACCGCCAGAGCCAGCCAGCCGAGGCTGAGATGGTCGGTGTAGGCGACGGCGATGACCAGGATCGCGCCGACGTCGTCGACCACCGCGATCGTCACCAGGAGGAGCTTCACGCCGACCCCGACCCGGTCCCCGAGCAGTGCCAGGACACCGATCGCGAAGGCCGCGTCGGTCGCCATCGGGATTCCCCAGCCGGCCGCGTTCTGGCCGCCGCTGACGATGAGGAAGAGCGCGATCGGGGTGACGACGCCGCCGAGCGCCGCGATGATCGGCAGCGCCGCCCGTTTGGGATGGCGCAGCTCCCCGGTCACCAGCTCCCGCTTGATCTCCAGCGAGATGAGGAAGAAGAAGAACGTCATCAGGCCGTCGTTGACCCAATGGGCGAGGCTCTCGTCGATCGAGGCGGAGCCGATCCCGATGTCGATGTGTTGGGCCCAGAAGGTGGCGTAGCCGCCCGCGTCGATCACGTTCACCCAGAGCAGGGCGACGACGGAGCCGAGCAGCAGCGCCAGGCCACCGCCGGCTTCGGCGCGGAGGAAGTCAGTCCGCAGCAGGTCGCGCATCGGCGTAGCCGGGCAGGAGGTAGGCCTCCTCGAATCCGGCGCGGAGGATGTTGCCGTAGCTGGTCGAGGGACGGCCGGGGACGCGGGCGCCGGTCTCGACGAAGAGGGTGTGGACGCCGGCCGCCGCCGCGTCCTCGATCCGCCGGGCGAGGAGCGCGAGCTGGCAGCCGCGCCGGCGTCCGCCCTCGAGCGTCGCCGCGACCCCCAGCTCGGCGATCTCGCCGTCGATGAGCATCGCCGCGCACGCCTGCGGCTCACCGTCGATCAGCGCCAGGTAGCAGCGCCAATCGGGTAGGCCGGGGAGGGGAGCGAAGAGCGAGGCGACCCAGCCTGGGAGGCCGAAGCCGAGCGCGGCGATGGAACCGAATGGCGCGTCCTCGTCGGATCCGTCGAGCTCGACGATCTCGACTTCGCCGGAGAACTTGAACCGGGGAGGGTGTGGGTCGCGGACGAAGCGCATCCAGTCGTGCTCGCGCGCGTAGCCCGCGCGGTCGAGCGCGCGTTCGGCGGCTTCGGCGCCAGGGAGGTTCGGATCGAGGAGGGCGAAGCCGCGCACGCCCTGGTCCCGTACCCAGTCGATCGCCTCCTCGACGAAGCCCTCGGCGGCGGCATCGGCACTCGCCGCGCCGAGGATCAGGTTGAGGAAGCGCTGCTCGGCCGCGGCCGCCGTCACCGTCGCCTGCACCGGACCGAACTCCACCCGCCGCACGCCTTTGGCGACCGCGACCGCGGGCGGGACCGCGTCCCAGATCTCGCGCCAGAAGCGGGCCTCGGTCCGCTCCAGCGCCGCCGGATCGAACTCCGTTCCCCCATTGGTCGTACGCGGCATCACCTGCACCCTATGGGCCGTGGATTGCGGGCTGTAGCCTGCGAAGCGTGAGCGTCACCACCGCCAGCGCCAAGGACGACCCGGCCGCGGACCGCGTCCGCACGGATCAGGTCATCGTCCTCTTCGGCGCGACCGGCGATCTCGCCAAGCGCAAGCTCCTGCCGGGCATGTTCCATCTCTCGCAGACGGGGCTGATGCCGGAGGCCTTCCGCATCATCGGCGCCGCTCGTAACCCGATCTCCACCGACGAATTCCGACAGCTTGCGCGCGACTCCGTCGGCGGTTCGGGGCGAAAGCCCGACGGCGACGACGCCTTCGACGAGTTCGCCAGGTGCCTCAGCTTCGTCGGCGTCGGCGACGGCTTCGGGCCGCTCGGCGAGGCAGTCGAAGAGGCCAAGAAGGAACTGGGCGGTGAGGCCGACCTCCTCTTCTATCTCTCGCTGCCGCCGAAAGCCGCCGCCGGGACGGTCGACGAGATCGGCAAGCTCGGGCTCGGCGACGACGCGCGGGTGATCACCGAGAAGCCGTTCGGCACCGACCTGCGCTCCGCCCACGAGCTGAACGAACGACTGCACTCGGTCTTCAAGGAGAACCGGATCTACCGGATCGACCATTACCTCGGACGCGAGGCGGTGCAGAACCTGTTGGCGCTGCGCTTCGCCAACGGCATGTTCGAGCCGGTCTGGAACCGCAACCACATCGACCACGTCCAGATCGACATCCCGGAGACGCTTTCGATCGAGATGCGTGGGAGCTTCTACGAGGACACTGGCGCATTCCGCGACATGCTCGTCACCCATCTGTTCCAGGTTCTTGGTTTCGTCGCGATGGAGCCGCCGACGTCGCTGGAGCCGAAACCGCTCGGTCTCGAGCGCGAGAAGGTCTTCGACTCGATGTTGCCGCTGAGACCGGAGGACGTCGTCCGCGGCCAGTACGTCGGCTACCGCGAAGAGGACGGGGTGGACCCGAACTCCGACACCGAGACCTTCATCGCCGTGAAGGCCTTCGTCGACAACTGGCGCTGGGAGGGCGTGCCGTTCTACCTGCGCTCGGGCAAGCGGATGGCCGAGAGCCATCACGTCCTCACGATCGCCTTCAAGCAGCCGCCGCGCCGGATGTTCCCGCTGGACCAGGAACTGATCCCGGAGGGCTTCGGGCGCGATCACCTCACCTTCGAGCTCGGCGAGCCCGGCTCGATCTCGACCTCCTTTCTCGCCAAGGTCCCCGGGGCGACCATGCAGCTCGGCGAAGCCCACATGAAGTTCACCTACGCCGAAGCCTTCGGCAACAACGAGGCCGCGCTCGACCCGTACGAGCGACTCATCCACGACGCGATGAACGGCGACCGCACCCTCTTCACCAGCTCCGACGCGATCGAGCGCCTCTGGGAAATCTCCGAGCCCGTGCTCGAGAACCCCCCGCCCGCGATCCCCTACTGGCGCGGCAGTTGGGGCCCACGGGAGATCGACCAACTGATCGCCCCGCGCCGCTGGCACCTTCCCAGCGACCACGTCTAGGCATGGCTCCGGACCTCGTCCCGTTCCTGATGTTCGAAGGCGCGGCGGGGGACGCCCTCGACCTCTACGTCTCGGCCTTCGACGATTCCGAGGTCGTCGACGTCGAGCGGCGCGAGGACGGAACCATCGAAGCCGCGTTCCTGCGGATCGGCGAAGAGCGCATCCGCCTCTTCGACAGCCCGGTCGAGCACGGCTTCGGGTTCACCCCCGCGATCTCGCTGTTCGTCGAGTTCGACGAGCCCGAGGAGGTCGACGCGGCCTTCGCGAAGCTCGCGGAGGGCGGCGGGGTGCTGATGCCGCTCGACGCCTACCCGTTCAGTCCTCGCTTCGCCTGGATCAACGACCGATTCGGCGCCTCCTGGCAGTTGAGCGCGAAGCCCGCTGCTTGAGGATCCCGGAGAGTGGGCGTTACTGGGCTCGAACCAGTGACCTCCAGCTTGTCGAGCTGGCGCTCTCCCAACTGAGCTAAACGCCCGGGGCGGGAGAATCTAGCAGCGCGGCGGGGGCGGGTGTCGCCATGGGAGGCCTACCAACTAGTGACGAACTTCCCTGGAGAGTGCAACTTTTCTCGGGAGCAGGGGTTTATGGGGCGTCGTCGAAAACACGGCGGCCGGAACTTCAAAGCTTGAGGACCGACGAGCCAGCCGGCGTCTCTGTCGCTGGTGGTACGTCCTTCGGAAACAGGGGGCCCCGCAAGGGGCCCTTTTCCGTGGTCGGCCCCGATCGCAAAAGAGATGTAACGACCGCGTTTACAAATTCCGCCCCGGAGCAAGGCATAATCGCGCCCGTGAACTCGACCGACACGCCGGGCGGGTCCGGGATCCCGGCCGGCTGGTACGACGATCCAAGCGGCGAAGGGCTGCGCTGGTGGGATGGCGAGCGGTGGACCGAACACGTCCACACCGCCGAGAGCGCCGCGGCGGCGACCGGAGCAGGGTCGGCCGCGGGCTCCGCCTCCGGAACGGGCGCGCGCGAAGGCAAGCCGCCTCGCGACCTGGTGAAACTCCGCGAATCGATCCGCGGCCGCGGGGTCAAAACGGTCGGGATCGTCCTCGGTGTGATCGTGTTGGCGATCGTCGTCGTCGCCCTGCTGGTGTCGGGCGGCAACGACAACAAGTCCGGCCGCACCGGCCCCGGCGGGATCCAGCTCGAATCGGGCGCCAACCCGGCGGCCGCGAAAGCCCAGCGCCAGCTGAAGCGGATCCAGCGCCAGCTGTCGAAGAAAAACGTCACCAAAGCGCAGAAGAAGAAACTCCAGCGGCAGCTGAAACGACTGCGGGAAAGCGCGAGCAAAGCCGCGCAGAATCAGATCAAGGCAGCCGAAAAGGCCGCCAAAGAAGCCCTAGAAAAAGCTCAAGAATGACCTGAGGCGGGGTGGGCCAGCCTCGCAAGGACGCAGGAAAGTGAGGTGAGGGGAGCGCACTCCAGTGACCCGAGCCGAGCGACCGAGGACGCCGCGAGGCGCTCCCACCCCGCCTCAGGCGTTGAAGGTCATTGCCACCTGGGTCAAGCGGATCGCATTCCCGGACGGGTCGCGGAAGCCGGCGTCGATGCCGTAGGGGCGCTCTTCCGGTGCTTCGGTGAACTCGACGCCGTTCGCGCGGAGCGTTTCGTAATCAGCGCGGCAGTCGTCGGTGGTGAGGAAGACGGTGCCGGCGAAGCCCTTGGCGGACAGGTCGCGGATCTGCGCCTGGGTCGCCGGATCGATCAACGGCTCGCCCGGAATCGCCATCAGCACGATCGAGACGTCCTCCTGTCCGGGGGGCCCGACGCAGAGCCAGCGGAAGTCGCCCATCTCCGGAAGGGTCACGTCCGCGCGGACCTCGAAGCCGACCTTCTCGGTCCAAAACTTCAACGCCTCCTCCTGATCCTGCACCCACAGCTGAGCGTTGGCGATTTTCATCTCTTTCACCTGTCTTTCGTTCCGAAATTGACTGTGGGACGACACTAGGAGCCCGCGGGCGGGTTGTCTTCTCGAAACGTGCGGTTTCGCGGCCTGGCGTTGGCGCGGAGGACGCAGCCGGGGACGACCGCCCAGGCCGAGGCGGGCGGGAACGAGGCGCGGTAGGCGGTCGGCGTCTTGCCGAGGTTCCGTTTGAAGCTGGTCGTGAACGAACCGACGCTGGTGAGCCCGACGTCGAAGCAGATCTCCGCCACCGAGCGGTCGGTGTTGCGCAGAAGCGCCGCGGCGCGCTCGAGTCGGCGCGTCAGCAGGTAGGAATGCGGGGACTCGCCGAAGGCCCGCCGGAACTCGCGGCTGAAGTGGGCGCGGGAGAGGCCGGCCGCCGCCGCCATCTCCTCGACCCCGACCGGCTCGGCGTAACGCGCGTCGGCGAGGTCCTTGGCGCGGAGCAGGTGGCGGGCGGGCGGGGCGAACGCCATCATCTTCAGAGTCTAGGCTCGCGGGCTCGTGATCGGGACCTATGCAGCCGCCCTCGCCGTGTGCGTCGCCTCGTTGTCGATCGGCCAGGCCGTCATCTACCTCTGCGGCCGCCGCGCGTGGTCGTGGACGGCCGCGCCCGTCGGCCTCGCGATCCTCTGCGCCGTCTGCTGGGGGACGGTGCGGTTACCGGGCCACGGGCAGGTCTCGGCGATCGTCGTCCTGGCGATGGTCGCCGTCTCGCTCGCCTACCTCCAGGGACGGGGCGTATGGCGCGAGCCGTTCAGCCAGGGCTGGTCGGTCTTCGTCCTTGCCGTCCTCGGCGCCTCGCTGCCGTTCATCGTCGAAGGTCACTACGGCATCCTCGGCACGAGCTTCAACCCGGACATGTCCCAGCACCTGCTGGCCGCCGACCAGCTCGCCCGCGGTCACTCCGGACAGCTGATCCGCCAGGGCTACCCGCTCGGCCCGCACTCGATCGTCGTCGCCCTGAACAAGGGCCTCGACATCGGCCTGGTCAAGGGCTTCAGCGGGATGACCGTGGCGGTCGCCGTGCTGGCGCCGTTGAGCGCGATCGCGGCGTTCCGTGACCTTCGGGCGTTGCCTCGCACCGCGGCGGCGCTCCTCGTCGGCCTCGCCTACGTCTTCGCCGGCTACTTCGCCCAGGGTGCCTTCAAGGAGGTGATGTTGGCGTTCTTCCTCCTCGGTTTCGTGCTCTTCCTGCGCGAGAGCGTCCGCGAACCGGTCGACACCCCGCTGCGCTTCGTCCCGGCGGCGTTGATCGCGGTCGGCGCGGTCTACACCTACAGCTTCCCCGGACTGCTTTGGCTGGGAGGCACCGCGGTCGTCTTCGCCTTGGCCGAACTTGCGCTCCGCAAGCGGCCGGATCGGCCACTTACCAGGTCGCTCGGGATCGCCGTCGGCATCCTCGTCATCTTCGTCGCGCCCGAGATCGGCCGGATGATCGACTTCCACAAGTTCGAAACGTTCGATCCCAACGGCCCCGGCCTCGGCAACCTCTTCGGGCAGGTCTCGCCGTTCGAGGCGCTCGGGATCTGGCCGTCCGGGGACTTCCGCCTGGCGCCCGGGGACGGGGCGGTCCCGGCGGCGGCGTACTACCTGGGCGCCGCCTTTGCGAGCGTCCTGCTCCTCTACGGCATCTGGGCCTGTTGGCGCCGCCGCGAGACCGTCGTCCTCTCCGGCCTCTTCGTCGCCGCGGTCGCCTACCTCGCCGCCCGCGTCGGCGGCACCGCCTATACCGCCGCGAAGGCGATCGAGATCGCCGCGCCCCTCTGCGCCCTGACGATCCTCCTACCGCTGACCCACCGCGCCCAGCTGTTCCTTATGGCGCGGGGAGCGCCAAAAGGAACAGCTGAAGCGGGGGAGGGGGCGCCGGGGACCACGGGGGAGGCGGCGCAAGACGTGCGGCGCGGGCAGGCCGACACGGTGGCCGGGGATCGCGGCGGGATGGTCGCCGCGGCCGCCTTCGTGGTCCTCGCCGCGACGGCCGGGCTCTGCTCGGCGCTTGCGCTCGCCAACGCGCCGGTCGGGCCAGGGACCTACTCGCCGGCGCTCACCGGGCTGCGCCCGCTGGTCGAGAACGACTCGACCGTCGTCCTCGCCTCACGCGAATTCCTCGAGGACGACCACGGCACCAACTACATCGCCTGGGAGCTGCGCGGCGGCCGCGTCTGTATCGAGACCCGGGCCGAAGCCGAAGGGAAGCCGCCGACCGGGGTGCGCTTCGTCGTCACCGAGGGCTCGCGCCACAAGCCGCCCTTCAAGGGCTTGCGCGTGAAGAAGGTCGCGAGGCCCTACGTGCTCTGGGAAGTGAAGGGCCCGATCGCGATGCAGAGCGTCTGCCCGCTGATCGCCGAACGCCAGGCCCGCCAGGGACCGGCCCGCTGACCGCGACGCCGGGCACGTACCATGGCGTCCGTGGAGGCCGCAACCGACAAGATCGTCGTCAAGCTCCCTGACGGGAGGCCGCTGGAGCTGCCCGCCGGCGCCACCGGCGCGGACGCCGCGGCGGCGATCGGCCCGGGGCTCGCCAAGGCCGCGCTCGCGATCAAGGTGGACGGCGCGCTGCGCGACCTCACCGCACCTCTGCCTGAGCTCGGGGCGGAGGTGGCGATCGTCACCGACCGCGACCCCGAGGGCCTCGAGCTGATCCGCCACGACGCCGCCCACGTGATGGCCGAGGCGGTCACCGGCCTCTATCCCGGCACCAAGGTCACGATCGGCCCGGCGATCGAGTCCGGCTTCTACTACGACTTCGACTTCCCCGACGGCGTCCGGATCACCGAGGACGACCTGCCGAAGATCGAAAAGGCGATGCAGAAGCACATCGCCGCCGACGAGCACTTCACCCGCCGCGACGTCCCGGTCGGCGAGGCGCTCCAGATCTTCGGCTCGAAAGGCGAGAGCTTCAAGGTCGAGCTGATCGAGGACCTGGTGAAGAACGAAGGGGTCGAGACCGTCTCTCTCTACAAGAACGGCGACTTCGAGGACCTCTGCCGCGGCCCGCACTCGCCGGGGACCGGGCGGATCAAGGCGATCAAGCTGAGCTCGGTCGCGGGCGCCTACTGGCGCGGCGACGAGCACCGTGAGCAGCTCACCCGCATCTACGGCACCGCGTTCTTCTCGAAGAAGGACCTCGAGGCCCACCTGGCGCGGATCGCCGAGGCCGAAGCGCGCGATCACCGCCGGCTCGGTCCCGAGCTGGACCTTTTCATGCTCCGCCCCGAGGCGCCCGGGATGCCGTTCTGGCTGCCCAACGGCACGACTCTCCTGCGCCTGATCGAAACCCAGGTGCGTGAGCAGCTGCGCAAGCGCGACTACAAGGAGATCGCGACGCCGCAGGTGCTCGACGAGGACCTCTGGCACCGCAGCGGCCACTGGGACAATTACAAGGACGAGATGTATTTCATGCAGGACGACGACCGCAACTACGCGCTGCGGCCGATGAACTGCCCCGGCGCGTGCCTCGTCTACGGCTCCGACCGCCACAGCTATCGGGAGCTGCCGCTGCGCCTGGCCGAGTTCGGCCGGGTCAGCCGCAATGAGCGGGAGGGCGTCCTGCACGGCCTGCTCCGCGTCCGCGCGTTCACCCAGGACGACGCCCACGTCTACTGCACCGAGGACCAGATCACCGCCGAGGTCGCCTCGATCTGCGAGGCGATCGACGAGCTCTACGCGCGCTTCGGCTTCGACGAGGTGAAAGTGGAGCTCTCCACCCGTCCCGAGAAGTCGATGGGGACGGCGGAGCAGTGGGCGAAGGCGGAGGCGGCGCTGGCCGAGGCGCTCGACAGCCAGGGCCGCGAGTACGAGCTGAACCCCGGCGACGGCGCCTTCTACGGGCCGAAGATCGACTTCCACATCACCGACGCGCTCGGGCGCTCCTGGCAGTGCGGCACCTGCCAGCTCGACTTCCAGATGCCGGAGAACTTCGACCTCTCCTACACCGGGGCCGACGACGAAGCGCACCGGCCGGTGATGATCCACCGCGCGCTGCTCGGCTCGATGGAGCGCTTCGCCGGGATCCTGATCGAGCACTACGCCGGGCGCTTCCCGACCTGGCTGGCGCCGGTGCAGGCGATCGTCCTGCCGATCTCCGACCGCCACAACGACTACGGCCTGCGCGCC
>JAFDWG010000099.1 GCA_018268605.1 Actinomycetota bacterium | reverse complement strand
TCTCCGCGGTGATCCCGGCGCGCCGCCGGTAGTCGGCGACCAGCTCGGTCCGCGCCGGGCCGCGCGGGCGCCGTCCCGGCCGGATGTCGACCGAGAGGGCCTTCACCTCCTGGATGTGGGAGCTCGGGTCGAGCGCCATCGAGGAGAGCTCGTTCATCGAGTCGCCTCGCGCGATCCCGTTCGGCCCCCAGTGGTAGGGCATGCCGAGCTGGTGCACGACCCGCCCGTCGACCTGGAGCGGCGTCATCCGGTCGGTGACCATCACCCGCGCCTCGACCGCCCCGCGGGCGCTGACGATCGTCGCCCAGCCGGTGTGCTCCAACCGACGCTCCTCGGCCAGCTCCGGCGAGACCTCGACGAAGAACTCCGGCTGCAGCTCGGCCAGGTAGGGCGTCCAGCGGGACATCCCGCCGGCGGTGAAGTGCTCGGTGAGGCGGTAGGTGGTGGCGACGAAGGGGAAGACCTCGGCGCCCCGCGTCTCGGGGTCGGGGTGATAACGGTTCCACTCATGCACGTAGATCTGGCGGGCGGGATCGCGCTGGTGCTTGTGCAGGCGGTTGCGGACCGGCGAATCCTGCGGCTCGTAGTGGGTAGGCAGCGGCCCGTCGGCGACGCCGGCCGGGGCATAGAGCCAGCCGCGCCCGTCGGCCTGCATGATGAACGGCTCGTCGCCGCGGATCGCGTCCGGGCCGACGGCGTCCTCGTCGGGGACGTAGTCCGGCCGCTTCGTCACCTCGAAGTCGGGCGTGTCGAGGCCGGACCATTCTTCTTCGCCCTCGTCCCACCAGACGAGTTTCTTGCGCTCCGACCATGGCTTCCCGGACGGGTCCGCGGAGGCACGGTTGTAGAGGATGCGACGGTTCGCGGGCCAGGCCCAGGCCCAGTCGGGACCGGTCCAGTTCTGCTCCTCTTTCGGCGTCCGCCGGGCGGTCTGGTTGACGCCTTCGGCGTAACAGCCGCAGTAGATCCAGCAGCCACAGGAGGTGGAGCCGTCGGACTTCAGTTCCGTGTAGGCGGAGAGCATCTTGCCCTCGGCGTCGCGGCCGTTGATCTCCTGCAGGACCGCTTCCGCCGAGGGCTCTTCGTACGGTCCCTCGGTCGGGTAGTCCCAGGTCAGGTCGAGGATCGGGCGATCGCGCTCGTCCTCGGAGCCCGCCAGCCGTTCGCGGATCTTTCGCCCCAGGTGGTAGGTGAACCAGAGGTCGGAACGCTGGTCGCCTTTCGGCTCGACCGCTTTGTTGTGCCACTGCAGCATCCGCTGGGTGTTGGTGAAGGTGCCCTCCTTCTCGGTGTGGGCGGCGGCGGGCAGGAAGAAGATCTCGGTCTGGATGTCCTCGCTGCGCATCTCCCCCGACTGGATCTCCGGCCCGTCCTTCCACCAGGTCGCCGACTCGATCAGCGAGAAGTCGCGCACCACCAGCCAGTCGAGCTTCGACATCCCAAGCCTCTGCATCCGCGTGTTGGCCGAGCCGACCGCCGGGTTCTGGCCGAAGAGGAAGAAGCCCGTCACCTTCCCTTCCACCATCGCCATCGTCGTGTCGTAGGTCGAATGGCTGCCGGTCAGCCGCGGCAGGTGGTTGAAGCAGTATTCCCTCTCCGCCGTGGCGGCGTCCCCCCACCAGGCCTTGAGCAGGCTCACGAGGTAGTCGCGCATGTTGCCCCAGTAGCCGCGGGCGGGCGAGTCCGCCTCGACGAAGTCGTCGAGCCCACCGTGGCCGTGGGCGCTCGGCATCGGGATGTACCCGGGCAGGGTGTCGAAGAGGGTGGGGATGTCGGAGGAGCCCTGGATCGAGGCGTGCCCGCGCATCGCCATCACCCCTCCCCCCGGCCGGCCCATGTTGCCGAGCAACAGCTGCAGAACCGAGGCGGCGCGGATGTACTGAGAGCCGATCGTGTGCTGCGTCCAGCCGACGCCGTGGACGAAGGCCGTGGTGCGCTCGCGTCCCGAGTTCTCGACGAAAAGCCGGCAGACCTCGGCGAAGACCTCCTCGGGCAGGCCGCAGACTCGTTCCACCATCTCCGGCGTGTACGGGGCGTAGTGGCGTTTGAGGATCTGCCAGACGCATCGCGGGTGCTGGAGGGTCTCGTCGCGCCGGATGTAGCCGCGTCCACCAGGTCCGCCGAGCTCGCTTTTCTGCAGCCGGTCGACGTTGCCCTCCTGGTCGCGCTGCCCCGAGGCGGCGTTGACGAAGGCGCCGTCGTACTGCCAACTCTCCGGGTCGTAGCTCATCTCCGCCTCGTCGTAGCCGGAGAAGAGGCCCTCGACCCCCGCGTCCTCGAAGGCCTCGCCGACGATCGTCGAGGCGTTGGTATAGGCGAGGACGTACTCACGGAAGTCCGATTCGGTGGTGAGAACGTGGTTGATGATGCCGCCGAGGAAGGCGATGTCGGTTCCGGCGCGGAGCGGCACGAAGTGGTCCGTCATCGCGCTGGTGCGGCTGTAGTGCGGGTCGACGTGGATGACCTTGGCGCCGCGTTCCTTGGCCTCGACCACCCACTGGTAGGCGACCGGGTGCGCCTCCGCCATGTTCGAGCCCTCGAGCACGATCAGGTCGGAGTTCTGGAGGTCCCCGGGAAGGGTCGAGGAGGCGCCGCGGCCGAAGCTCGTCCCCAGGCCGACCACGGTCGAGCTGTGGCAGACCCGGGCCTGGTTCTCGATCTGGATGATCCCGAGCCCGGTGAGGAGCTTCTTGATCAGGTAGTTCTCCTCGTTGTCGAGGGTGGCCCCGCCGAGCGCGGCGATGCTCATACAACGCCGCAGGAGGTCGCCTTCCTCTTCTTCCTCCCAGCCCACGCGGCGCTCGCGGACGACGCGGTCGGCGATCATGTCCATCGCCGTGTCGAGGTCCAGCTCCTCCCAGTCGGTCGCACCGGGGCGGCGGTAGAGGACCTTTTGCCCGCGCGAGGACCCGGTGACGAGCTGCCTGGTCGCCGAGCCCTTCGGGCAGAGCCGGCCGCGGCTGTGCGGAGCGTCGGGATCGCCCTCGATCTGCACGATCTTCCCATCGGTGACATAGACCTTCTGGGCGCAGCCGACCGCGCAGTAGGGACAGACCGACCCGACGACGCGGTCGGCGGTGGCCGTCCGCGCGCGGAGCTCGGCGCTGCGGCGGGACTTGGCCGCCGCGCCACGGCCGAGCTTGTCCTCGCCTCGCAACTGCCGCAGGAGCGGGAGGTCGATCACGCCGGATCAGTACCCCGACTCCGGCCCTTGAAGCGCGGGCGCTCGACCAGACGGGCGCCGGATTCGCGGGCAGGATGGGCGCCGCGGTCACGTAGGCGGATGCAGAACCGGCGCGTGAGGAAGAAGACGGCGATCGGCAGCAGGATCACCAGCGCCCGGTAGCCCCACAGCTGGTCTTCATAAGGGACGCCGAACTGGACGAAGGCCCGGTCGGCCGAGCCGGAGAAGAAGACCGCGGCGACGAGGGTGAAGACGGCAGAGCCGATCGCGGTGCGGGTCGGGTTGTCGCGCGGGCGGTCGAGAAGGTTGTGGACGGCTCGGTCCCCGGTGAAGCGGCGCTCGATCCAGGGCCACAGGTAGAGGAAGCCGAAGACCGCGCCGGGGAATAGCACGCCGCCCCAGAAGGGGTTCGGGATCAGCGTGTAGTTGCCGATCACGACATCGAAGTGGGGCATCAGGCGCAGGGCGCCGATCAGCCAGCCGAGGTACCAGTCGGGCTGGGCGCCGTTCGTCCCCAGGTAGGGCTCGTACGGCCCCCACTGCCAGATCGGGTTGATCTGGACGAGGCCGCCGAGGAGAAAGAGCACCGCGGCCGTGGCGAAGAAGAGGCCGAGGCTGCGCAGCGCGTAGGCGGGCCAGAGCGGCGTGCCGACGACATTGCCCTCGCGCCGCCGGCGGCCGCGGAACTGGGTGTGGTGCGGGCGGGCGACGAGGGCGAGGTGGACCGCCATCAGCGTGCCGATCAGGACCGGGAAGAGGAAGACGTGGACGAAGAAGAGGCGGCTGAAGAAGTCCTGCGTCCCCGGGAAGCGGCCGCCCCATATAAGGGTGCCGAGCTGGCCGCCGATCACCGGGATCGAGAGGGCGACGCCGTTGCCGATCGCCAGGCCCATCCCGGACAGTAGGTCGTCGAGCAGCGAGTAGCCCGCGTAGCCCTCGAGCACCGCCAGCACCAGCATCGTGAGGCCGACGTAGTAATTGATGTCGCGCGGCTTGCGGAAGGCTCCGGTGAAGAAGATCCGCATCAGGTGGATCGTGATCGCGGCGAGGAAGACGTCGGCGGCCCAGTGGTGGACCTGGCGGATCAGGAGGCCCGCCTGGACGTCGAAGGAGAGGTTCACCGCCGAGGCGTAGGCGCGGGTCATCTCCTGTCCGTGCAGGGGCGCGTAGGTGCCGTGGTAGATGACGTGCGCGGTGCTCGGTTCGAAGAAGAGCGCCAGGTAGGTCCCGGTCGCGACGAGGATCAGGAACGAGTACATCGCGATCTCGCCGAAGAGGAAGGTCCAGTGGTCCGGGAAGACGTAGCGGAGCGCCTTGCCGATCGCACCGGCGCCGCCGGTGCGGCTGTCGAGGAAGCGAAAGAGGCGACGGGTGGTCATCGGCCGGCCCCCACCCCCTCAGCCTTCTTCCCTGACCCGGCCCCAGGAGGCGCCGACCTCGCCCGAGAGCGGCCCGGCGGCGACCAAGGTGCCGTTCTCGATCCGCAGTGGCAGTTGCGGCAGCGGCCGCACCGCGGGTCCGAAGATCCGTTGGCCGCCGTCGAGTACGTTGAAGGTCGAGTAGTGGCACGGACAGACCAGCGCCGGCCCCGGGGAGCGTTCGGAGAAGAGCGGATAGCGGAAGAGCGAGATCGCGCACTGCGCGTGGGTGCAGATCTTCGAGAAGGCGAGGATCCCTTCCGGTGCCCAGTCGGCGCGGTCCTCGGGCAGTTCGAGCTCCTCGGTCCGGACGCGGACGACCGCGAGTGAGCTCGCGAGCCCCTCTTTGTCGGCACCTTCGGCGAAGGCGGTGAGGAACGAGCCGACCTCGAGGTCGTCCACCTTGACCGCCATCCCGTTCTCCTCGACCAGCCGCACCCCGTCCTTCCAAGGCGACTCCGCGTACCGGTCCCCGACGGCCGGCCCGAGCGAGGCGAGCGGCACGAGCGCCGCGGCCCCCAACCCAACCCCCGCGGCGGCCCCGGCCGCCCCGAGCAGCCTCCGCCGCGTAACCCCATCGGCCCCTTCCCGCACCACCAACGCCGCCTCCTCCCCCTGTTGATGGGCCGAAAAGCCACGTATATCGTGGTTCTTCGGCCCATCAGCATCGTGGTTCGGCTGGGCGAAGGAGGGGCGGGGCTCCTCGAGGTTCTCTTGGGGGACGACCTGGGAGGCGGCGAGGATCAGGGCGGCGGCGATCAGGGCGAGGGAGACGGCGATCGAGAGGCCTAGGAGTTGGGTGTTCGCGTCGGCGAAGGCGTAGATCGCGACGAAGGCGAGGCCCGCCAGGGCTGCCGCGAAGAGGAGGATCGCGGTCCAGGTCTCCGCGCGGGTCGAGGCGGGGAGCTCGCGCTCGCGGTGCACGGTCCGCTTCTTCGAGAAGCGCAGGAGCACGCCCGCGACGAGGTAGCGCCAGATGGTCTTCATCGCGGCTCCTCCGCCTCGTCGTCGGCGCGGCTGCCGCCGAGCCGCTCGCCGATCACCCGGGCGATCAGGAGGAGCGCGGCGATCGCGGCGAGCCAGGCGACCAGTCCCTCGGGCACCGGCCCGATGTGGCCGATTCCGAAGCCGCCGGCGTCTTCGGGTTCCTGCGTCAGCTTCACGTAGGCGGCGATCGAGTTCACCTGCTTCGGTGAGATCAGCTCTTCGTTGAACCTCGGCATCAGGTAGGGCCCTACCCGGATCGCCTCCCCCACCTCGGTCGGTGTCGATTCGCCCAGTGGCGGCGCGTAGCCGCCGATCGCGACCCCGCCCTTGCCGCTGATCGCGTGGCAGCCGGCGCAGGAGTCCCGGAACAGTTCCATCCCTTCGGCGACATCGCCCTGGGACGGGTCGACGTTCGGGATCGTCGGCCCGTCGCCGAGCAAGCCGACGTAATGGACGAGCGCTTCGATCTGGCTGTTGGAGTAGCGCGGTTCGCCGCGCAGCGGCTCATCGCCCACCTGGCCGAGCGGCATCCGGCCGGTCCGCAGGTAGAAGTCGGCGGCGGCTTCGCCCGCGTGGATCAGGGACGGGCCCTGGCCCTTGATGCCCTTCCCGTCGAAGCCGTGGCAGCTCGAGCAGCTCTCTTCGAAGAGCGCCCGCCCTTCGGTCGATTCCGGAGTGGCGGCAACGGCACCGGTGGAGTCGTGCGGTGGCTGCCCCCAGACGGCGATGGCGAAGCCGGCGAGCAACACGGCCGCGCCGAGCATCAGCGGGCGGCGGACCCGACCCGGACGGCGTGTCCGACTAGGCATGCGCCACGCTCCTCCGCGCCCGCCGCTCTTCTCGCTCGATCGCCGCCCAGGCGACCGCGGCCGCGCCCAGCCCGAACGGCAGCATCGAGGCGAGCATCGCCACGCCCGCGGTGCCGTAGCCGTCGAGCATCAGCTTGATCGCGCCCGAGTCGCTCGCGGTCATCGCCGCCATCAAGAGACCCGCGCGCGCCCAGGGGTCCCAGCGACCGGGCAGGGGCTCGACCGCCAGGCAGACCGACCAGAACCAGAGCGCGGTGACGAGGAAGATCGCGTGCTCGGCGACGTGGAGGGATTCCTGGTGCAACGAGTCCCAGAAGAGCCCGGTCCAGTGGAAGACGACCTGGGCGCCGACGAAGGCGGCGAAGGCGAGCGGCGGCCAGAGCAGGCGGCGCAGCCACGGCGAACGGAGCACGGTGGCGAAATCGCGCGCCGCGGGCTTCGGCAGCGAGCGGAGCAGGAGAGTAACCGGGCGCGAGAGCACGATCAGCGGGGCGCCGATCGCGACGACGACGCCGTGACCGGCCATGTGGACCGGCAGCGAGATGTCATCGAGGCCTATCCCGAGGCCGATCGCCGTGAGCCCGCCCGCGAAGCAGGCGGTGCGCGTCCAGGGCCACTCGGTCCACCCCGCCATCCACCGGTAGGCGGCGAAGAGGGCCAGCGACGGCAGGAGGATCTGCATCGCCTCGCTCATCGGCCCACCGTCCTGCGCTCGGCGACGATCTCGCGTACCAGCCAGACCACGGCGAAGGCGGCGAGCTCAGCCCCGATCAGGCTCAGCCAGAGGCCGGCGGTGAAGCCGACCGCGACCGCCGCGGTCCCGGCCGCCAGCACCACCACCGGGACGCTCACCCGCGCGAGCAGCCGCGGGTTGCCGGTCGGCGGCCGGACCCGGTTCCAGGCCGACAGCAGGAGCAGCGGGATCGCGCCGGAGAGGAAGAGGAGCGCCGGCACCTGCTCGCCCCAGAGCGCGAGCATCGTGCCGAGCGCCAACTGCAGGCACGCCCAGGCGAGTAACGGCCCACCCCCACCCTTCGGCCCCCGGCTCACGTCCCCACCCCCGGTCCTTCCGACCTTAAGGGCCATATATGGCCCTTAAGGTCGGAAGGACCCTCCGCGGCGGCTGCGGCGGCTGCGGCGGCCTGGCGGAGGTCAAGCAGCGGCGCGTAGGAGGTGATTTCGGGCAGCGAGGTGAAGTTCGTCTCCGGCGGCGGCGAGGTCGTCCACCACTCGAGGGTCTGCCCGGCGCCCCACGGATCGTTTCCGGCCGGCTCGCGCCGGCGCAGGGAGACGAAGATGTTCGCCAGCACCATCAGGACCCCGAGGGCGATCACGCCGGCGCCGATCGAGCTCAGGAGGTTCAGATCCCCCAGGCGCGGTTCGTAGTCGGCCACCCGCCGGGGCATGCCGTCGTAGCCGAGGAAGAACATCGGGAAGAAGGTGAGGTTCGCCCCCACCACCAGCACCCAGAAGCTGGCTTTCGCCAGGCGTTCCCGCAGCATCGCCCCGGTCGCCTTCGGGAACCAGAAGTGGAGCCCGGCCAAGAGGCCGAAGAGGCTCCCGGCGAAGAGCGTGTAGTGGAAGTGGGCGACGATGAAGTAGCTGCCGTTGACGTG
>JAFDWG010000098.1 GCA_018268605.1 Actinomycetota bacterium | reverse complement strand
CCTCGGTCGCTCGCTTGCGGGTCACGCACTTTGGTGCGCTCCCCTTGGCTCGCTCCCTGCGTCCTTGAACTGCTTGGTCAGGCCGCTTTAAACGCGACCCCTCCCTATCCGCCGGTTTCGGTCGCTTCGGCGGTCGGGCTTTTGACCAGCGTCGCGGTGTAGAGCAGGCGCGCGTTGGAGTAGTAGCAGCCGTAGGTCTTCGTCTTGCCGACGCCCTGCTGCGGGTGGCCGCCCTGGATGTCTTCTTTGGACGAGCAGTGTTCCGGCAGGCGACTGCCCCGCCAGGTGTTTTCGCTGGAGACGTTGAAGGCGAACATCGGCGCCCAGGTAGGAATCGTCAGGGCGACGACCTGGCCCTGCAGGATCGAGAGCGGGTGCTTGAGGGCGAAGATCGGCGTGGTGCCGAAGAAGGGGTTCAGGACCTCGAGCGGGCTCTGGCGCACGAGCGTGTATTTCGGCGGGTTGGTGCCTTCGATCGGCTTCAGGATCCCGATCCGCGCCTCCGACGGTTCGCCGAGGAATTCGTTGAAGAACTTCACCTCGTCGGTGCTCGTTTCCGTTTCCGTGGTCGAGGGCTTGGCCAGGGTGATCGACCAGGCGACGATCTTGCCGTCGTAGGGCGCCTCGTAGGGGCGCGCGATGCCGTCGGCGATCGACTGGAAGCCGGTGACGTGGCCCTCCACCCGGCAAGGCTGGACCTCGACGTTGTTGACGATCTTGCCCGGACAGGAAGCCGGCGGGGTTTCGGCGGTCTGACCGAGGACGGTGACGGTGAGCGGCGCCGAGCTGGCCGCGCCGGGGTTGATCACGGCGAAGAGCGCGGCGAGGCAGGCGACGAGCGCGAGCGCGACGGCGGCCCGGCGGCGGTTATGGGTGGACGATTCGAGCATGAGTATCCGCTAACACGACCCGAGTAGGCCAGTTGCGGCGCCTCATCTTTACGAGCCTCGGCCGACTATGTCCGCTCGCGGGGCCTCTTGCACGATCTGGGCCGGCGACGGAGCGGGCATCCCGGGCAAGGACGCAAGGGCTGGCGGCCGGGCGATGAGAGTTGTGGAGAAACTCCGACGCCGTCGACCGCGGTCGGGGTGCCGGACGTAGGGTCGACCGCGCCTCCGGGGGCCGACCCTGCCTGGACAGGAAGCGCGAGGAATCGTGGAGTTCCCAGGCTCTTCGTCACGGGATCGGCCGAGGTGTGGCCTCTCACGCACGGACCCTTGGAGGAACATCGCACTCGCACCGCTCCTCGGACGCCGCCCCGCCGCATCGCTAGCGTCCCCCGGATGGACGACGCGCAACGGGCGCTCGCGGAGGCCGAGCGGGTCCTACGGCAGAACTGGCGGGAAGGCGAGGCGGACGGCACCCCCTACGCCTACACCGAGCCGAGCCCGGGGCGCTACCCCTGGCAGTGGTACTGGGACTCCTGCTTCGCCGCGATCGCCAACCGACGTTTCGAGCCCGACCGCTCGCGCGCCGAGCTGGAGAGCCTCCTCGCGGTCCAGCGCCCCGACGGCTTCATCGGCCACACGATCTTCTGGCACCGACCGGTCTACGGGGTGCGACGGGCCTTCTACAACGTCGCCACGCGGACGGCGCGCCAGACCGAGTCGATTCAGCCGCCGCTGCTCGCCTGGGCCTGGCGGATCGCGGTCGACGACCCGGCGCTCGAGCCCGGCATCGCCGCCCAGGCGGACTGGCTGCTCGCCAACCGCGACCTCGAGGGCGACGGGCTGCTCTGGATCGTCCAGCCCGACGAGTCGGGTCTCGACGCCTCACCCAAGTTCGAACCGGTCTGGGGACGGCGCTCCAACGGCCGCGCGGGCTTCCCGCTCCTGGTCGAGCGCAACCGGCGGCTGGGCTGGGATGCGCGGCGGATCCGCGATCGCGGCGGTCCGGTCCTCTGCGAGACGCTCGTCAATACGCTCTGGTCTCTGTCCCTGCAGAGCCTCGGGCGCCCCTCGGCGACGCCGGCGCTGGTCGACCGGCTCTGGGACGAGCGGCGCGGCCTATTCGTCGATGAGGCCCAGCCCGGTGGCCTGCGCCCCTCCCCGGTCACCTGGGCGAGCCTGGCACCGCTGGCGCTACCCGACCTGCCCGAGGCGATCGGCCGGCGCCTGATCGAGGAGCACCTTCTGGACGAACGCGAGTTCCTCACCCCGGTCGCGCCGCCTTCGGTGTCGGTCTCCGAGCGCTCCTACGACCCGACCGGCGGCCGCGGCCCGATCCGCCGCTACTGGCGCGGCCCGACCTGGATCAACTCGAGCTGGCTGGTCTGGCTCGGCATGCGCCGCCTCGGATACCTCGAGGAGGCCGAGCGCCTCGCCGCGGGGGCGCTCGGCGCCGTCGTCCGCTCGGGCCTGCGCGAGTACTACGACCCCCGCGACGGCACCGGCGAGGGCGCCAATGACTTCGCCTGGTCCGCCCTGGTCGCGGAGCTGGCAGATCCGGTCGCCGAAGCGGCCTATTTGTAGCGGTAGGTGATGCGACCGCGATCGAGGTCGTAAGGCGACAGCTCGATCTTCACGCGGTCGCCGGGCAGGATGCGGATGTAGTGACGGCGCATCTTGCCGGAGATGTGACCGAGGACGTCGTGGCCGTTGTCCAGTTTGACCCGGAACATCGTGTTGGGGAGAGCCTCGGTGATCTCTCCCTCCATTTCGATCTTTTCCTCTTTAGCCATGCGGCCGAAGAGCGTATCTCAACCGCGCAGCAAGCCGAGCGCGCCCTCGCGGTCGGTGATCTCCCCCGCGTACTGCGCCGCCTCCAACTCGGCCAGCTTTGCCCCGATCTGGGGCCCCTCGACACCAAGCTCGTCAGCGATCTCGTCCCCGCGCAAGAGCGGCGTCGGCGGGCCTTCGCGATGCCAGTCGAGGCCCGCGGCGACCATCTCCCGCGCCAGATCGAGGTGTGCCTTCACCATCTCCGGCGCGGCGATCGGGCCCGCCCCGCGGGCGGAGAGGCGGTCGGCGACGGTCAGCAGGGTGACGTCGACCGTGACCGGTTCGGTCCCCCGCAGGTAGTCGTGGACGCGGCGCGGCGGCAGCGGCGCCTCGCGGATCATGAAGCCGAGCACCAGGTGGTGGAGCGTCAGCGCCTGCAGGTGGCGGGTGAGCTTGCGGGAGGCCCGCAGGCGGCCCATGATCGCGCCGATCACCTCGGCCCCCTCGACGTCGTGGCCTTTGAAGCCGACGAAGCCGTCTTTCTCCTGGCGCGTACGCGGCTTGGCGATGTCGTGGAGGAGCGCGCCGAAACGCAGGGCGGTGACCCGGTCCATCTCGTCGGCGAGCGGCTCGGCGAGGAAGGCGGCGGCTTCGGCGGCGCGCTCCTCACCGACGAAGCGGCCGAGGTCGGCCTCGATCTCGAGCGTGTGCCCGAGGACCTCGAGGGTGTGACCGTGCACGTCCTTGTGGTGATTGGGGCCTTGTTCGACGCCCTTCGTCCCCTCCAGCTCGGGCAGGACGAAACCGGTGATCTCAAGGTCATCGAGCAGCTCGAGCCCGCGCAGGGGAGCGGGCCCGGCGAGGAGCTGGCGCAACTCGGCCAGCTGGCGCTCCCCGGCCGGGTCGGCGGCGCGGGCGGCGCTCGCGCGGGCGAGGGCGACGGTGTCCGGGTCGATGTGGAGGCGAAGCCCGGCGGCGAGGCGGGCGGCGCGCAGGAGACGCAGCGGATCCTCCTCGAAGCTCCGCGGCCCGACCGCCCGCAGGACGCCGCGCTCGAGGTCGGCGAGGCCGCCGGTCGGGTCGATCGCCTCCCCGCCCGCGAGCGGCACGGCGACCGCGCCGACGGTGAAGTCGCGCTCGGCGAGGTCGGCCTCGATCGAGTCGCCGCGCAGGGCGGTGACGTCGACCTGCCAACCGCGCCCCGGGGCGACCACCCGCCAGGTTCGGAACTCGGCGGAGAGCTCGAAGGCGTGCTCGCCGAGCTCGCGGGCGAGCGCCTTCGCGACCTGCCCGGGATCGCCCCCCACCGCGAGGTCGAGATCGACGACATCGCGGCCGAGCGCCGCGTCGCGGACCGCCCCGCCCGCGATCCAGACGCCCTCTCCCCCGCCGAGGGCGCGGATCGCGGCCGCCGGCAGTGGCGACGCGCGGAGGTCGTCGGCAAGGCTCACGCGGCCCTCCGCGGGACCCGCGGGGAGATCGCGCAGGTGATCTCGTAGTTGATCGTGTCGAGCCGGGCAGCGAGCTCCTCGGCGCGGATCTCCTCCTCGCCCTGGCGCCCGATCAGCACCGCCTCGGCGCCGGGCTTCACCGCGGTCTCGGGGCCGAGGTCGATCGTCAGGTTGTCCATCGAGACCGTCCCCACCAGCCGGTACCGGCGGCCCTCGACGAGGACGTCGCAGTCGTTGGTGAGGGCGCGGCGCACGCCGTCGCCGTACCCGAGCGGCACGACCCCGATCCAGGTGTCCTCCGACGCCCGCCACCTGCGACCGTACCCGGCGCTCTGACCGGCCGGGAAACGCTTCACGGCGGCGATGTGGGAGCGCAACGACAGGACGGGGACGAGGCCCCGGTCCGCCGGGTCGAGCTGGAACGGATCGAGCCCGTAGATCGCCACCCCGCAGCGGGCCATGTCGAAGTGAGAGCGCCGCGAGCGGTAGACAGCGGCGCTGTTGGCAGCGTGGACGGTGATGCCGGGATGCTCGGCACGGACCGCCTCGGCGACCGGCTCGAAGCGGGCGAGCTGCTCGAAGAAGTAGCCCTCGTCATCGTCGGGTTCGTCGGCGGTGGCGAAGTGGGTCCAGACGCCGGCCGGCTCGAGGTCCGGGTCGGCGGCCGCGGCGCGGGCGAGCCGCACCACCTCCTCGCCGTCGAACGTGCCGAGGCGGCCCATCCCGCTGTCGTGCTTGAGGTGGACGCGGGCGATGCGTCCCAGGGCCCGGGCGCGGGCGGCGACGAGGTCGAGGAATCCGGGGGTCCAGACACTGATCGCGGAGCCGGCACCGAGAGCCACGTCGACCTCACGCTCGGTGAGCGCGCCGAGGGTGAACAGGTCGGGCGTCCCGTCGCCGGGTCTCACGTCGGGCCCGCCGACGACGCCGGCCCCCGCCACCTCCGCCGCCTCGGTCGCGACCGCCACCGCCAGCGTCGTCGCACCGCCGGCCAGCGCCGCCTCCGCGCAGGCGGTCGCACCGTGCCCGTAGCCATCGGCCTTCACCACCGCGCAGAGGCGCGCCTCGCCGAGCTCGGCCCGCAGCCGTTCGCAGTTGGCGCGCAGCGCACCGAGGTCGATCCGGGCGACTGCCCGCTCCACGGTCAGTAGCGCCTTGCCCGGGGACGGGCGCCCGGTTCTGGCGCAGGCATCGGCGCGACCGGCAAGGACGCAGGCCCGAAGGCGTGGCAGCGCCACGTCGAGCGGCCGAGGACACCGCCGGGCGCGGTGAGGGCCAGCCAGAGAGGGTGGCCGTTCCCGGGCAAGGCGCTTAACCGTCGACGACGGCGGCGAGCGCGTCGGCCCGCGTGACCATGCCCGCCAGCCGCTCGTCCTCGTCGACCACCGGCAGGTGGTTGTGGTGATGCTCGGCGATCTTCCTCGCCACGCGATCGGCCGCCTCATAGGTATGGACGGTGATCGGGTCGGCGCTCATCAGCTCCGAGACTTTCGTCGCAAACGCCTTTTCGAGCCGCTTCTCGAAGCCCTTCATCGACCCGATGAAGACGACCCCGCCCATGATCTGCAGGTAATGCGGCAGGTGCAGGTCGGACTCCTCGTCGGCGATGACCAGGTCGGACTCGCTGACGATCCCGACCACCTTGCGATCGTCGTCGACCACCGGTATCGCGCCCATGTCGGTCTTCGCCAGGAGATCGATCGCGGTGCGCGCTTCGTCGTCCGCCGTGACGCTGGGGACATCGGCGTTCATGATCTCGGCGGCGGTCTTCATCGTGGGCGCGAGATTATTGGACCGACCCGGCGGACCGCAGGCCCGCGGGGATCGCGGCGATCACGTCGGTCGCGATGACCGACTCGACGAGGCCGACACGCCGGGCCGCCTCCTGGCCCGCCCGCGCGTGGGCGATCACGGCCGCGCAGGCAGCCGCGAACGGCTCGAGGCCGCGGGCGAGGAGCGCCGCCGTCATGCCGGAGAGGACGTCCCCGCTTCCCGCCGTGGCCAGCGCCGGCGCGGCGACGGCGTTGACCGCGATCCGCACGCCGTCGGTGACGATCGTGTCGTCGCCCTTGAGGACGACGACGGCGCCGCTGCGGGAGGCCGCTTCAGCGGCGGCGGAGAGCCGGTGCGCGTTGATCTCCGACGAGTCGCGCTTGAGCAACCGGCCGAGCTCGCCCGCGTGCGGGGTGAGGACCGTCGGCGCCTCGCGGGAGGCGAGGTAGGCGAGGCTGCCGGCGAAGGCGTTCAGGCCGTCGGCGTCGACCACCAAGGGGGCGTCGATGCGGGGGACGATCGCGCGGGCCAGGGCCAGCGAGTCCTCATCGCGCCCGAGCCCAGGACCGAGGACCCCGGCGGCGGCCCGCTCGTAGGCGGCCAGCAGCGCGTCGATCCCGGCGGTGCCGAGGCGTCCCTCCGGGCCGTGGATCCCCCGTGACATCACCTCCACCTCCGCGGCTTCGAAGGCAGGCTCGAGATCGGCCGGAACGGCGACGGTCGCGTACCCGGCCCCGGCCCGGATCGCCGCGGTGGAGGACATCCGTACGGCACCGGTGAGCCCGCGCGAGCCGCCCGCGATCGTCACCTGGCCGGAGGTGAACTTCGTCGACTGTGCACCGCGACGCGGCAGGAGCTCGAGCACGGCGGGGTCGATCACCCCGGCCGCGGCCGGCTCCGGTGCCCCGGACGGGATCCCGATCGGTGCGACGATCAGCTCCCCCGTCGCCCACTTGCCGGGGGCGACGTAGTGGCCGACCTTGGGGCCGTGGAAGGTGACGGTCGTGTCGCACTCGACCACGGCTCCGGCCACCTCGCCGGTGGCGGCGTCGACGCCCGAGGCGATGTCGCAGGCGACGACGGGGGCGTCGCAATCGCCGACCGCCGCGATCGCGGACGCGGCGGGCTCCCGCGGCGCGCCGGAAAAGCCGGTGCCGAAGATCGCGTCGACCACCGCGCCGGAGCCTTCCAGCCGGGCGGCGATGTCGTCGCCGACCTCGATCGCGGGCTCCCCCAGGCGCCTCAGGTTCGCGGTCGCGTCCTCGCTCAGCTCATCGGCCGGCCAGAGCAGCAGGACCTCGGCCCTGAAGCCCATCTCGCCCAGGAGCCGGGCGGCAACCAGGCCGTCGCCGCCGTTGTTGCCCTTGCCGCAGACCACCCGCACGGGGCCCGCGGGCGCCAGGCGGGCGACGGCCTCGGCCACCGCCCGCCCCGCGTTCTCCATCAACTCGAGCGAATCGACGCCTTGCTCAGAGATCGCCCAGCCATCGACCGACCTCATCCCCTCGGCGTCGTACAGACCTCGCAGCCATGGCTCCACAGGAGCCAACCTACCCGAGCTACTTGGTCAACCCGACGATCAGCTTCGCCGTCTGCGTGTCGCCTTCGGCTTCGGAGCCGGCCGCCAGGTAGTCGACCTTTTCGAGGAAGGGCCTCGCTTCTTCGATTTCGGCCAGTTCCTCCGGCGAGAGCATCGATTCGACCAGCGAGAGCATCGGGCCGCCGGCGACGAAGGCGCTCATCGGGGTCGAGCCCATCGAGCCCTTGGCCGCTTCGAAGCCAGGGGTCTGACCGAGCGTCTTCGACTGGCTGCGGAGCGCCTGCGCGGCCGCTTTGGGACCGTAGGCGATGACGATCTTTTCGCCCGCCGATCCGACCACGAGCGGGGTCGTCCCGAGTTCGGGGACGCGGACCGAGAAGCCGCTGACTTCGCCGCTGATCGCGGTGACGCCCGGCGTCTTGGTCGCCCGCAGCAACAGGCCGATGTTGGCGACCAGGTTCTTCGCTTCGGTCGCGTCTTTGGTCGCGATCACGATCGCGCCGCCGAGATCGGCTTCGCTCGAGCCTTCGACGAAGCCGGAGAGATCGCCGAACGATTTGCCGAGCGATTCCACATCGAGCCCCATCGCCTG
>JAFDWG010000097.1 GCA_018268605.1 Actinomycetota bacterium | reverse complement strand
CGCCGTCCTCGACCGGATCGTCTACGAGGAGATCGAGCGTCGGCGTGCCGCCCCCGAGAGCGACCGCCTCGACATCCTCAGCCTGCTGGTGAGCGCGCGGGGCGAGCACGGCGAGCGGTTCACCGACTCGGAGATCCGCGACCAGGTGATGACCCTGATGTTCGCCGGGCACGACACCTCGACCTCGACCGTCACCTTCGCCCTCTGGGAGCTGGCTCACCACCCCGACGTGCTGGAGCGCCTCTGTGACGAGCAGGACCGCATACTGGCGGCCGGCGCGCCGCCGACGATCGACCAACTGGAGAAGGAGCTGCCCTACCTGGACATGGTCGTCGACGAGGTGCTACGCCTTTATCCGCCGGCCTGGATCGGCCCGCGCCGCGCCGTCCGCGACTTCGACTGGGGCGGTTACCAGGTGCCGAAGGGCGCCTACGTCAACTACTGCTCCTGGGCCAGCCACCGACTGCCCGAGGTCTTCCCCGATCCCGAGGCCTTCGTCCCCGAGCGCTTCACCCGCGAGCGCAAAGCGGCCCTGCCACGCGGCGCCTACGTTCCCTTCGGCGGTGGCCGGCGGGTCTGCATCGGCAAACGCTTCGGCCTGATCGAGGTGAAGCTGGTGACGACGATGCTGCTGCAGCGGCTCCGCGCCGACGCCCTCCCGGGTCGCACGATGACGGTCCGTCAGATGCCGACGCTGTCCCCCCTCGGAGGCCTGAAGATGCGCATTGGGCAGCGCGCCTAGACTGTCCTTCTTGCGCGCGCTGGTCATCTCCGACACGCACTTCGGCGCCTGGACGGGGCGTGATCTCCTGCGCGAGGACTTCTTCTTGGAGCGGCTCGCGCCGGCGCTGGAGGGCGTCGACGAGGTGATCCTACTCGGCGACCTCTTCGATTTTCTCTTCGGCTCGGTCGCCGACGCGGTCGATTCCTCCGCGGGCCTCCTGAGGTTGATCGGCGAGAAGATCCCGGGCAAGCGGTTCGTCTTCCTCTCCGGCAACCACGACCACCACCTGGTCCACCGCGACGAAGAGAATCAGCTGGAGGCGGCGCTGGCGCGCGGCGAGGTGCTGCGCCCCGACGGCTCGGCGATGCACGAGCCGCCGGGTCCCACTTTCTTCCAGAGCTTCCTTGAAACCCGGATGCCCGGGGTGGAGGTCGAGATCGCCTACCCGACCTACGCGTTCGCCGACGTTCTCTGTACCCACGGCCACTACCTCGATCCGCACGCGCGGATGAGCGGCTCGCGCGGCTCGCGCCTCCTCACCCGGGCCCTCTGGGCGATCGCGGCAGGCGGACCGGAGGAACCGAAGTGCGAGACCGACTACGAGTCGGTGACGACGCTCCTCACCGAGTGGCTTTACATCGCCGCGCAGATGCCGCACGGCACGCATGCCCAGCAGAACGTCTTCCGCGCCGCCCAGCGGGCGGGACGCCTCGCCACCGCCGCCGGGGCACCCGTGCGTGGCGCCCGCCGCGCCGCGGCGAGCATCCGCGACCGCACCGAGGGGGACTCCGCGGGGCTCCCCAGCGCCGAGCACTTCGACGCCGTCGTCGCCGACGAGGCCGCGCGCCAGGCGCGCGAGCAGCCGATCGCCGGCCCGCCGCCGGCCGTGCCGAGCTACCCCGAGCCGACGGTCCTCTCGCGCTCGAACCCGACCGAGGGGGCGCTCGAGGCCTTCTCCCGGGTCGTTGCCAACCTCGGCTACGACCGGCAGGCCGAACAGATCGTCTTCGCCCACACCCACCAGCCGCTCGATGACGTGCAGGCCACCAAGGGCACCACCCGCTACTGGAACAGCGGCTGTTGGATCTACGAGCCCGACCTCTCCTCGCGCCAGGCCTACGCGCGCTACTGCCGTTACGCCTGGCCGGGGACGGCGATCGTCATCGACGACGCCGAGCCGCAGCCGCGCCTCGTCCAGTTGCTCGCCGACCTCAATCCCCTCGCCGGTGGACCCGGCCTACCGAAAGCACCATGATGATCCAACCCGAAGCCGTCACTGCCGGGATCCGCATCGTCCGCGCCGAAGAGGCGTGGCAGCCGGTCCTGTTCGGCGGCCTGATCCCGATCCTCGGCGCCGGCGCGGTCCTCGTGCTGATCCGCTATGCGATCAAGGACCCGCCCCCGCACAACAAAGACATCGGGCCCGAGGACGAACTTCCGCCCCCGGGCCCGGATGACGACGGGCACGAAGGCCCGTTGTCCTGACACACGCGCTCCCCAGCGCAGCTTCACCTACTTGATGAAGAGCATCTCCTCGTACTTCGGCAGCGGCCAGAGGTCGTCGGCGACGACGCGCTCCAGCTTGTCGCCCACCTCGCGGACCTTGTCCATCGAGGCCAGCTGACTGTCGCGGGCGTACTCGGCCAGCTCCAGCCCCTCGAGGCCGGCCGGGACCGCGTTGGCCGATTTCAGCTCGCCGAGCGTGCCGACCAGCTCGTCGACCAGCTCGCGGATCTCGCCCTCGAGGGCCGAGACTCCCGCGTCGGAGATCAGCGCCAGCTGCCGCAGGCCGGCCGGGAGGATCATCGTCTGGCCGATCGAGAACGTCTCCTCGGCCTCGATGTTCGCCCGCAGCGCGTACTGCTCGACCCAGACGTCGTAGCGCGACTCCAGCTCCCGCTTGGAGAGGACGTTGTACTCCTCGAAGGCCTTCACGGTGGAGTCCGAGATGACCTCGGGCAGCGCGTCCGGCGTGGTCTTCAGGTTCTTCAGCCCGCGGCGCTCGGCCTCGGCGTGCCACTCCTCGGAGTAGCCATCGCCGCTGAAGCAGACGACCTTGTTGTCCAGGTAGGAGTCCTTGACGATCTCCATCACTGCCTCAGGCATCCCAGAGCCCGCGTCGAGCTTCACCTTCAGCCTGCCCGCGAGATCGTCGATGGCCTCCGCCGCGATGGTGTTCAGGACCGTGTTCGGGAAGGCGAGCGACATGCTCGACCCGAGCGCCCGGAACTCGAATTTGTTGCCGGTGAAAGCGAACGGCGAGGTGCGGTTGCGGTCGCCGCCGTCGAGCGGCAGCGGCGGCAGGACCTGGGCACCGAGATCGAGGAACGAGGCCGGCGTGTTGGGGTCGCCCTCGCCGGTCGCGATCGCCTCGAACACCTTTTCGAGTTCGGCGCCGAGGAAGATCGAGATGATCGCGGGCGGCGCCTCGTTGGCCCCCAGCCGGTGGTCCTGGCCGATGTTGGCGACGCTCGCCCGCAGCAGACCCTGGTGCTTGTTGACCGCCTGGATCACCGCCGCGCAGAAGAACAGGAAGTGGATGTTGTCCACCGGCGTGTCACCCGGGTTCAGCAGGTTGGTGCCGGAGTCCGTGGCCATCGACCAGTTGTTGTGCTTGCCGGAGCCGTTGACGCCCGCGAAGGGCTTCTCGTGCAGGAGGCAGATGAGGCCGTAACGGCGGGCGACGTTCTCCAGCGTCCGCATCAGCAGCTGCTGGTGGTCGGAGCCGACGTTCGAGCTCTCGAAGATCGGCGCGATCTCGTACTGGGCCGGCGCCACCTCGTTGTGGCGGGTCTTCACCGGGATGCCGAGCTTCCGCATCTCGAGTTCGGAGTCCATCATGAAGGCGAGCACCCGCTCCGGAATCGAGCCGAAGTAGTGGTCGTCGAGCTCGTGGCCTTTCGGCGGCTTGGCGCCGAACAGCGTCCGCCCGGTGGAGACCAGGTCGGGGCGCTCGAAGAAGTACTGCTCGTCGATCAGGAAGTACTCCTGCTCGGGGCCGACGGTGGTGAAGACCCGCTCGGTCTCCTGGTCGCCGAGTAGCCGCAGCGCTTTCACGGCGGTCTGGGACAGCGCGTCCATCGAGCGCAGCAGCGGGATCTTCGCGTCGAGCGCCTCGCCGGTCCAACTGGCGAAAGCGGTCGGGATCGCCAGCAGCGTCCCGTTCGGGTTCTCGAGGATGAAGGCCGGGCTGGTCGGGTCCCAGGCGGTGTAGCCGCGCGCCTCGAAGGTGGCGCGGACACCGCCCGTCGGGAAGGACGACGCGTCGGGCTCGCCCTGGATCAGCTCCTTGCCGGAGAAGCCGGCGATCAGCTTGCCTTCGCCCGCGGGCTCGAAGAAGGAGTCGTGCTTCTCCGCGGTCGAGCCGGTCAGCGGCTGGAACATGTGGGTGTAATGGGTGGCGCCGTTCTCCAGCGCCCACTCCATCATCGCCTCGGCGACGGCGTCGGCGAGGCTCGCGTCGAGCGCCTCACCGCCGGCGAGCGTGGCCTGCAGCTTCTCGTAGACGTCCTCGGGCAGCCTTTCCTTCTGCACCGTCTCGTCGAAGACGTTGGCGCCGAAGGCGGCGTTCTCGGGCAGGGTCAGGTCGAGCGCGCCCAGGGACTCGCCGTTGGCGCTCCACTGTGCTGCGGTCACGTTCTGCTGGCGGATTCTGCTCATCGCTTGTGCTGTCCCTCACTTGGCGGCGCGTCCGGTGTCCGGCCGCGATCGATTTCCTTGAAAAGTTCCCTAGACAGAGCCAAATCAGCCTACTGCCAGTCGTTAAGCGCGACCTTTGTCCACGCGTACAGAGTTTGGCGGGGAGCGGTATCCCATATGTAGAGCGGGGGGGCGACTACGGTCGTCGCCGCAGCACCGTCAGGTCCCCGACCGTCTCGAAGCCCAGGCGCGCGTAGAGGAGCTGGGGCCAGTCGGCGGCGTCGGCAGTGATGAAGATCGTCCGGTCACCGGCGGCCTGGGCGTGGGCGATGGCGGCGGTGACGATCGCCTTGGCGTAGCCGCGTTCGCGGGCGGGGGTGAGGGTGCCGACCTCCTCGACCTGGCCGATGCCGTCCTTGCGGAGCAAGCGGCAGGCGGACATCGGCTCACCGTGGGCCGGGGCGACGAACCAGAGGTCACCGGCGACGAGGCCGTAGCGCCGGTCGTGCTCGAAGAGCTGTTCGACGGCCGCCTGTCCGCCGCCGCCGGATGGCATCGACTCGTCGATGATCGCCTTGCGGAGTCCTTCGATCTCGGCGAGCCGCACCGCGCGGGCGTCTCCCGGATCGATTTTGCCGCCGCGCCAGAGCATGTACCGCGTGCGCTCGACCTCCCAACGCGGCCAGCGATCGGCCGCCGCTTCGACGTCCTCGCCGAGTCGTCGCCCGTCAGCCTCGTCGAGCAGGGCGATCGTGCGATGGCCGAACCCCTCGCCGCCGAGCGCGTCATCGGCGATCGCCACCACCTGCTCGATGCTCATCCCGGTCTGTTCGATGCCGACCCAGTTGGCATCCCAGATCAACGGCGTGGACGCGGTGAGGAAGAGTCGCCCCCAACTCTCCTGGTGCACCTCGTCGCAGACCTCCTCATCGAGCGCCAGCTCGAACGCCAGCAAAGCGTCACGGTCGACAGTCGTGTCCTTTCTCATCCGGATAGCCTCCCACTCGCGCGGCCGCCGGCCGCTCAGCCAAAGCGCAGAACGTCGCAGAAGGGGGAACGAAGCCGCATGTTCGTCAAGAAGGCCGCCGTCGTCGGTGGGGGGACGATGGGTGGGGAGATCGCGCAGGCGATCGCCGCCGCCGACATCCCGGTTGTCGTCAAGGACATCGACCAAAAATTCGTCGACGCCGCGCTGGGGAAGGCCCGCGCCGTCACCCAGGGCCAGCTCGGCGGCCAGGTGAAGAAGGAGCGGATCACCCAGGAGCAGGCGGACGCGCGCCTCGCCGAGGTGATGGGCAACATCACCGGCACCACGAGCTACGCCGAGTTCTCCGACGTCGACTTCGTGATCGAGGCCGTCCCGGAGAAGATGGAGATCAAGCAGGCGGTCTTCCGGGAGATCGACGCCGCCACGCCCGGCCACGCGATCCTCTCCTCGAACACGTCCTCGCTCTCGATCACCGAGATGGGCGAGGCGACCCTGCGCGCCGACAAGGTCTGCGGCTTCCACTTCTTCTACCCGGCGTCGATCATGCCGCTGGTCGAGGTGATCGTCGGCGAGGACACCTCGCAGGAGACCGCCACCGCCGCCTACAACTTCGCCCAGGCGATCAAGAAGCAGCCGATCGTCTGCGGTGAGGTTCCCGGCTTCGTCGTCAACCGCATCCTGATGGCGACGATGGGGGAGATCTGGCGCGCCCAGGAGGAGAACGGCCTCTCCCTGAAGGCGATCGACGCGGCCATGGCGGAGGCGAAAGTCGCCCCGATGGGCCCGTTCTTCCTCACCGACCTACTCGGCCTCGACACCGTCTTCCACGTCGCCGAGCACCTCAACCGCTCCTACGGCGACAGCTTCTACGTCCACGCGGGCCTGCGCGGCCTGGTCGGCGAAGGCAAGCTGGGGATGAAGAGCGGCGGCGAGGGCTTCTTCAAAGACGGCGAGCAGACGATCCCCGGGGATGCCGAGCCCGACGCCCAGGAGCTGATCGACATGTTCACCTCCCGCGCGCTGATCGAGGCATGCCTCTTGGTCGAGGAGGGCGTCTCGTCGGTCCGGGACATCGACGTCGGCATGATGACCGGCGCCGGGCTCGATCCCCGCAAAGGCTTGTTGCCGCCCTTCTGGAAAGCCGACGTCGAAGGCCTCGGGCAGATGCTCGAGAAGATGGAGAGGCTGGAGGAGAAGTACGGCGACCGGTTCGCTCCGCCCGTCACCCTCAAGCGCCTCGTCGCACAGGGCCGCCTCGGCATCGCGACCGGCCAGGGCTTCTATGCCTACCCGCAGCCTGACGAGGGCGAGCAGGCGGAGAAAGTACTGCTCGAGACGCGCGGCGACGTCGCGATCGCCTGGCTCGCCAACGCCCCGATGAATGCGGTCCACCCGCAGGTGATCAAGGACCTGAAGACGGTCTGGGAGAAGGTCAAGGCCGACGAGGGCGTGCACGCGATGGTGATCGCCTCCACGGTGCCGATCGTCTTCTCTGCCGGCGCCGACATCAAAGCGTTCACCCAGATGAACCCGGAGACCGAGGGCCGCGAGCTGCTCGACTCCGCCCACGCTCTGTTCCGCGAGTTCGAAACCGAGGACGTGGCGACGATCGCCGCGGTCAACGCGATCGCCTTCGGCGGCGGCTGCGAGATGGCGATGGCCTGCGACTTCCGCATCGCGGGCGAGGCCGCGGTCTTCGGCCAGCCGGAGATCAAGCTGGGGATCATCCCCGGCTTCGGCGGCACCCAACGCCTGCCCCGCCTGGTCGGCGAGAACAAGGCGCTGGAGATGAACCTGGTCGGCGACGCGATCCTCTCCGAGGAGGCGCTGGAAATCGGCCTGGTCAACCGCGTCGTCCCCGATCACGAGCTGTTCGAGGCCGCGCTGATGTGGGCCGAGAAGCTGGCCGACCAGGCGCCGATCGCGCTCGGTCAGGTCAAGCAGGTCTCCCACAAGGGCGAAATCGACGCCGGCATCGAGGCCGAGAAGGGCGGCTTCGTCGCCGCCTTCTCCAGCGAGGACGCCAAAGAGGGCATCGGCGCCTTCCTCGGCAAGCGCACCCCGAAGTGGAGCGGTAAGTAGGACGCGCCCAGCTGTTCCTTATGGCGCCCAGGCGCCATAAGGAACAGCCAAGCGGTGCCGTCAGAACTTGACGGCCTGCTTCTCGCAGTTGCCGACGATCGTCTCGGCCCGCGCGCCGGTGTATTCGGATGCGTGGGTGCAGATGTCGACGGCCTCCTGGCCGCAGGCGTTGAGCGTTTCCGCGCCGACGATGCCGGCCACGGTCGGGTTGATGCAGCCCTTCGCCGGAGCCGGGTTGCTGTTGCTTGCCCCGGCCAAGGCGACCATCGCGATGATCGTCACCAGGGTGACCGCGACGATCCCGACGGCGACCCTGATCTCCCTAGAACTCAGTTTGTAGAGCGGCGTCGTCTGCCGCTCGTAATGTCCTTCCAGTGGCATGGGGGCAACTTACGTGCGCCCACGCGCGTTGCCTATCTCCCGATGGGAGAACTTGGTCGGCCGATCTTTAGACACTCGTACGTAGTGGCGCCACTCCCTTCGCGTGAGGGTTATGCCAAGTCCAGATGGGCGCGCTTACGGGGCGCGTTCGAACGAAAGGGAGTACCTAACCAATGGAATGGTTGAGCGAAGGCGCCAATTCATGGCAGCTCACCGCCGCGACCCTGGTGGGGCTGATGAGCATCCCCGGCCTGGTCGTGCTCTACGGCGGGGTAATGCAGAAACGCTGGTCCGT
>JAFDWG010000096.1 GCA_018268605.1 Actinomycetota bacterium | reverse complement strand
ATGTAGACCACGTAACCGGCGCTCTGCCCGCCATGGGCGAGCAGCACACCGGCGTCGCCTGCGTCGAAGTCGAACCGGATTTCCGCGGTGAAGGACCGGAACGCGATCAGGCTGTTGGCGCGGTAGCGCTCGATCGTCGGCGTCCCGGGCAGGATCGTCAGGTCTTCCGCAAAGCGCGCCTCGGCTGGATCGCGCAGGACCTGCCCGAGCCCGGTGCCTTCGTCGAGCGGGAACACCTCGTTGGCGCGCGCCGCGTCCTCCCATCCGGCGGCCAGCTCCGCCACCCGCTCCGGCATCTTCTCCGCGAGATCCTCAGTCTCGGCCGGATCACCGCTGAGTCGGTACAGCTCCCAACGATCGTCCTCGAATGGCGTCATCCGGGCGTGTCGGGTCACGCTCTTCCAGTCGCCGCGGTAGAAGCTGCGGTGGCCGAGGATCTCCTCGTGCTGCTCGGGGCGGGTGGAGGGCGCCGCGGCGTCGTCGAGCGCCGCCGCGAAGCTGGCGCCGTCCAGCGCTAGGGTCGCCTCGTCGCCACGCCGCTCCGGCACCGATAGGTCAAGCAGGTCGAGCAGGGTCGGAAAGAGATCGGTGACGTACTGGAACTGGTCCCGGATTCCGCCGCGCGCCTCGCCGCTCAGGCCGGCCGGCCAGGAGACGATCAGGGGCGACCGCACGCCGCCCTCGTGGGTCGAGGCCTTATAGAGCCGGAACGGGGTGTTGCCGACCATGCCCCAGCCGCGCGCGTAGTGAAAAAAGCTGCGCGGGCCGCCCAGCTCGTCGAGATCGATGTCGAGATCTTCCGGCGGTCCCTCGACGAGCGGCGAGACCTTGGTGTAGCGAAGGACGCCCTGGGCCCCGCCCTCGGCGGTCGCCCCGTTGTCGGAGAGGAAGACGAAGACCGTGTCGTCGAGCTCGCCCATCTCCTCCAGGGTCGAGACAAGTCGCGCCGTGCTCTGCTCGACGCTGTCGATCATCGCCGCATAGACGCTCATCATCCGCGCGAAGACCTCGCGCTCGCGATCGGACAGCTCGTCCCAGGCCGGCACGTCTCCGCCGGGCTCCTGGTTGCGGTGGGGCAACTTCGTGTCCGGGGGGAAGATCCCGAGCTCCAACTGACGGGCGAAGCGACCCGCGCGAATCTCATCCCAGCCGGCGCGATAGCGGTCGCGGTGGCGGGCGATGTCCTCCGGCTTCGCCTGTAGTGGCCCGTGCACGGCCGCGTGGGCGAAGTAGAGGAAGAACGGCTTGCCCGGGTCGGCGGCGCGGATCCCCCTTAGCATCTTCTCCGCCCGGTCGGTGAGGTCGTCGGTCAGGTAGTAGCCGTCCGGGTACTCATCGGTTTCGATCGGGCTGTTGTCGATGACCAGCCGGTGCGGATGGTGTTGGGTGGTGAAGGCCTCGAGGAAGCCGTAGAAGCGGTCGAACCCGACCTGGCAGGGCCACATCTCGCGAGAGCCCGCGTCGTTCATGTCGGCCTCGGCGGTCAGGTGCCACTTGCCGACCGCAAGGGTCGCGTAGCCGGCATCGCGCAGGACTTCGGGCATGGTCACGGCGTCCGCAGGAAACGCCGAGCGCCGGTTGGGGACGCCGGGGTCGCCGTTCGCCACCATGCCGTAGCCGGCGCGGTGGTGGTTCAGTCCGGTCAAGAGCGATGCCCTGGTCGGTGAGCAGAGCGGCGTGACGTGGAAGTTGGTGAACCTCACTCCGCGATCGGCGAGAGCGTCGATCGTCGGCGTCGGGATCTCCGACCCGAAGCAGCCGACGTCGCTGAACCCCATGTCGTCGAGCAGGATCAGGACCACGTTCGGGGGCCGCCGCGACGGATCGGGCCGCGGCGGCCACCACGACTCGGACCGGGCGATCGTCCTTCCGACCCGCCCCCCGAACTCGGCCTTGCGACGACTCACTTGGTCGCTTTGGCCAACAGCGCGCTGTCGACCGCTTCTTCCCACTTCGCCGGATCGGCGTTGGGGATGTCGTTCGCCTGCATCGTTTCGAGGACGAATTCCTCCGTCTTCTGCGACACCGGTTCGAGTTCCTTGCTGACTCCGGCCTTCGGGTCGAGCGTCGATTGGTATGCCGCGTCGAGTGCTTTTTCTTCGGTGATCGCGGCGACCTTGGCGATCGTCTTCTTGGCCTCTTCCGGGTTGGAGTGCCACAGGGCAAGCCCCTTGTTCAGCGCCGACAGCAGCGCCACGGTTTCATCTTCATGCCCTTCGACCCAGCCGGTGTTCCCCGCCAACCCGGCGGCGGTCCAATCGAGTCCCTTGTAGCTGTAGATGCTCTGGGCGCCTTCGGTCGTGCCAAGGACGAGGCCGGTGGTCGGTTCGGTGGAGACGAAGGCGTTCAGCGTGCCTTTGGAGAACGGTGCGATCGCCGCGGTCGGGTCGCCGAGGATCTGGGTGTGCACGTCGCCGGCGCTCATCCCCGCCGATTCGAGGGCGATCCCGACGAAAATCGCCTGCAGCGTGCCGGGCGCGGATGCCGCCACCGTCTTGCCGGAGAGTTCTGAGACCGAGGTGATCCCGCCATTTGCCAGCAGGTCCGCGTTGGGGTGGTTCTCCCAGCTTCCGTACCACTTCACCCGACCGGTCAGCGCGGCGATGTCCGGCTGTGGCGAGGCGAGCGCCGCAAACTGCACCGATCCCCCGGCAAGCGCGGTGACGAGCTGTTGTGGCGGGATGATCTTGACTTCGACGTCGAGGCCTTCCTGTTCGAACAGGCCTTCTTCTTCGGCGAGGTTGGCCGGCAGCAACGCCGCCGCCGGGCCCGGGATCCCGATCACGATCTTGCCGCCCGAGCCCGTGTCGTTCGAGCTCGAAGAGCCCGACGAGTTCGATGAGCTCGAACCGCAGCCCGCGGCGACCAGGGCGACGAGGATCGCCGCCCCGCATACGAAGGCGGCAAGCCGCTTGGTACTGCGTTTCTTCATCTCTCTTCTCCTGACTGGCTGGCTGGGATCGCGGTCTGGATTAGTCCGCGTAGGCGCTGGACGAGGGCTGCGAACTCGGGCTCCGCGGTGACCTCACGGCGACGCGGCCGCGGGAATGGCACCGGCAGCTCGGCGGCAACCCGGCCCGGGAGCGGCGACATCACGACGACCTTGTCGCCGAGGAAGACTGCTTCCTCGATGTCGTGGGTGATGAAGACCGTAGTCCGACGCATCCTGCCCGCCAGCGCCGCGAGCTCGTCCTGCAGCGTTTCCTTGGTGATCGCGTCGAGCGCCCCGAAGGGCTCGTCCATCAGCACCAGCTTCGGCTCGACCACGAGCGCGCGGGCGAGGTTCGCCCGCTGCTTCATCCCTCCTGAGATCTCATGCGGATAGTGACCGGCGAACTCGCCGAGGCCGACGAGCTCGAGCATGCGGGCGACGCGGGAACGGATTTCTCCGCGGGAAAGGTCGCGCCGCAGCTCGAGCCCGTAGCCGACATTGCGCTCGATCGTGCGCCAGGGAAGTAGTGAGGCGTGCTGGAAGACGACCGCGCGGTCGGGACCAGGTCCCGAGACGGCGGCGCCATCGACCTCGATCGTGCCATCGCCGACCTCGGTCAGGCCCGCGATGCAGGTCAACAGCGTGCTCTTGCCGCAGCCCGACGGACCGATGACGGTGACGAATTCGCCCGCCTTGGCCTCGAGCGAGACGTCTTGTAGGACCGCTACCTCGGTGCCGTCGGAGCTGCCGCGCCGCCGGTAGGACTTGCCCAGGTGCGCGACCCGGAGGAAGGCGTCCCCCGCCATCTCGTTCGCTCCCACCTGCCGGGGGGAATCCGCCGTCATCCCCGCCACCGTTCCAGCCTCCTCTCGATGGCTTTCAGGGCGACGCTGAACAGCAGCGCCGCCGCGGCGAAGATGAAGGCTCCGACGAACGCGGTGGCCGTTTCCAGCGTGGTGCCGGCGCTGAATATCAGGCCGCCGATCCCGGTGTTGCCGAAGAAGTACTCGGCGAGGACGACGCCGATCAGCCCCTGCATCAGGCCCTGGCGGATGCCCGAGACGATCGCCGGCGTCGCCCCGGGGATCGCCACCGTCCGCAGGACCTGCCAATCGGTGGCGAGGAAGCCGCGGGCGACCTGGAGGTGGTCGCGGTCGACGGTCGAGATCCCCGATTGCGTGTTGATAACGATCGGGAAGACGGCGACGAGCCAGACGACGATGACCTGAGCCTCGAAGCCGATCCCGACCCAGACCGAGATGATCGGCAGCAGGGCGATCCGGGGCACCGCGTAGAGGATCGAGACCCAGGGATCGAGCACGGCGGCGAGCCGTGGGTACCAGCCCAGTGCCGCGCCGATCGCCAGGCCCGAGACGAGGGAGACTCCAAAGCCGACGCCGAACAGCTTCGCGGTCGAGAGGATCGCCGGGCCGAGGATGTCCTCGCTGATCAGGCGGCGCGCGGCGGTGAAGATCTTCGACGGCGAGCTGGCGACCAAGGGATCGAGCAGTCCAGCGGACGCCGCGATCTGCCAGAGGGCCAGGATCAGGACGACCCCCGACACCCCGAAAGCGATGCGCGTCGGCCGCGAAAGCTCCTGCCGCGGGCCGGCGACGCGGCGCGTGCGACTCCATCTGGTCGGACGGAATACAGGGAGGCGGGCGCGATGGCGTTCGCGTATTTCGCTGGTCTGCATGCTCATTTCAACTCTCCTCCGGGCCATTCCCATGAGCCCTTACCTGACGCTAAGTGGGTCACCACCTTTTGGCAAATCAATATATTGAGACCTGTATATTGGTGAAATCAATGTCTGAGCCCTTATCTCGCCTCGCCGGCGTCGACCTCAACCTGCTGGTCACGCTCGACGCGCTGCTTCTCGAGCGCAGCGTCACCCGGGCTGGTCGGCGTCTGTCGTTGACGCAGTCGGCGACCAGCAACGCGCTGGCCCGGCTGCGCCGCCTTTTCGACGACGAGCTGTTGGTTCGGACCGAGCATGGGATGCGCCCGACCCCTCGCGCCGAAGGGCTCGAACTGCCGCTGCGCGAAATCCTCGGCCGGGTCGAGGAGGCCGTGCTCGGCGACGCCGGATTCGATCCCGCCCACGACACGCGCACCTTCAACGTCCTTGCCACCGACTACGTGACGCTCACCTTGGTCCGGCCCCTGATCAAGGCCCTGGCGGTCGAGGCCCCGAACATCCACCTCCGCGTCGGTGCCGAACAGCTGGAGACCCTCGATCGCCGGCTTCAGCGGGGAGAAGCCGATCTGGCACTGCTGCCCTCCCGCCTCACCGCCTCCACCGACGGTCCGAGCGTCGTGGTCTACGAGGACCGTTTCCTCGGCGTCGTCGCCGAGGACAATGCGGAGGTCGGTGAGCGGCTGACGCGCAGGCATCTCCGCGAGCTTCCCTATCTCTCCTTCCGGCAGGGTCGGGCCCGCTCGATGGTCGACCTGGCACTCGAGCGAATGGGGCTCGGCCGCGAGCCGGACGCAACCTGCGAGAGCTTCCTCGGCGGTGCCTTCCTGCTTCCCGGGACGCGAATGTTCGCCTTTCTTCAGGAGCGACTGATCGACGAGCTGGGCAAGGCGCTCGCGTTGAGGGCGATGAAGCCCCCCGTGGACCTGCCGCCGCTCGTCACCCACATGTCGTGGCATCCCAGGTCCAGCCATGATGTCGCGCACCGTTGGCTTCGCGAGCGCATCCTGAGGCTCGCCGCCACCCTTCCCGACGGGTAGGGCGGAATCCGCTCACCGGCCCGCGGCTGTGGTGCCCGCGATCCGGCCGAATACGAGGGCGTCGGTGAGGCCGCCGCCGTGGTCGATCAAGAAGCCCCAGACCATGCCGACGGCACCTGCCGAGTAGAGGCCGGGTATCGGGTCGCCCGCCGAGTCAAGGACGCGGGCGCGCTCGTCATGCCGCGGACCGCCCGTGGTCCCGGCGACGCCGGGCCACGTCTCGATCGCGTAAAGGGTGTCGCCCGTGAGCGGCACCAGGGTCTCGGTGGCACGGTGGAAGGCCGGGTCCTCGCCCGCCCGCGCGGCGGCGTCGTAGGCGTCGAGGGTGCTGGTCAGCACCTCGGGCTCAAGCCCGAGCTTCTCCGCCAGCTCATGCCTGCCGGTGGCCGCGATGATCCAGCCGCGTTCGACCTCGGCCGAGTTGTCCGGGCTCCAGACATAGTCGTTGGGCGTGCCGAGCAGGCCGTTGAGCGGGCCGGCAAGGCGCGCAGCGTCGTCGAAGATCGCGTAGCTCGGCAGCTTCGGTCGGTTCTCCCGGTGGGGCTGGTAGCTCATCAGCGCTCGCAGACGGTCGTGAACCTCCTGGCCGGTCTCGTCGGCGAAGCGCCGTCCCTCGGCGTCGACGAAGAGGAAGCTGGGTGCGAAGAAGTCGATCGCGAAGGGAGAGGCGAACTCCGGCGTGCGGAACGAGAACCAGCCGAAGAAGCCGTACATGTGCCAGAGGGCGGCACCCGCTTCGCCCGCCAGCCGCAGGCCGTCTCCGGTGTTGGCCGGGGTGCCGACCGGAAAGGTGGGGCCGAGCGGCAGGTAGGCGTCGGCGAGGCCCGGGTCGCCCTCGAAGCCGCCGCAGGCGAGGACCACGGCACCGGCGGCGATCTCGCGCTCACTCCCGTCGTCGGTGACGACCAGGCCGGCCACGGCACCGTCTTCGTCGCGGACCAGGCGATGCGCTGTCGTCTCGTAGGCGATCTCGATCCCGCGTTCGGTGACCGCCCTCGCGAGAGCGTCCCAGAGCGCCTCGCCACGGCGGCCCTCGCCGCCCGCGACCACGCGGTAGGCGATCCGCTCGCCGGCCGGGAAGTGGGGCCAGGAAGGGAAGCACGCCGGCAGCCGGCCCGGCGGGGGGTCGAAGACGACCGTCTCGGCGCCGATGCCGCGCAGCCAGTCGGCGAGCCCGTGCAGGCCCTCGGCGTACGCTTCGACCACCGGCCGCGGCGTGCGGCCGAAGCTGAGTGCGTCGACGTGATCCGCCGCGTCGTCGCCGGGCGCGTCGAAGAGGAAGCCGCCGGAGTAGATCGCGTTTCCGCCGCCCGCCACAGTCTTCTCGAGCACCAGCACCGAGCGCCCCGCGTCGTGGGCGGCGATCGCGGCCGCCGCGCCAGCCGGGCCGAAGCCGACGACGAGCACGTCGACGTTCCGGGTCGGCTCGCTCACGCGATCCGACGCAGCGGCTCGGTCCCGTCCCAGTCCGCCGCCGCCGCCCTTACCTGGGCGTAGAAGCCTTCCAGCTCGGGGGCGCGGCGCAGCAGCTCGATCGAGTGGCCGAACAGCTCGCCGCCGGTCAGCCAGGTGGCGGAGGCGGGCCCGGTGCGGCCGGTGTGGAAGACCTCGCAGCCGGCGGTCGCGAGCCGCGCCGCCGCGGCGTCCGGGTCGTCGACGAGGAAGCCGAGGTGGCCGAGGCCGCGCCTGCCGGCAAGCGCCTCTTCGAGCTCGGGCGGCTCGGCCGAGAAGACCTGGGTGATCTCCACCAGCAGCTCGCCGTGGGCGGCGAAGGCGGAGGAGTGGTCGTACGCGGCGGGCCCGCCGCGATAGGTCACCTCATCGAACTCCATATGCTCGATCGCCAGGAAGGGACCGGCGCCGGTCGCGGCGGCGAACAGCTCGACGCCGTGCTCGAGGTCGGCGACCACGTAGCCGACGTGGTGCGGTGTCAGTGGACCCACTGCGACGCTCGCTCCCATGGAGAGCACTGTATGCGAAAATCCAATCTGTATCCAGTTAAACCTCAGACCACCAGGTCGTAATCCCCGGCGGCCATCAGCTCGGCCATCTTCCGCCGCCGGTTACCGACGAGGAGGAAGCTGCGGACGCCGAGATCGGCGGGGAGCTCGGCGACCGCCCGGCGCATCTCCTCCGCGAGCTCCGCAAGCTCTTCTGCTTCGAGCGTTTCGGGGGTGATCGCCACTCCGCCGACCAGCGCGAGTGAGAGAAGCACGCTGCGCCGCCTGACCGTCCCACAGATGTCGATCGTCGCGCATTCGCGGTGGGCGATGTCGGCCGCCTGTCGCAAGGCTGCGCACCCGCGGGCCGCCTCGAAGCGGACGAGGATCCGCCTTATCGGTCGCCCTGGCTCGTTCGTCGAGGTGGTTCCCACTCTCGTCCCTTCCTCCATTTCCCGGTTTCCGACGCAAAACCCAATTTGCATACAGAATCAAGCTCTGTACTCTACTCCTCCGAGATGCTTCTTGGGAACCTCGAAGGCCGACTCGTGGTCGCCGTAGCCGCCGGCGCGGCAATCGACG
>JAFDWG010000095.1 GCA_018268605.1 Actinomycetota bacterium | reverse complement strand
ACACAAGACCCCGAGGCTATGGGCACGGCTGGTTTCGAACCAGCGACCTCTCGCGTGTGAAGCGAGCGCTCTCCCACTGAGCTACGCGCCCGGGGCGGAGCAGTTTACGCCGATGGAGATCGGCGTGACCGTCCAGGCGTTTCGTGCCTGGGCCTGGACGCTCGCGTCCAACAAGCGTCCACGGTAGTAGGTACTCCCGTTGAGAATTTTAGGTACTGGGCGTACAAGGGGTAGCGGCATCGTGCGTTCGATCTACCGAAAGGAGCATCGTGTTCATTGCGCTCAGGAACCGCATTCGGCAGGGGATCCTGCTTGGGTGCGTATCGGGAGCGGCACTACTCATCCCCGCTCTCGGCCAGGCATCTGCCGCCACCTATCCAGCTGGAGGCAGCACGTTCACCGGAAGTGCGGAAGGTTGGAAAGTCGCCTCTTCCCCCGAAAAGAGCTGTAAAGCACTGGGTCTGTTGGAAATTCTTTGCGCCAACGCCGGCGAATACGACGGCACCACGGGGGTCCCGGCCGGTTCGTACGAGGTCAAAACCAACGTCACCTTGAACCTGTTGGGTTTGTTCAAAGGCGAACTCACCGCCGAATCGCCGACCTTCACCGCCGTTGGCAGCGGGACCGGGTCGCTCGCGCTCACGCGAGCGTTCGCGCCGGGGAACCTCCTGAACCTCGGCCCGCAGTTCACCTACACGGCAAATCTGGTCGACAAGACGACAAACACCAAACAGAAAGCGATCACCGAGACGCTCACCGCCGAAACGCCGTTTGCCGCCAAATCGGGAGCCGTCTCGCTGACCGCGGGTCACTCCTACGCGGTCCAAGTCGAAACGTCGACCAGCTCGACGGTCGCCGATCTCGGCCTGCTCGGTGAAGCTGTCGGCCGTTTCGACAACGTCTCGGTCACCGGTCCCGACGCGCCCTCGACCCCCGGTGGCAACGACGGGGCGAACGGCGGTAACGGCGGTGCGGGCGAAGAAGGCGGCGGCGGCGGGAATGGAAAACGCGGTGCCGGTGGGGTCTCCAGTGACCGACTGGAAAGCCTGATCCGCTCGTCGAGCCTGGTCGGCCCGGCGACGCTGAAGGGCAACCGCCTCTCGGTCAAGGCCAAGTGCCCGGCCAAGGTCAACGCCACCTGCACGATCACGCTGCAGGGTCTGCTGAGCCGCAAGAAGCCCGCGACCGCGGGACGCAAGGCGAAGGTCAAGAAGGGGAGGGCGAAGAACTTCGCCCTCACGGTCAAGCCCGCTGCGCGCAAAGCGGTGAAGACGAAGTCGAAGCTCCTGTTCAAGGAGACGGTCAAGGCCGGCAAGGCCAAGGCGACCGTCTACAAGGCGATCAAGTTGGTGCGCAAGTAGGAGGACGCCGCCGGCGACCTATGCCGCCGGTTGCGGCCGGGCGACGGGCCCCCCTCCGAGCGGAGGGGGGCCCTTGCGCGGGTCCTCTTCGACGTGCCCGGAGCGGTCGGCCTCCTCGTGGCGCCGCAGCGCCAGGCCGACGAACGGGAAGACGAGGGTCGACAGCATCGCCGCGCCGACCAGCCCGGCGGCGGTAGAGGCGCGCATGTGCCCGCCCTCGATCGCCAGCGTCGTGATCGCGACGACCAGCGGCAGCTCGGTCGCGCTGAAGAAGGCGAGCGCGCTGCGGTCGCGGGGGCTCAGCACGCCTCGATAGAGGAGCATCGCCGGCGCCCCGCGGACGACCAGGAAGAGCGCGAAGAACAGAAGCAGCTTGGCGATCGCCCCGACGCTGCCGAGCGCGGCGAGGTCGAACTCGATCCCGCTGGTGACGAAGAAGAACGGCACGAAGAAGCCGAAGCCGACAGCGGTCAGCTTCGACTCGAAGACCTGCAGCTCATGCCCGCGCAGGGCCAGTCGCACGATCATCCCGGCGACGAAGCCGCCGAGCAGGAGGTCGAGGCCCAGTTTCGAGGCGAGGAAGACGAGGCCGAAGACGAGCACCACCGTGAGCCGCACGGCGACCTGGCTCGAGGCCTCGAAGGTGCGCTCGAGCATCGACCAGCCGCGCGGCGCCCAGCGCATCGAGCCGAGCGCCAAGATCAGGGCGAGCGCGATGAAGGCGAGCAGGATCAAGGACTCGTGCAGGGCGCTCTCGGTCGAGAGGACCAGCGTCACCAGCAGGATCGGCCCGAACTCGCCGGCGCCGCCGGCCGCCAGCAGGAAGGTTCCGAAGCGGGTCTTCAGCTCGCCGTTGTCGCGGAGGATCGGGATCAGCGTCCCGATCGCGGTCGTCGCCATCGCCGAGCCGGTGTAGAGGAAGGAGACGACGATCCCGGCCGCGGCGAGGACCCCGCCGATCCCGTAGGCGAGCGCCACCGAGAGCAGCCAGCCCCAGGCGCCGAGCTTCATCGGCCTGCCCTTGATCCGGCCGAAGTCGATCTCGTAGCCGGCGAAGAAGAAGAGCATCCCCAGGCCGAGATTCGAGAAGAATTCGATGAACGAGTCGGAATGCGCGAGGCCGAGGACGTGGGGTCCGATGAGGATTCCGAGCATCAGCTCCAGCACGACGACCGGCGGCGCCAGCTGCTTCGGCACCACGGCGACGGTGACCGCGGCGACGGCCGCGACCACGACGATCGCGAAAAATGATGAGGTGTCGACGTCGATCAAGCGGCGTGATCGTACGGCCGCGCGCTAGTGTTGGCAACGGACCGTGCTAGGCGGGGAATCAGCGGTGCCCTATAACCCGCAATCCGCTCTAGCGGGGCCGATTACCGTTCCGAGGGACTGACCGTCGGGGTCAGTGCGTCGCGGAGGCGTTGACGGCCGGGTCCTGCGCGACGTGGGCACGCGAACCAGGTCAGGTCCGGAAGGAAGCAGCCTTAAGCGGATGCCGCGGGTGCCGCAGGGAAGCCCGGCTCGAGCCATAAACGACGGACACGCCCGGTGACCAGATCTCGAAGGCGGGTGCACGGTCCATTTTTTCAACCTATGCCCATGCTCGACGAACGCTGGATCAGATCCCTCCATGTCGAGTCCATGCGGCACGCCGACCTCCATGCGGAGCGTACGGCGCACGTGCTGTTCCAGGCCTCGACGATCGGCGCGCTGCTCCACGGCGCCTATGACGGCGACCTGACCTTCGCCGAGCTGGCGGAGCGCGGGGACCTCGGCGTGGGGACGCTCAATGGGCTCGACGGGGAGATGATCGCGATCGACGGCGGGTTCCTGCGGGCGGATGTCGACGGCAACGTGTCCGTGGTCGGGCCGGAGGAGCGGACGCCGTTCGCGGTCGTGACGCGTTTCTCGCCGACGACCGAGGGGGAGGTCGCGGCCGGGCTCGATCATGAAGAGATCCTGGCGGCGCTCGACGAGCTGGCGCCCGAGGGCGAGGCCAGCTTCGCGGTGCGCCTCGACGGCCGCTTCGCGACCGTGCGCGCCCGTTCGGTCCCTCGGCAGGAGCCGCCCTACCGGCCGCTGGGCGAGGTCGTCGCCGACCAGCACGTCTTCGAGCTCACTGACGTCGAGGGCTCGATGGTCGGCTTCCGCTTCCCCGCCTACGTCGAGGGCATCGAGGTGGCGGGCTACCACCTGCACTTCGTCGACGCCGCGCGCCGGCGCGGCGGCCACGTGCTCGGCTCCCGTTCGGCGGGGCCATTGTGGGCGCGGATCGACCCCTCCGACGACCTCCACGTCGAGCTCCCCCCGGCGGTCGACCTCGCCGACCCCGACCTCGCCGCCGAGACCCACGCCGCGATCGACGCTGTCGAGCACCCTTAGCCGTTCCATCAGGTCCCCAAAGGACCAAAAGGAACGGCTAGCGGCAGTTGCTGTAGATCAGCCAGCTTTCGTTGCCGGCGACCTGCTGGAAGCCGGGAGGCGGTTCGATTTCGAAATCCGTCGTGTCGTTCGGGTCGAGGATGTAGTTGTGGATGACGAATTCGCTTGCCGGCTGGACCCAGTAGCCGCCCCGCCGTTCGATCTCTTCGAGCTTTTCCTTTTCTTCGCCGGAGACGGCCTCGGAGGCGCTGACGATGTCGGTCGGGCGCACGTCCAGGCCGAAGGCGAGCCGCGGCACGGCACGGTGGTTCGGCACCGCGATCGGCCCGCATTCGGGTGAGAAGGCGCCTTCGTCGACCAGGTCGGAGAGTTCGTTCTCGATCTTGCCCTGGTTGACCATGTCGGTGTGGACCTGCTTGTCCAGGCTCCACTGGTTCGGCAGCCAGATCAGGACCATCAGCCCGACGATCCCGGCGAAGATCTGCCAGCGCAGGCGCCACGGGTTGCCCCGGTCGATGAAGCGCCAGCCGAGCAGCGCGAGCGCGAAGAAGATCGAGAGGATCGCCCCCGCGAGCATCGTGTACCGGGCGATGATCGCGAGGCCGGCCGCGGCCAGGAAGGCGAAGGCGAGCAGCGCGAGGACGACGGCGACGAAGCCGAGCGCGGCGCGGCGGGGCAGCAGGCAGATGCCCAGCACGAGGCCGCCGAAGCCGCCGATCATCCCTGGCCACTGCATCACTTCGCCGAGCCGTCGCGGGCCGTAGAGGACGAGGTCGACCGGCCCGGTCTGACGTTTCAGCGATTCGACCGTTTCCTGGGTGCCGGTCAGCGAATAGAGCGGGTTGCCGGTGGTGATCGCGTCGAAGAGGACCCAGAGGATCGGGCCGCCCAGCGCCAGCAGCCCGAGCCAGGCGAGCTCGGTGTTCGAGCGCTCCCCGCGCCACCCGACTTCCCAGCGCCACAACGTGCTGATGGGCCGAAAACTTGCCTCCGTGTCAAGTTTTCGGCCCGCCGACGTAGCCGCGCGGCGCAGGTCGAACGCCAGCCACAGCCAGTAAGCGATCGCGAATCCCCACGCCTCGGGACGCAGGAGCCCGGCCGGGACCAGCAGCGCGAGGACGGGCCAGCCGGCCCGTGGCCTTCGCGCCTCTATATAGAGAGCGCCGAGGCAGATCGCGATGTAGGGAAGGTCGACGTAGGCGCGCAGGCCGTTGGAGAGGAAGGGCGCCCGCGTCAGCACGATCACCGCGGCAAGGACGCCGACCCACCTGTCGAACCAGACCGTCCCCAGGCGGTAGACGAAGTAGGCGATCAGGCCGAGGCTGAGGTAGGCCAGGATCATGATCGCCGTGATCGGCGCTTCGCCGAAGGGCGAGGTGACGAGGCCGATCAGGTCGGTCAGCGGATGCGGCGTGGGGGGGAGGGCGGCGCCGTAGTCGGGGCTCACCCCGTGCGCCAGTTCCCGGCCCCAGACGAGCGCGTAGATCGTGTCGTAATTGGGGAAGCCGACCGGGAAGACGATCAGCAGCAACGCCGTGATTGCGGCGACCCACGCCGCCGGCGTGAGCCACTTGCGGACGCTCGGTGGCACGGCGAAGCAACCTACAGGCCCATTCCTAAGCGCGTCCCGGCGGGTCGCCCGGGGACCAAATCTGGCACGGATACACTGGCTGGAGGCCCTTTATGAGCACCGAGTCCACCTCCCTTTACCGCCGCCACCGCCCCGGGTCCTTCGACGAGGTCGTGGGGCAGACCCACGTCGTCCGCACGCTGCGCAACGCGGTGGAGCAGGACAAGGTCAACCATGCCTACCTGTTCGTCGGCTCGCGGGGGACGGGGAAGACCTCGATGGCGAAGATCCTCGCCCGCTCGCTGAACTGCGAACGCGGCGGCCCGACCGTGACGCCGTGCGGGGAATGCACCTCCTGCGTGACGATCGCGGCGGGGACCTCGATCGACGTGATCGAGATGGACGCCGCCTCGAACCGCTCGGTCGACGACGTCCGCGACCTGCGCGAGCGGGTCGCCTACGCGCCCGCCGGCGGCCACTGGAAGGTCTACATCCTCGACGAGGCGCACATGCTCACGAAAGAGGCATGGAATGCGTTCCTGAAGACGCTCGAGGAGCCGCCGCCGCGCACCGTCTTCGTCCTCGCGACGACCGAGTCCCACAAGGTGATGGCGACGATCGCCGACCGCTGCCAGCGCTTCGACTTCCAGCGGCCGAGCCTCGAGCAGATCTCCGAGGTGCTGACCCGCGTGGCCGGGCAGGAGTCGATCGGGATCGACGACGCGGCCGTGGCGATGATCGCCCGCTCGGCGCAGGGGAGCTTCCGCGACGCGCTCGGCACGCTCGACCAGCTGGTCGCCTTCGGCGGCAACCAGGTCGGGCTCGACGAGGTGCTGGAGATGCTCGGCGCCGCCGATGCCGACCTGCTCTTCGAAGCCGTCGACGCGGTCGCCGCGTCCGACCCGAAGGCGGTGCTCCTCGGGGTCGAGAAGATGGCGCGCTCCGGCCGCGATCCGTCGCAGTTCGCCCGCGACCTGCTCGCCCACCTGCGCCACCTCCTGGTCACCCAGACGACGGGCGAGGTGCCGACCACCTTCGTCGTCACCGCCACCGACACCGATCGGATCCGCCGACAGGCGAGCGCCGTCGGCGCCGCCGAGCTTGTCCGCACGATCGATGAGCTGGCGAGCGCCTTGACCGCGGTCCGCGAGGGCGACGACGCCCGGATGGCGGTCGAGATCGCCTTGCTGAAGGCCGCCCGCCCGGATCTCGATCCCACCACCGAGGGCCTGCTGGCGCGGATCGAGAAGCTCGAACGCCAGCTCGCGGGAAGCGCCCCGCCGCCGCCCCCGATCGCGCCGCCCCCGGCTCCCCCGGCCCGCCCGACCGAGCCGACCCCCAGCACCCCGCACCCGTCCCGTCCCGAACCGCAGGTGCAAGCGCCCGCAGCCGGCGAGGACGAGGACCCCCCATCGGCGACAGGACCCGCGGTCGCGACGCCCGAACCTGCAGCCGAAGTCCCTTCAAAGGTCGATGCCCAGAACCTCGACCAGGTCAAGCGCATCTGGCCGACGGTCCTCGACAAGCTCGCCGAGAAAGCGCCCGCGCTCGCCGCGACCTTCGACGGCGCCGGGCCGATCGCCTTCGAGGGGGACGACCTGACGATCGGCTTCCCCCCCGAGCAGCCCTTCAACAAGCGCAAGGCGGAGTCGCCGGACCGGCGCCAGGCACTGGTGGACGCGTTCACCGAGGTCGCCGGCGGCCCGGTGGCGCCGCAGTACGTCCTGCTCGAGGAGGATGCGCCCGCGCCGAGCGCCGCGGCCCCTCCCGACACCCCGGCGCCGGGCAGCGAGCGGATCGACGAGGATGAGTTGCTGGAACGGCTGAAGAGCGAGTTCGACGCGGAGGAGGTCAGTTAGTGGCACGAGGCGGCCCCGGGGGGTTCGATGTGAACGCCCTGATGAAACAGGCTCAGCAGATGCAGGCGCAGATGCTGGAGGCCCAGGAGAAACTCAAAGACGAAACCGTCGAGGGCAGTGCCGGCGGCGGCATGGTGAAGGTCACCGTGGGCGGCGACCTGTCGCTGCGCTCGATCACGATCGACCCCGAAGCGGTGGACCCCGAGGACGTCGAGCTGCTCCAGGAGATGGTGCAGGCGGCGGTCAACGAGGGGCTGCGCGCGGCGCAGGGCCTGGCCGAGTCCAAGATGGGCGACGTGACCGGCGGACTGGGCGGCGGCCTCGGCGGGATGCTCGGCGGTTGAGCACCGAGGGCCCGGCACCGCTTGCGCGCCTGGTCGCCGAGCTCTCCCGCCTGCCGGGGATCGGTCAGCGGACCGCGCAGCGGCTCGCCTTCCACCTCCTGCGGGCGCCCGACGAAGAGGCGTTCGCGCTCGGCGAAGCGATCCGCGAGGTGAAGGAGAAGGTCGGGCTCTGCGAACAGTGCTTCAACCTCGCCGAGGGCCCGCTGTGCCGGATCTGCGCCGATTCCGACCGTGATCGGACGACGATCTGCGTGGTCGAGGAACCCGGCGACGTGATCCCGATCGAGCGCACCCACGAATACCGCGGCCTCTACCACGTGCTCGGCGGCGCCCTGTCCCCGATCGACGGCATCGACGCCGAGGACCTCAAAATCGCCGAGCTCCTCCGCCGCGTTCAAGGCGGCGACATCGCCGAGGTGGTCCTCGCCACCAACCCGACCACGACCGGCGAGGCCACGGCCCTCTACATCGCCGAACTGATGCGCGGGCCGCATATCCAGGTGACCCGTCTGGCGAGCGGCCTGCCGGTCGGCGCCGATCTGGAGCACGCTGATGAGGTGACGTTGGGGAAGGCGCTGGCGGGGCGGCGAAGTCTTTAGCTGTTCTGGCCGTCGCGGCAGTCCTAGATTCGGCGTCCTGGGCGTCTCATGGAGGTCCTGGCAGGCTGTGACCTCCATGAGACGC
>JAFDWG010000094.1 GCA_018268605.1 Actinomycetota bacterium | reverse complement strand
GAACGTGTGGAGGATCGCCACCGTCGTCGTCCTCGGCACGATCATGTCGGTCCTCGACACGACGATCGTGAACGTCGCCCTCGACACCCTGGGCAGGGACCTGAACTCTTCGGTCGACCAGATCCAGTGGGTGGTGACGGGCTACCTGCTCGCGCTCGCCGCCGTGATCCCGGTCAGCGGCTGGGCCTCGCGGCGCTTCTCCAGCCGCAGCGTCTACATGTTCTCGCTCGTGCTCTTCACCGCCGGCTCGGTCTTGTGTGGGCTCGCCCAGTCGACCGAGTCGCTGGTCGCCTTCCGCGTGATCCAGGGGATCGGCGGCGGCATGCTGGTGCCGACCGGCCAGATGATCCTGGTCAAGGCCGCCGGCCCGCGGAACCTCCCCAAGGTGATGAGCGTGATCGGCGTCCCGATCGTCCTCGCCCCGATCTTCGGCCCCACCATCGGCGGGCTGTTGCTCGAGCACGTCTCCTGGCAGTCGATCTTCCTCGTCAACCTGCCGGTCGGCATCCTCACCCTCGTCGCCGCGGTCAAGTTGCTGCCGAAGGACCAGCCGGAGGGCGCCGAGCCGCTCGACTTCCTCGGCCTCGGCATCCTCTCGGTCGGCCTCGTCGGCATCACCTACGGGCTCGCCGAGACCGGCTCGGCCGGCACTCCCTTCGCCGCCCCGGTCCTGGTTCCGCTGGTGATCGGCCTGGTCGGGGTCGCCGCCTTCGTGCTCCGCGCGCTGAAGGTGCCGAACCCGCTGCTGAACGTCCGCCTCTACAAGGACCGCGCCTTCACCGCCGCCTCGATCACGACCTTCTGCCTCGGTGCCGCGCTCTTCGGCGCGATGGTGCTGATGCCGCTCTACTTCCAGACCGTCCGTGGGCAGGACGCGGTCGACACCGGCCTGCTGCTGATCCCGCAGGGCCTCGGCGCGGCGGTCGCGATGGGGCTCTCCGGCCGGGCGACCGAAAGGTGGGGTGGAGGTGTCACGGCCGCCATCGGCACCGTGATCACCCTGGTCGCGACGATCCCGTTCGTCCTGCTGACCGACACCACCCCGTTCGTGGCGATCGGCGCCGCGATGGTCGTCCGCGGCTTCGGCATCGGCATGTCGATCATGCCCGCGATGACCGCTGCCTACGGCGTCCTGCGCCCCGACCAGGTGACCCACGCGACGCCGCAGCTGACCACCCTGCAGCGGGTCGGCGGATCGATGGGCACGGCGATCCTGACCGTGATCCTCCAGACCCACCTCGAATCGGCGGGCGCCTCGCAGCCCGCGATGGCCCAGGCCTTCGGCACCACCTTCGTCTGGGTGATGGGCATCTCGGTCGCCGCGCTCCTGCCGACGCTGATGCTGGCGCGGATCGAGCGCCGCTCGCGCCGTCACCCCGCCGACATCACGAGCCTGCAGCCGCGGGTCGAGGCCGAAACCCGCGAGCTGGCCCTGGAGTCGGCGTGAGCGTCGCGGCGGCCGACCGGCGCACCGAGGCGCTCGCTGCGGTCCGGGAGGAGTACAGCGCGCTCCTGGCCTCCGAGCGCCGGCTCCGCGGCCGCGATCAGCACCACAAACCCGACGACGGGCTCACCATCGCCCACGTCCGCGCCCTTTTCGCGCTCGACAAGAGCAAGGCGGCGACGGCGGGGGAGGTCGCCGAGGCCGCCCGTCTCAGCCCGGCCAGCGTCACTGCGATGCTCGACGACCTCGAGCGCGACGGCATCGTCACCCGGGTCCGCTGCGACACCGACCGCCGCCGCGTCCTGGTGGCCCTCACCGAGAAGGGCCGCACGGTGCTGGCAAAGCGCCGGCGCCTCTGGCTGAAGCGTTGGGAGACGGCCCTGGCCGACGTCCCCGACCACGACCTCGAGGCCGCCGCCGACGTCCTCCGCCGCATCACCGCCATCCTCGACGACCTCTAGGAGGCCGGGCACCCGGCCGATCCGGGTGCCCGGTCACCTCTCAAGACGTCTTCGCGGTCGAAATGCCGGGCATGATCATCGTGACCCTCTTGATCGACATAGCCCACCTCCCTTCCTGGTCTCCGTCGTTGCCGAGGCCACGAAAGCGGACATAGACAAAAGGTTTCTACCGCGAGAGTTTCTGTCTTCATTCAATCCGCATGTAGGACGAAACGAATCGTATGCTTAATTGAGTTCGCTCATTCAGGGGAATAGGGGGTTTCGCGTGGGAGGAAAGATCGTCGACAAGCAGATGTTCGCGGGGGTCTTGTCGCACCCCGTCCGGTGCCGGGCGCTGACGATCCTGGCCGATCGGGAGGCAAGCCCGGTCGAAATCGCCCGGGAGCTCGATCTGGAGCCGAGCCACGTCGCCTACCACGTCAGGTTGCTCCACGAGGACGGCCTGATCGAGCTGACCGACGAAGTGCCGCGCCGCGGGTCGATCGAACATCGATATCAAGCAGTGTTCTTCGCGCAGAGCGATGCGCGGTACACCGAACTACCACCGGAGGAGCGGGCGGCGCTGGCGCGCATGATCTTCTCCTTCGCCGCCGCCGATGCCAATTGTGCCTTCAGCGCGGGCAGCTTCGCCACCCGCGCTGACCATCACATCAGCCGCTTTCCCATCGAGGTCGATGAGGCGGGGTGGACAGAGGTGAATCAGGCCTTCGACCAGCTCCTCGCGGAGCTCTACCGGATCAAACGCGAGTCCGGGGATCGACTGGATGAGACGGGGGCCAAAGGCACTCCGATCCTCGCTTTCAACACCTTCTTCGGGTTACCGTCGAACCGGGTCATCCCGAGGCACTTCAAATGGCTCCCTTCGGCGGAGTAGGCTCTCGTCACTTTGCGAAGCGTGTGGAAGATCGCGGCCGTGGTCGCGCTGGTTGTCGCCTTCGCGTCCTCCGCCGGCTCGGCCGGCGCCGCGAAGTGCTCGACCGGGCAGCTGAGGGTTTCCACCGGCTGTGTCGGCCGGGCGGTCGCCCGGCGTCATATCGAAGCGATGGTCCGCGAAGCGATGCCGGAACTCGGGCTGCGGGCGACGATCATGCGGGTCGACACCGGTGAACAGCCGCTCCTGAACAAAGGGTTCGGCAATTCGATGAAGGGCGTGCCGGCATCGCCGCGGATGTACTTCCGGATCGGCTCGATCGCGATCCCGTACCTGATCGACCTGGCGCTGCAGCTGCAAGACGAAAGGAAGCTGTCGCTGGACGACAAGCTGGCGAAGTACCGACCGAACTTTCCTGAGGCGAACGAAGTGACGCTGCGGATGCTGGCCGATGTCACCAGCGGCTATCCCGATTGGGTCCAGCACAACGAACCGTTCCAGAAGGTGCTCCTGGAAAACCCGTTCAGGCAGTGGACCTCGAATGAACTGCTCCACTGGGCCTTCACGCAGCCGGTGGCCTGCGCGCCCGGGACCTGCTTCCACTACGCGCACACGAACTTCGCGATCCTGAGCCAGGTGATCGCCCAGGTCACCGGCGAACCGGTCTCGAAGCTGATTCGCGAACGGGTGCTGGCACCGCTCGGCCTCGACCACACGCAGGTCTCCCGCTACCCGGCGATGCCAGGCGAAGCGCTTCATGCCTACACCGGCGAACGCGGTGTCTACGAGGACGACACCTTCTGGAGCCCCTCCTGGACGATCGGCGACGGGACCGTGATGGCCTCGACGATGGCCGACGTCGTCCATGGCGCTCGCGAGATCGGCGGCGGCGCGTTGATCTCGGCGAAGGCGAACCGGGAACGGCTCGCCCCGACCAGCGTCGGCTTTCCGCCCTTCACCAAGAGCCTCTACTACGCGATGGGCATCACGGTGGCCAACGGATGGGAATTCCAGAACCCGTTCGTCGATGGCTACACCGGGGCCTCGGCCTACCTGAAGGCGCAGGACATCTCGGTCGGCATCGTCACCACCCAGCTGCCGCAGAGCTCGGCCAACGGCGTCGGCAACGCGAGCATCCTGCTCGCTCGCCTGAGCCAGTACATCAGCCCCGAACACGTGATCGAAATCCCCGGCGCCTGAGCTAAGCGTCGGCCGAGGGCGGCCGGCGAGCCCAAACTGAAAGGCTCTTGGGAAAGCAACGGCCCCAGGAGGAAGCGGATGGCGATCAGGATCGGTTACAAGGCCTCGGCGGAGCAGTTCGGCCCGCGGGAGCTGCTCGATTTCTCGGTCGAGGCGGAGCGCACCGGCCTCGACATCGTCGCCGTCTCCGACCACTTCCAGCCTTGGCGCCACGAGGGTGGCCATGCGCCGAACGCGTTGGTCTGGCTCGGTGCGCTGGCTCAGGCGACCGAGCGTGTGGTGATGGGGACGAGCGTCCTGACGCCGACCCTGCGCTACGAGCCCGCGATCATCGCCCAGGCCTTCGGCACCCTCGGTGCGCTTGCGCCCGGGCGGGTCTTCCTCGGGGTCGGCACGGGGGAGTCGCTGAACGAGACGCCCGCCACCGGCGGCGAGTTCCCGGGCGCGAAAGAGCGTCGCCGACGCCTCGCCGAGGGCGTCCAGCTGATCGAACAGCTGTGGCGCGAGGAGCGGGTCGACTTCGAAGGCGAGTACTACGAGACCCAGCGGGCGACGATCTACGACAAACCCGAGGAGCCGGTGCCGATCTTCATCGCCGCCTCTGGCCCGCTGGCGGCGAAACTGGCCGGGCGCCGCGGCGACGGCTTCATCTCGACCTCGGGCAAAGACCCGGACCTCTACCGCGAACTGATGGCGAGCCTCGCCGAGGGAGCCGAGAAAGCCGAGCGTGACCCGAACGCGATCCGCAAGATGATCGAGATCAAGGTCTCCTACGACCGCGACTACGACGACGCCTTCGAGTCCTGCAAGATCTGGTCGGCCCTGGGACTGTCCCACGACCAGAAAGCCGGCATCGACGACCCGATCGAGATGGAACGGGTTGCCGACGAAAACGCCGACAAGGCCCACAATCGCTTCATCGTCTCCTCGAACCCCGACGACGTGATCGAGGCGGTCATGCCCTACGTCGGCCTCGGCTTCGAAGACCTCGTCCTCCACGCCCCCGGCCACGACCAGAAGCGCTTCCTCGACCAGTTCGCCGCCGACGTCCTCCCGACCCTCCGCGAGGAGGCCGAAAAGCACGCGAAGACCGCCGAGCACGCCGGCGGCTGAGGCTCCCTGTGGAGCCATACCGTCCCTGTGCGGCGGTAAGTCTCCACAGGCCCCTTGAATCCTGCGCCGATGTTCGGTCCTTCGATCCAGCGTGCGGGGGCTCCCGGCGATCGCCGCCGCCTGCGCCCTCTTCTGCCTCGGCGCCGCGAACGCGAGCGCCGCGCCGCCGTGACGCGCAAATCGTGGCACGCCGAAGACGGTGCATCGCTCGGTCACGCTTCCCCGGTCGCCGCGCCACAGGCACTGAGCGCGAAAAACCTTCCCCTCGATGGGCGCCGCGGACGTATGCTCGCCCTATTCACCGACGAGAGGGGTGAGGTATGGACACCTACGTGATTCTGCGGCGGAGCGGCTGGCAGTCGCCTGCCGAGCTCCAGGAGGCCGCGGCGCGGTCGTCCAAGGTGGGCGACGAGGAGATGTCAGAGGACATTCGCTGGATCCGCAGCTACGTGCTCGAGGAGGGCGGTGAGGCGGTGGGGACCGTCTGCATCTACCAGGCGTCGAGCCCGGAGGCGATCCAAGAGCACGCCGAACGGGCCGACCTGCCGGTCGACGAGATCATCTCGGTCGCCGACACCGTGATCGTGCGGCCCGATCCGGAGGCTGCCGCGGCGTAGCGATGGCCGAAAGCGGGGGAGTGGGGGTCCGGCGCGCGGGAGCGGCGGACCTCCCGACATTGAGCCAGATGCTGACGCGGGCGTTCGACGACGACCCGGTGGCGCGCTGGGCCTGTCCGGACGACGGGACGCGGCCGTGGATGCTGGAGCGCTTCCACGGCGCCCGCGACCGCCAGATGCTGCGCGCGGGCGAGGTCTGGATGACCGAAGGCGGCGAGAGCGCGGCGGTCTGGGCGGCGCCCGGCGGCTGGCGCTCGAGCCTCCGCGACGACCTTGCCTTCGCCCGCTCGATGCTGCGCCCCAGCCTGATGCGCCGGGCGCCGCTGGTCGGCTAAGGCCTCCTCGGCCTCGAACGCCGCCACCCGCCGAAGCCGCCGCACTGGTACCTGGCGACGGTCGGGACCGATCCCGCCGCTCAGGGGCGCGGCCTCGGCACCGCGGTCCTCGCCCCGGTGCTGGACGAATGCGACCGCGACGGCGTGGGCGCCTTCCTCGAGTCCTCGCTGAGTTGAGCTCCCGCTTAAGCCGTGATGCGTAGAGTGCCGGCGCACCTACCTCTCATGGCTGAATCCCCCGACGAAGTCCGCCTTACCGATACGGAGCAAGGCATCCTCACGGCGCTCTGTCGTCCGATCGCAGAGGGTCGTTCCCGCGCGCCTCTGGCGTCGAACCAGGAGATCGCGTTTCAGGCCTCCGTCGACGTCGACTCCGTGGAAGGGCACCTGCACGAGCTGTATCGGAAGTTCGGGATCGAGGATGTGCCGTGGGAGCAGCAGCGGGAGCGCCTGGCGCAATTGGCGATCGAGGGCGGTCACGTCGAGCCCGTGTCGCCGCCGACCGTCCGCGCCGACGTCCCGCTCGGCTCGGTGGAGGCACGGCGGGCGGCCGAACGTGCCGCGGCAGTCGCGCGGCCGACCCAGGAGAAGCGCTCCTGGGGCCCCTACGTCACGATCGCGGTCATCGTCCTGGTGATCATCGGTGCCAGCCTGGCCGTGTCCGGCATCTTCAACCAGGGCAGCACGACCTCACCTCCGCCTTCGCCTGCCGCGTTCCGCGCCGAGGTCGCCGGCTACTGCAAGGCCGCCGTCGACGCCGCGCCCGAGCCCGCCGGGGATCGGGCCGAACGGGCCCGCGCCTACCTCGAGGTGATCGAGGCCGTTCGCGGCCGCCTCCAGTCGGTAGTCGATCCAGCCATCCCGAGCATCGACCTCGAACGCTTCTCGACCGGGCTGACGGCCGCGGCCAATTACACCTCGGACGTGGCCCAGAACCCACCCGCCGCCGGCTCGGCCGCGGAAGCGAGGTATGTCTCCGAGCTGGACGCCGCCGCGCGCAAGATCCGGGCCGGCGCGCTCGGCTACGAACTCGGCCCCGACTGTGTCGCGGTCGGCGACCTCGTCGCACGATCCGCCCAGAACGCCGCCGCGTCGGGGTAGGTTCTCCCCGTGGCATACGACGAGGGAATCGCCGAGCAGATTCGTGAGCGCCTGGCCGCCGGGGGCTACGAAGTGGTCGAGAAGAAGATGTTCGGCGGCCTCGCCTTCATGGTCGAAGGCAACCTCGCCGTCGCCGCGTCGCGCGAAGGGGGGATGCTCGTCCGCACCGACCCCGACGAAGCCGAGGAGGTCGAGGCGATCCCCGGCGTCGAATCGATGGAGATGCGCGGCCACCGCATGCCCGGCTGGGTCTTCGTCGCTCCCGAGGCGCTCGCCGCCGACGGTGCTCTCGACGGCTGGGTCGAGCGCGCCCTCGACTTCGTCGCCAACCTGCCACCCAAGTGAAGGAGACACGATGGGCCTGTTCGACAAGCTGAAGGAGAAGAGCCGCGGCATCGTCTCCTCCGCCAAGCCCGAGGACGGCGTGCCGCAGTTGCCGGCCGACGAGGTCCGCGCGCGGCTGCTCGCGATCTCCGGCAAGGGGATCGAGACCGGTGTCGACGGCGACGAGGTCGTCGTCGCCTGGTCGGCGAAGATCGCCTCCGCCGGGGCGGGCGGCGGCGACTACGAATACCGCTATCGGTCGATCCGGCTGAAGCTCGACGAGGGCGACCACGAGGCCGAGGCGATCTGCTTCAAGACCGACACCGATGCCGAGCTCGGCGCGGGCGGGCTGAGCGCGACGAAGGGCTGGGAAAAAGGTCAGCACGTCGGCTCGGAGACCGTCCACGTGATCGCCTGGCTGGGTCCGCACGCCACCGAGGGGGGAGCCGACGAGAGCGGTTACAAGTTCTCCTGGTCCGACCTCCGCGACCCCGCGATCGACGCCGTCACCGGCGCCGGCTGGACCTACAAGCCACGGAAGGTCTAGGCCGCGCAGGCAGTCCTAGATGCGACGTGAGGGTTCCGTGTGGAAGAGCGGGGGATTCGAACGGTCAGGAATCAGCGCGGTTGGAGATCCACGCCATACGTGGATTTCCAACCACGCAAGCTCTTGCGGTGTTCCTTACTCGGCGTATGGCCAAGTTAGGAACGGCGCAGATTCCTGACCGTTCGGGGCCCGGCGTACGAACCGGGCCCAGCCGCTTCCCTCACATCCCCCGGCCGTCTCGGCCACGGCCACAGCCAGCCCGGGCCGTGGCCGAGACGGCCG
>JAFDWG010000093.1 GCA_018268605.1 Actinomycetota bacterium | reverse complement strand
AGCCCACCGTCCTCGAGGGGACCAACGACATGCGGGTCTTCCAGGAGGAGATCTTCGGCCCGGTCGTCTCGGTGACGAAATTCAAGGGCGAGGAGCAGGCGCTGCAGATCGCCAACGACACGCTCTACGGCCTCGGCGCCGGCGTCTGGACCCGTGACAACGCCCGTGCCTTCCGCATGGGACGTGGCATCGAAGCCGGGCGGGTGTGGACCAACTGCTACCACCAGTACCCGGCCCACGCGGCGTTCGGCGGCTACAAGATCTCCGGCGTCGGCCGCGAGAACCACCGCATGATGCTCGACCATTACTCGCAGACCAAGTGCCTGCTGGTCAGCTACGACGAAAAGCCGATGGGGTTCTTCTAGGCCCCCCGGGCGGGAGTCGCGTCAGATGACCACCCACCCCATCGAAGCGACTCCCGCGGCTCTGGAGGCGATCGGCCGGCTTCGCGAGAAGCACGGTCCGATCGTCCTCCACCAATCCGGCGGCTGCTGCGCCGGCTCCGCCCCGATGTGCCTCACCGCCGACGAGCTTCCTCCCGGCCCGGGCGACGTCCTACTGGGCGACATCGCCGGCGTCCCCTTCCTGATAGATGCCGACCTTCACACCCGCCTCGGCACCCCCGGCTTCGTCCTCGACGTCGCCGAAGGCAGCGAGGACACCTTCTCGTTGGAGGGCCTGGAAGGCCTGCACTTCACGACGCGAGTCGTGCCGGGGTAGCGGGAGACGTGCGGGAGATGTCGGGAAGTCCACGCTCCCGTGCGTGAGAGCGTGAGAAGTCCTGACTTCCGTGCGTGTTGCACGACAGCGGTGAATCGGCCGCGACGGAACCGTCGCGGAAGGCCGCGGAATCAGGCAGGAGGCGCGAGGAAGTGTGGAGTTCTCACGCTCTTCGTCAACTCTTCGTGACGCTCCCCGGCCGGGTGTGGCAGATCACGCACGAACCCCCGAAGAAACACCGCACTCCCAGGGCACCGCCTCTAGCCCTGCCGCACCCGCTCGCGCGACATCGCCGGGCGGGGCACCACGATCACGGGGCACGGAGCCTTGCGGATCAGGGTGCCGGAGACGGAGCCGAGGAGGACTCGCTCGACCGTGCCATAGCCGCGGGAGCCGACGACGAGGAGGTCGGAGTCCTCGCAGGCTTCGGCGAGGGCGTCGGCGGTGGGGCCGTGGAGGGTGCGGAGGTGGAGGTCGATCGAGGAGTCGACTTCGTCGCGCGCCTGGCGCTGGATGTCCTCGGTGTCCTCGGGCATCGACATCGTGTAGGCGATCGCGCCGCGAACCGGGTCGGTCGGGCGTTCGACGGTCAGCACCTCGAGCTCGGCGCCGCGGGCGCCGGCGAGGGAGGCCGCGTGGGCGAGGGCCGCCTGGGACTCCTCGCCGCCGTCGAAGGCGACCGCGACCTTGCCGCCGCCCTCATGGGCGCGGTCGGCGTAGCCCTGGGGCGCGGTCGCCACCGGCACCGGGGCGCCGTGAAGGAGCGCCTCGCCGACCGAGCCGATCACGATCCGGCCGATCGCGCCGAGATGGGGCGAGCCGACCACGATCAGGTCGAGGTCTTCCTCGTGGACGTGGCGTTCGAAGACGCGCGCCGGGGAGTCGCCGACGTAGGTGAAGGTCTTGATCTCCCGGCCGGGCAGGCGCGAGGTGACCGGCTCGAAGAAGTCCTCCGGCAGCGGGAACTCGGCGCTCGTCATCAGGTGGAAGGTCTCCGACGGCGCGCCGGGGTAAGGCAGCACGTTGACGACGGCGACGTAGGCGTCCTCCGGCGCGATCGCCCGGCACAGCTCGACCGCGTCCTTGGCGCCGAGGCCGCCGTCGTAGCCGATCAGGATCCGCCGGGGTGTCCAGTTGAAGTCCTTGTCGCTCACCGCTCGCTCCTCTCGTGAAGGTTGTGACTCCAACCTAGGCGTGGGCGGCCGGCGCGATATCCGTGCGACCCCGCAACGGCGCTTGTGGTGGCGTGGTCGCTCCGGGAGGCGAAGACCCGGTCAGTCGGCGAGGACCGCGCGGGCCTGGTGCGCCAACTCGATGTCCTCGCGGGCGGCGACCAGGACGACGGTGGCCGCGGCGCCGGGCGGCGAGAGCACCGTGTCGAGCTCTCCCCCCGAGTTCAGCGCCGGATCCAGCTCGACGCCGAGAAAGCCGGCCGCGGCGCAGGCGCGCTCGCGCACCGTCGGCGAGCGCTCGCCGACCCCGCCGGTGAAGACGAGCGCGTCGAGCCCACCTATCGCCGCCGCCATCGCCGCGATCGCGCCGCCGAGCCGGTGGACGTAGACATCCAGTGCAAGCGATGCGCGCTTCTCGCCCTGCTCGGCGCCCGCCACCACCGCGCGCATGTCGGCGGTCCCGGCGAGTCCCAGCAGGCCCGCTTCGCGGTCGAGCGCCCGCTCCACCTCCTCCGCGCCCAACCCCAGGTGCCGCTGCGCCCAAAGGATCAAGCCGGGGTCGACGGAGCCGGCCCGGGTCGCCATCACCAGGCCCTCGAGCGGGGTGAAGCCCATCGTCGTGTCCACCGAGCGGCCGCCGGCGACGGCCGCCAGCGACGCCCCCGCGCCGAGGTGGGCGGTGACCAGCCGCAGATCGTCCACCGCGCGACCGAGGAGCGCCGCGGCACGCCCGCTCGCGTAGGCATGGGAGAGTCCGTGGAATCCGTAGCGGCGCAGTGGCGTCCCGTCGTCGCTGCTCCAGCCGGCGGGCAACGCGTAGGTGCGCGCCGCCGCCGGCAGGTCGGCGTGGAACGCGGTGTCGAAGCAGGCGACGTTGACGAGGCCCGGCGCCACCTCCGCGACCGCCCGCATCGCCCGCACCGCCTGCGGGTTGTGGAGCGGCGCCAGCTCGGCGAGCCGTTCGAGCTCCGCTTCGACCGCCGTATCCACCACCGCCGGCCCGGTCAGCCCCGCTCCCCCGTGGACCACGCGGTGGGCGGCAGCGGCGGGCCCTGGGCCCTCGGCGAGGATCGCCCGCAGCTCCTCGCGCAGCGCGTCCGGATCGTCTCCGGGCACGCCGTCGCGCGACGCCGCCACCTCGTCGCCGGGCCCGAGCAGTCGCAGCTTCAGGCTCGAGGAGCCCGCGTTGACGGTGAGGATGGACGGCGCGCCGCTCACCCGGGCCGCGCCAGGCTCCAGTCGCGGACCTCCGGCATGTCCTCGAGGTGCTCGCGCACGTAGGAGTGGTGGCGCTCCAACATCGCGTGGCAATGGGTCTCAAGCGCGTCCGCTCCATCGACCCGCCGCGGCGCCCGCCGCAACGCCTCCAGCACCAGGTGGTAGCGGCTCATGTCGTTCAGCACGACCATGTCGAACGGGGTCGTCGTCGTCCCCTGCTCGTTGAAGCCGCGAACGTGGAAGCGGCCGGGGTGGGGTCGGCCGTGGACCAGCTGGTGCAGCGCGCGGGCGTACCCGTGGAAGGCGAAGACGACCTCGAGGTCGGTCCCGAAGAGCGCCGCGAAGCGCTTCTCGGAGAGGCCGTGCGGATGCACGTCGGTCGGGAAGAGCGTCATCAGGTCGACGACGTTCACGACCCTCACGCCGAGGTCCGGCGTATGGCGCCGCAGGAGGTCGGCGGCGGCGACGATCTCCATCGTCGGGATGTCCCCGGCGGCGGCCAGCACCACGTCGGGCTCGTCGGGCCGGTTCCCCGCCCAGTCCCAGCGCGAGGCCCCCGCGCGGGCGTGCTCGACCGCCTCCTCGTAGCCCAGGTACTGCAGTTGCGGCTGCTTGTCGATCACGATCAGGTTCATGTAGTCGCGGCTGCGCAGGCAGTGGTCGGACACCGCCAGCAGGGTGTTGGCGTCGGGCGGGAAGTAGACGCGGACGACCTCGCCGCGGAGGCTGATCATCGTGTCGATCAGGCCTGGCCCCTGGTGGCTGAAGCCGTTGTGGTCGTTGCGCCAGCAGGTCGAGGTGAGCAGCACGTTCAGTGAGCCGACCGGCGCCCGCCACTCGAGCCGGCGCATCTCCTCCAGCCACTTCGTGTGCTGGATCGCCATCGAGGCCGACACCATCGCGAACGCCTCGTAGGTGGCGAAGAGGCCGTGGCGGCCGCTCAGCAGGTAACCCTCGAGCCAGCCCTGGCAGTTGTGCTCGGAGAGCACCTCCATCACGCGGCCGGTGGGGGACACGTGTTCGTCGGTGGGCGCGGCGTCCTGCAGGCAGCGGTCCTCGACCTCGAACACCGCGCCGAGCCGGTTCGAGTTCGTCTCGTCCGGACAGAAGAGGCGGAAGTTGGCGGCCCCGGCGTTCTCGCGGTAGACGTCGCGCAGCAGCTCGCCGAGGCGGCGCGTCGATTCGGCCCGCTCGGTCCCCGGCGCCCCGATCTCGATCGCATAGCCGGCCGGGTTTGGGATCTCCAAGGGGATCAGCCGGCGGCCGCCGTTCGCGTAGCTCGTCGCGCCCATCCGCTTCCCGCCCCGTGGCGCGACCGCGGCTGCCGCGCCGCGCAGCCGGCCGTCCTCGTCGAAGTGCTCGTCGGGCCGGTAGGAGCGCATCCAGTCCTCCAGCATCGCCAGGTGCTCGGGGTTCTCGCGGACACCGGACAGCGGCACCTGGTGGGCGCGGAAGGTCCCCTCGACCGGCACCCCGTCGACCCGCACGGGCCCGGTCCAGCCCTTCGGCGTGCGCAGGACGATCGCCGGCGGGCGCAGGCTCGAGCGCCCGCCGGAGCGCGCCGCGGCCTGGATCGCGGCGATCGCCGAGCGGCACTCGGCGAGGGTGACGCCGAAGTCGTGGTGGACCGCCCGCGGGTCGGTGCCGCCGACGAAGTGCGCGGTGTAGCCGTGGCCGGCGAGCAGCGCCGCGATCTCCTCCTCGCTCGCCCTGCCGAGCACCGTCGGCCCGGAGATCTTGTACTGGTTCAGGTGCAGGATCGGCAGGACGGCGCCGTCGCGCGCCGGGTTGAGGAACCGGATCCCCTTCCAGGAGCCCTCCAGCGGCGCGGTCTCGGCCTCGCCGTCGCCGATCACGCAGGCGACGATCAGGTCGGGGTGGTCGAAGGCGGCGCCGAAGGCGTGGACCAACGCGTAGCCGAGCTCACCGCCCTCGTGGATCGATCCTGGCGTCGGCACGCTGACGTGGCTGGGGATCCCGCCGGGAGTGGAGAACTGGCGCACCAGCCGCACCAGCCCGGCCTCGTCGGCCGACACCTCCGGATAGATCTCCGGATAGGTCCCCTCGAGGTAGACGTTGGCGACCACCGCCGGGCCGCCGTGGCCCGGGCCGGCGACGAAGAGCACGTCGTCGCCGGTCGCCGCGATCATCCGGTTCAGCCCGGCGTAGATCAGGTTCAGCCCCGGGGACGTCCCCCAGTGGCCGAGCAGGCGCGGCTTGATGTGCTCGGGGCGTAGCGGCTCGCGCAGCAGCGGGTTCGCCTGCAGGTAGATCTGGCCGACGGTGAGGAAGTTGGCCGCCTCCCAGTAGGCGAGGAGCCCGTCGAGCTCGGCGTCGTCCGGCGCCCGGAACGAGTCGGGGCTGTAGGCGGATGCCATCGTTCAGACGGTAGCGGTCACCGACGCCCCGACACGGGTCGGGCAGATCAGCACCGGGCACGGGCACTCCAGGGCCATTTCGCCCGCGACGCTCTTGTGGAAGAGGCGGCCGACGTGCCCGCGGAGCTGGGTGCCGAGGACCATCAGGTCGACGCCGAGGCCCGCCGCCTTCAGCAGCTCGGTGGTGGTGAAGCCGCGCAGGAGGACCGGCTGCGCCCGCACCTCAGGGGGCAGGGCGGCGACCGTCTCGGCCAGCTCGGCCCGCCGTGCCTCGAGTTCGCTCGGCGCGAGGGGCGTCGGGGTCATCGGCGCGCCCGGCGCGACCGGGGTGACCTTGCGGACCACGGTGAAGACCCGGAGCGCGGCGCCGTTGGCCTGCGCCAGCTCGGTCGCCGTCGCCAGCGCGGTCCGTGCGGCCGGGGAGCCGTCGTAGGCGGCGCCGACGACGCGCATGCCGGTGTCCTCGCCGTCGCCGTCGAGCGGCTGCCAGCCGGACCCGTCGTCGGCGCGGTCGGCGAACCCGGGCGGCGCCACGGCGACCGCGCACGGGGCGCCGCCCAGCACGTGCTCCATCGTCGTGCCGGGGACGACGCGGCCGACCGGCCCGCGATGGGTCGAGCCGAGGACGACGATGTCGGCGCCCTGCCCGCGCGCTTCCCGGGCGAGGACCTCGCCCTCGGGAGCGGTGATGATCACCATCTCGGCATGGCTCGCGCGCGCGAGGATGCGCCCCAGCGCCAAGGCGTCGCGCCCCCGCTCGGTGTCGAGATAGCCGACGACGACCGTGTCGCGCATCAGGTCGCTTCCTCGTGCGGGACGACGAGCACGGCACAGGGGGCCTCGTCGATCAGGTGGCCGGTGATCGAGCCGAGCAGCAGCCGGTCGAGCGGCTTGCGGGTGCCGGCGACGAGGATGTCGACGTCGCGCTCGCAGGCCTCGGCGAGCGCCTTGGCGATCGACTTGTCGGCTTTGCGCCAACCGGGGTCGAGGGTCTCGCCGTCGGTCTCGATCGAGGGGGCGACGGTGGCCAGTGCCGCTTTCAGCACCGCGGGGGCGTTGGTCAGCGGCGTGTATTCCTCGCCCCCCTGGATCCCGGCGACCACCGGGTCTTCGGCGACGATCAGGTGGAGCGAGGCACCGGTGTCTCGGGCGAGCGCTTCGGCGCGCCTCAGGGCCGTCACCGATTCGGCGGTGCCGTCGTAGGCGACGCCGATCTTGGCGATCCGCGGCCGCCCTTCGCGGCCCGCGTATCCGCGCGGCGCGACGACCACCTCGCAGGGCGCGTGGTGGAGGACGTGGTGGGCGACGCTGCCGAGCAGGGCGCGGCCGACGGGCCCGCGGTGGGGCGAGCCGACGACCAGGGTCCCGGCGTCCTCGCGCTCGGCGACCCCGATCAGCCCGAGGCTCGGTGCGACCGCGCCGGGCACCTTCTCCGCCACCAGCCGGCGATTGCTCGTCCCCAGCAGGTCGTGGCCGAGTGCCACCGCGTCGTCACCGCCCGCGCTGCCGTCGGATCCGATCACGATCGGCCCGGTCTCATAGTGGGGGGTGGTCGCCGCGGTCGCGGCCTTGTCGTCGGTGGTGGGCATGGTCGTTCCTCTCTCTCTCGCTGAAGATGGCCTCATCGCGAATCTAGGAGCGGCCGGGCGGCCCGCCATCCGGGTTTCGCCGCAATCTCGCGGCGGCGTCAGGCGGATATGGAGGGTGGGCCGCGTGCCCAGAATCGAGCTCATGACCGAGCACGAAAACCTCCGCGTCCCCGTCTTCTTCGCCTGGACCGTCGTCTACCCGCTGATCCACGACGTGCCGGACTTCGAAGCCCTGAGCGACGTCTTCGGCGTCTGGATGGTCCTCGGCGGCGCCCCGATGGTGGTCTTCGGCCTCGCCTTCGGCTGGGCGACGATCCGCGCGCGGGTGCTGCCCCGGTGGGCGGCGGCCGCCCTGATGGTGGGGGTGGTCCTGGTGGCGGCGACGCAGGGCGCGCCCGAGGGCGTCCAGTTGTCGGCCGCCGGGGTCAGGGACCTGGGCTTCGCCGGGATGGGCGCCGCGCTCCTGGCGCCGCGGCCATTGGGTCGCCCGCAGCTCGGCTAGGGTCGCAAGGTGCCGGACGTCGTCGTTCTCATCCTCGCCGCTTCCGGCACCGCGGTCGCGACCGGGGTCGGCGCGATACCGGTGTTCCTGCTCGGCCGGCGGGCCGCGGCGCTCACCTCACCGCTCCTCGGCTTCGCCGCCGGGGCGATGACCGTCGCCGCCTTCACCGGCCTCCTCCTCCCGGCGGCCGAAGAAGGCTCGGCGGTCGAGATCGCCGCCGGGTTCGTCGCGGGGGTCGCCTTCGTCGGCATCGCCCGCAGGCTGCTGCCGCCGGAGCGCGGCTTCCTCGGTCGCCGCGGCCCCGACGCGAGCGCCTCGGCCCTCGTCTTCCTCGTCCTCTTCGTCCACAGCCTGCCGGAGGGCCTCGCTGTCGGCACCGCCTACGCCTCCGACCGCGCCGGCCTCAGCCTCTTCGTCATCCTCGCGATCGCGATCCAGAACGTTCCCGAGGGAACCAGCATCGCCCTGCCGATGCACGAGGCCGGCTTCGGCCCCTGGCGCCAGTTCTGGGTCGCGGTGGCGACCAGCATCCCCCAACCGATCGGCGCCGTCATCGCCTGGCTCGCGGTCGAGGCCGTCAGCGGCCTCCTCCCGATCTCCTTCGGCTTCGCCGCCGGCGCGATGCTGACGATCGTCGCGATCGAGATGGCCCCGAGGGCGTTGGCGGGCCGGCCTGGTGCGGCGCTGCTCGGGGCGGTGGTGGGTGGGGGGGTGATGGGGGCGTTGAGTCTGGCGCTGGGGGTCTAGCCGGCGCCCCGAGGAAAGGGTCGCAAGGCGGTTGCGGCGAGCACGGCCGTCTCGGCCACGACCCTGGCAGGCTGTGGCCGTGGCCGAGACGGCCGGGGCATGAGAGGAGTGGAGAAACTGTGACGCCGTCGAGGGAGACGTGCGAGAGACGTCACGAACTTCACGCTTCCGCGCGT
>JAFDWG010000092.1 GCA_018268605.1 Actinomycetota bacterium | reverse complement strand
ACTCGATGGAGCTAGGCGGATTCGAACCGCCGACCTCCTGGGTGCGATCCAGGCGTTCGGACCGTGTTACCGACGCCAGATCCCGCATTCTAGAGCGGTGTACCAGCCGCTTCCCACCGGCGCTTTAGGACGGATATGCGGCGATATACACGCGGATATGCAGCGATTCGGGCACTGGCGCCAAGTAGTGCCCAGGCCGGGCAAGGTTCGGTTCGAACTACTTGCCGAGAAAAGTGACCGGAGCTCAACCGCAGCCGGTGGCGGCATCCACGGCGCGGCATACGGCGTGCAGCTTCTCCGCGCTCAGGGTCGTGATGCGGTCACCGAGGAGGCCTTTGGCCACCGTGTCCACATGGTCGAGATTGAGGACGCACTCCCGCGGCATCCCGTCCTCGGATCCGAGTCGGACCTCGGTCGGCAGAACGCGGAGCGTGGTAGTGGCCAGGACTACGAAGACCTCGTTGAGGGCGCCGATCGCCTCGTCGCGGGTCATCACCACGGCCGGGCGACGTCCCCACTCGGGATGCTCGGCCCCAGAAGACTTCCCCGCGCCTCACCAAGGCTCGTGGCCGGCCGCGCGCTCGGACTCCGCGAGGCGCCGCATCGAGTCGCCGAACGCGACCTAATGCACCCTCGACAGGCTGCCCCACTCGTCCTCGTGCGCATCGAGCCGGCGCAGGGCTTCGTCCGCCTCGGCCTCCGAGAGGTGCTTGCGCGGCGGGCTTGCGCTTCTGCGCCCTGGACGGGCGAATCTCGCTGATTGCGCGATTTTCGCCACCCGAACTCACCTGAGCCGATCGAACCGTCCTATTTTCACCCTCCCTGTGGCCGTGCCCCGCGAAAAGATCGTCTTCATCGCCTTCGCCAAGGAGGACGAGGCGATCCGCAACCTCTTCCGAGGGCAAAAACTCCATCCGCGGACTCCCTTCAAGTTCACCGACATGTCGGTGAAGCAGGCCTACGACACCGGGTGGAAGGCCAAGACCCGAACCCGCATCCGTCGCAGCGACGGAGTCATTGTCCTCGTCTCCTCGCACACCCGCCAGGCCAAGGGTCAGCTCTGGGAGATTGCCTGCGCGAAGGCCGAAGGTAAGCCGATCCGCGGCTTCTGGATCGAGGACGGCTACCGCACCAAACCGCGGGCGCTCGGCGCCACGGTGTGTCTCAACTGGACGTGGTCGAACGTCGCCACGTTCATCGACTCTCTCTGAGCCACCCGCCAACGCAAGGAACCCTTTCCGTGTCAGAGCCACGCGCCTTCGTCAGTTTCGACTTCGACAACAACCAGACCGAGAAGATCCTCTTCGCCGGGCAGGCCAAGAATGACTCGCCCACGCCGTTCACCGTCGAGGACTGGTCCTCGAAGTCGAGTCTTCCGCAGATTAGTTGGGAAGCGGAGATCACCAGGAAGATCGGCGCGACGAACATGTGCATCGTCCTCGTCGGCCGCCAGATCAAGAGCGCCGGCGGCGTCGCTAAGGAGGTGGCGATGGCCCTAGCCCAGAACGTCCCGGTCTTCGGCGTCTACGTTGGTGGGGCGGGCACCGGGAGCACGCTTCCCAGCGGCCTACAGCGCAACCGGACGATGGCATGGGACTGGAAGCTGATCGCAGCCGCAGTCGACCAGATGATGAGGGAGGGCAAGAACGCATGAGAGGCGCGGGGCGATGAAACGGGCACTCCTGGTCGGGATCGACGAATACGATTTCGTCAACGACCTCGCGGGATGCGTCAACGACGTGCAGGCGATCGCGCCGCTACTGGCGCGAAACGAGGATGGAAATGTGAATTTTCAGTGCCAGACGCGCACCTCCGCCGGCGAACGCGTGACCCGCGCCTCGCTGCTCGCCGACCTCGACGGGCTGCTGGGGACCACTGCCGATCTGGCCCTTCTCTACTTCGCGGGCCATGGTGACCCGGTGGGCGGCGACGTCGCCCTCGTCACCCAAGACGCCACCGCTGCGACGCCGGGGGTGACGATGGCCGAGGTGATGACCAAGATCCGAAATTCGCCGGTCGGTGAGGTGGTGATCCTGCTCGACTGCTGCTTCTCGGGCGCCGCGGGGGCGATCCCCCAGCTCGGCGCCGAGGTCGCGAGCCTTCGTGACGGCGTCTCGATCCTCACCGCTTCGCGGGCCGAGGAGGGTGCGGCCGAGACCGAGGCGGGGCGAGGGGCTTTCTCGACCTACCTTGAGGGCGCCCTCGCGGGCGGCGCCGCCGACACCCTCGGCAAGGTCACGGTCGCGGGGCTCTACGCCTACCTCGACGAGGCCTTCGGCGCCTGGGATCAGCGGCCGCTCTTCAAGGCGAACGTGTCGCGTCTCGTGCCGATCCGCGAGGCCGAGCCGCCGATCGACCGGGCGAGTCTGCGGAAACTGAAGGAGTGGTTTCCCCAACCCGACTTCGACTTTCCGCTCGACCCTTCCTATGAGCCCGAAGCCGACCCCGACCATCCCGAGCACGAGGCGATATTCCACGGCCTACAGAAGCTGCGCGCGGCACGGCTCCTGGTCCCGATCGGTGAGGACCACATGTATTTTGCCGCGATGAACTCCACCGGCTGCCGACTCACCCCGCTTGGAAGGCTCTACTGGCAGATGGTCCATGAGGATCGCCTTTGACGCGGATCGGGATCACCGGTCATCAGGGGCTCGATGCCTCGACCGCCAGCGCGGTGAGCCGGGCGCTGGTCGCCGAGCTGTCGAAGGTCGGGGCGCTCTGCGGGATCGGCTCACTCGCCGAGGGCGCCGATCAGCTCTTCGCCGAGGAGACCCTCCGCCAGGGCGGCAGCCTGGTGGCGGTCATCCCCTCGGCCCGCTACGAGACGAGCTTCTCCGGTCAGCAGGCGCTCGACACCTACCGGCGCCTCCTCGGGCGTGCGGAGACGGTGATCGAGCTCGGGTACGATGCGCCCGGGGAGGAGGCCTACTGGGCGGCCGGCAAGGAAGTCGTCAACCTCTCCGAGCGGATGGTCGCCGTCTGGGACGGGAAGCCTGCCGGAGGCCTCGGCGGCACCGCGGACGTCGTCGCCTTCGCCCGCCTGGCCGGCAAGCCCGTCGACGTGATCTGGCCGCCCGGCGCCGGACGCAACTAGGCAGTCCCGTCGGCGCCCAGACGTACGGCCGACCTTCACAGTCGACGTACCTACGGCCCGCCCGGGTGATCCTTGCGGGCGCGGGCGATGTGCTCGCGCCAGGCTCTGATCACCTCGTCGGCGTCGAGCATGCTCTGCAGCGAGCCGCGCATCGTCGTGATCGGTCTGCTTAGCTCGCGGCTGAAGTTCGCGGGCGTCTCCATCGCGTTGATCATCTCCGCGATCTGCTCGGCCGCCTTCTCGGAGCCGTCGATCATCTCGGTCACCGCGGCGAAGAACTCCTCGGCTTCCTCGGGATCGCCCTCATACTGCTCCCCCGCCAAGTCGATCAACTGGATCATCGCCGGATCGACGATTTCGAGGTCGGTGGTGTACTGCGAGGTAAGCTCTTGCAGCCTGGAGGCCGGACCGGCCAACTTCTCGGCAAGTCGGTTTGCGATCGCCAGCCGCCCTTTAAAGCCCATGCCTTCGCTGTTGCCCTTGTCGAGCTCGGCGGTGGAGGCCTGAGTGAACTCGCCGACGCTCTCGAGCACCGGTGCGATCTCGCCCAGGGTCTCGACCATTCGCGGCACGGCATCTTCACCCTCTGCCAACTGCTCGAGTGCCCACCCGCCCGGGGCTTCCGAGGTACTCGGGTCCGTCGTCACCATCGGTCCCGACAGGATGGTGCCGGGCGTAAGGTCCTGCCCGTCCGCCGGCCGGTCACCTGGCTCGGTGTCCTCACCACCCTCGGCATCGTCGCCTTTCCCGGAGACGGTCTCTTGCGGCCTGGACTCGGCGATTTCCACCAGCCGGTCCACCAACCTGCTGACGGCTTTACGGTATGGCTGGACGCTTCGGTCGAGGAGCCGGCGCTCACGCCAATCTTCGCGATGGCGCTCGAGCAGGATCCTCACCACCGGGTCGCTGTCGTCCATACTCTCGATCGCCGCGACATTGGCGAAGTAGAGCGGCATGATCAGGCCCTCGCGGCCGAGCTCGCGCTCCTGCTCGGCGAATTCGAGCAGCTCGTTCCTACATTCCTCGCTGGTCAGAAAACGGGGGGTGACGATCGGGATGAAGAAGGCGCCGTCCTGGATCGCCTCCCGGACGTTGTCGCGCCAAATGTCACCCCACCTCACTTTCGCAGTATCACGGAAGAGGTCGATCGCCCCATCTCCACGCTTGAAGTCGTATTCGTCAACCACATGTTCGGAGAGCCGCGTGATGACGCCCCCGAGAGCCGCATCGTCTCGACGAACATAACTCCAGAAGCCCTTCAACTCGGCGCTCATGGGTGGGAGTGTATTCACCCATCGCGCTCGCGGAAGAGTGTCAGCACCAAATTCCGTGGAAGGCTTTAAGTTCGGGCGCCCTGGCATCCGACGACCCACCTCCTCCGTCTAATCCTCCGTCTAATATCGACACTCGACAGGGGCGACGATCGGAGGAAGTGTGGCGGGGAAAAAGAGGATTTTCGTCGGTTTTGCGATCGAGGACCAGGCCGCTAGAAATCTCATGCGTGGACAGTCCCGCCTTGGCCACTCTCCGATTGAATACACGGACTTCTCGGTCAAGGAGCCGTGGAGCGCGGGCTGGAAGACCAAGTGTCGATCTCGGCTTCGCCAGTGCGATGGCATGATCGCCCTCCTCAGCAATAACACCCGCAACGCCCAGGGCGCAAGATGGGAGATCAAAGCTGCGATCGAGGAGGGCATACCAGTGCTCGGCGTCTTCGCCGGCGCCGACCGCTACAAACCGCCAGAGATCGCCGGGAAGCCAGTCGTCACCTGGACGTGGGCAGGAATCGGTAACTGGATAGACCGGTTGTAGGCGATGGAGGCCGGCAATGCAGGAGATGGCCCCGATGAGGTCGATCTCGCCCTTGCGGCGACCGAGCTCCCGGAGCACTACCTGGATCTCTACAAGTTGGCGGTCGAGATGGCCGACCGGATCTCTGCGCGTCGTGGTGTCGCCAACAGCTTCTTCCTCTCGATCAATACGGGTCTGGTAGCCGTCCTCGGCGCGGCCGATCTGCGTTGGTATGTACCGGTCTCAGGGATCGCATTCTGCATCACCTGGTGGGCCCTTCTAAAGAGCTACCGCGAATTGAACACGGCCAAGTTCGAGATCATCGTGAGGATGGAGGAACGGCTTCCCGAGCGTCTCTTCGGCGAGGAGTGGGAGCGCCTCAAGCGCGATTCTCCCCACGGCGGCTCAGGCGAAGAGAAGCAAACGAGGACCTGGGCCGGCAAGCTCGCAGGCTACCGTGAGCTGGGGGAGATCGAGCGCATTGTTCCGGTTGTCTTCTCCGCGATCTACGTCGCCGAGCTGATCCGGCAGGGCGTCGGCTGATGGCAGACCCGGGCGGACACAGAGTGACTCGGAGCCCAAGTTGAACGGCGGCGGGTCCGGCTCGGTCCCCGACAGCGTCGAGTGGGTACTCGCCGCTGGGGAGAGGTCAATTGAGCTTGGCGAGGGCGCCGAGGAGCGGTCTTTGCTCGTCCGTCAAAGGAACCCCCGCTCGATCTTTGTCGCCTACCCCTACAGCTTCTCCCAGGAGGATTACCGCGGTGCTTTCGCCGAGGTCGCGAAGGAGTCGAGGTCGAGTTCACCTACGCCGATGAGCAGATCACCAACAAGCAGATCCTCGCCAAGGTGACCGAGATGATCAAGCTGTCGGGGTTCGGCATCTTCGACATCACCAACTGGAACCCCAACGTCGCCCTCGAGCTTGGCATCGCCATCGGTCTCGGCGAGGACTACTACGTACTCTTCGATCCGACCAAGGAGGAGTCGGTCATCCCCACCGACCTGGGCGGCATCGATCGCCTCGAATACCGCGACTTCACCTCGCTGAAGGAAGGTCTCCGCCGACTTCTCAAGCAGCAGTTCGGCGCTCCCGGCGATCCCGATCTCCCTACCGGCGCGGGCCACGAACTGAATCGGCTGATCGACCGTCTGCGGATCCAGGCGCTGCACCTGGTCAGCAGGGAACCCGGGATCCAGATCGGCGGGATCGCGGCAAGCCTCGCGGTCGAAGTCGCCCATGCCCAGACGATCGTCCGGCCGCTGGTCGGTGACTCCCTAGAGACCCGCGGCACGCGCCGTGGCACGCGCTATTACCGGCCCGCCGATCTCCCGGCCTCGGGTGGCATCCTCGAGACCAATCGCGACGAAGCCTCCGCCTGAGTCCCGCGATGGCCTCGACCTTCCCACGGCTTCCGGGCTCGGCACGGCGTGAGGCCTTCGACGAAGACGTGCGGATCGGCCCGCCCGGCGCCGAACCCGCCCCCGCAAGGCTCTCCTATCGCCCCGACGAGGGCATCCAGATCATGGTCATCGACGCCGGCTGGCTGCCGGAGATCGGGGAGGTCGGCGTCTCGAGCTGGCCGGTTCTTCATGCCGACGCCTTCAAGGGTCCGAAGATCGCGCTCTTCGACTGCGCGGTAAGGGGGATCCAGAAGACCGGCGGGCGCTCGCGCGCCGACATCGCGGCGCAGACGCTCGTCATCGGGACCGAGGCCGAAGACTTCGAGGACATCGAGCTGAGGCGCCTGGACCTTTCCCTCCGAGGCCTGCGCGAGTGGTTGACCGGCAGCTTCTCCCAGATCGAACCCGCTCTCGAGGACGCTCCAGGCGGACGGATCCTGGTGGTAGAGATGAACGGCGCGGTGATGCAGCTGTTGGTCGAATCCCGACAGACGGGCACTCGCTACCGGACTGTGGAGGAGACCCACGCCTCGATCAACGTCACATTGCCGGAGCCTATGCCCGTCTCAGCGTGGCGAGATCTGTGGATTGGACCCCTCCGCGACCTGATGGTGTTCGCCAACCGGGAGCGTTCGGTGCTCGAAAGCCTCTCGGGCCACCGCGATCCTGCCGACGCAAGATCGCATGTGCGGATTTTCGAGCGCCGAGAGACCCGGCCGGGTCCTGAGACTCAACGGAGCTTCTATCAACGCGACCTGCTCCCGGCCGGAGTGATCGACACCTCCGAGCTCCTCAGGAAGTGGTTCGACCTACACGCGAGACTCGGGCCCGCGGCGGGCTTCCTGTTCGGGACTCTGAACTCGGCAGCCATGGCGATCGAGAACGAATTCCTCAATCTGATGGCCTTCGCCGAGGCCTATCACCGGATCCTCCACGACGAGAGGCCGTTGTCGAAGTCAGAGCACCGCAGGTTCCGTCGCGCGATGATTGAGGCGCTTCCCGACGACCCGTCGGTCCGCGGACTCTACGAGCGCGATCTGAGGTACAGCAATCGCCAGTCCCAGCGCGACCGCATCGCATGGCTGGTGGCACGGGCCGAGGAGGTCAGCTGGCCTGACGGGCTCGCCGATGAGTTGACCGCGACCGCTTGCGACACCCGTAACTGGCTGACCCACTGGAGCGATCGCGGCAAGAACGTGGTCGAACATCGCGACCTGGCGCTCTTCAACAGCCGTCTTCTCTACGTGATCGAGTCGAATCTCCTCGCGGACCTGCTCCACGAGGACGAGAAGGTCAGCAGCTGTCTCGCCCACGGGTATGTGTGGGATTACCCGTTCGGATCCGAAAGCTGATCTGAACCTACTTCAGGCGGAGCGCCTGAACCTCGACTTGCGTCAGCCCGCTGGCGTTCGAGGTGGTGGTGCCGGTCCAGCCGTTCCCCGAGCCGTTGACGAAAGGCTGCGAGATGATCGTGCCGACTTCGCTGTCGGCGGTGTTGGTGAGACCCTTCCGAAGTTCCGCCCTCCTGAGTCGCGCATTACTCGCCTACACCCGGGTTCGCTGCCACCTCGGGATGGCAGTTTTTTCAGTAGGCCTCGTCGCTCCGCCTCTTGCGAAGTTTCGAGTAGGGGCGGCGGGGGTCTTTGCCACCCCGACCGGGTCAACCACGTTCGGCGTCTTGGTGAACAGGTGAATGCGACTTCCACCCATCGTCATCTAGAACGAGCCTCGCGCCTCCGTTGCCCGCCTGGCTGCGGGTAATCGCGGTGCTGGTCGTTCTCGTCCTGCTGTTCAGATCTCCGGTCCTGGACGTCCGCAGCCGTTGCCTTCGGACTATCGAAGGGTCAACAGACCTAGGCCGTCCGCTGCATCGACCAGTGCCGAGTCGAAACTGGCGACCGCGCCGCCGCGTTCCTCGGCGGCCAGCAGCACGCAGCAGTCGGGCAGCTTGCAGCCGACCTCCGTACGGAGACGGGCGAGGCGTGTGGGCGCCTCGTTGCCCAGTTGCAGCTCGGTGACGTCAAGCCGATCGAGGGCTGCGACGGCATCGTCGAGGCGTCCTGCTCGAGTCGGCCCCACGAGAGTCTCGGCCAGAGTGATCGTGCTGGCGCCCAGGGGCTCGGCACCGGTGTCCGTAATCAGGCGACTCGCTCGCTCGTGATGGGCATCGCGTTCGTCCAGGTGGGCGATCAGGACGCTGGCGTCGAGGACGATCACTCGGGCCAGTCTTCGCG
>JAFDWG010000091.1 GCA_018268605.1 Actinomycetota bacterium | reverse complement strand
ACGATCACGGTCGCCTGGCGCTCGTCGTCGTCGACGATCACCTCGCGGACGCGGGCCGGGGAGAGCGCTTTGGCGACGAACCTGGCGGGCTCCTCGTTGTAAGGGATGATGTCGATCTTCTCGCCGCGGAGCTCGGAGACGACCATGCGGACGCGCGATCCGCGCGGGCCGACGCAGGCGCCCACCGGGTCCACCCCGTCGGCGTGGGACACGACGGCGATCTTCGAGCGGTAGCCGGGCTCGCGGGCGACGCCGACGATTTCGACCAGACGGTCGGCGATCTCCGGCACCTCGAGCTCGAACAGCGATTTGATCAGCTCCGGGCTGCGCCGCGAGACGACGATGGCCGGGCCTTTGGTCGAGTCGGAGACGTCGGTGATGACGGCCTTGACCCGCATCCCGTGGTCGTAGCGCTCGTTGTAGACCTGCTCGGACTTCGGCAGCAGCGCCTCGACCCGCTCGCGCAGCTGCACCAGCGTGTAGCGCTTGTCGGACTGCTGGATGATCCCGGTGATCAGCTCGCCGACCCGGTCCTGGTACTCGTCGTACATCATCTGCCGCTCGGCCTCGCGGATCCGCTGGAGGATCACCTGCTTGGCGGTCTGCGCAGCGATCCGGCCGAAGTCGTCCGGGGTGACGTCGCGGGTCGTGATCTGGTCCTCGTAAGGGGCGATCATCTCCGGGTCGAGCTCGGGGTCCTCCGGCTCTTTCAGTTCGCCGGTCTCCGGATCGACTTCCGGTTCGGCTTCCTGCTGCTCGGCGGCCTCGGCGAGGAGTTTCTCCTCCAGCTCGGCGGGCAGGATCAGTTCGAAGACGCGGAAGTCACCGGTCTCGTGATCGAGATCGACCCGCGCGTATTTCGCCGCGCCTGGGGTCTTCTTGTAGGCCGAGAGCAGGGCATCCTCGAGAGCGTCCATCAGCTTGTCGGCCGAGATCCCCTTCTCCTGCTCCAGTCCTTTGACTGCGTCGACGATCTCTTTGCTCACTGGGACGACTCCTCCTTCTCGGACGCGCTGGTCGCGCTCTTACGACGGTACTTCTCCCCGGGCGAGGAGACCTCGAGCGCGTAATCGGTGCGCAGGTAGTTCAGGTGATGGGTGACCCGTTCGCACAGCGCCAGGTCGACTCCATCGGGGTGGTCGATGAAAAGCCGCAGCATCTCGCCACCCGGCTGCTCGACGGCAAGCAGGTCGATATCGGGGTCGAGCTCGGAAAGTTGGCTCTGGATGTCGGTTTGCAGGTCACTCATAGGGGCGGCTTTCACTCCATCGGGCCCGGTTTGGGCCGTAAAAAAAGTGGGCCAGGCCCACTTCTCGACTGCGCGATACAGATAGGGACAGAAAAGCTTGGGGCCAGTATAGCTGGCCCGCGTGCTCAACCAAAATGGCGTGTTTGCGGGTTACTTGGCGGTCCGGGCGCCCGCCCGAAGGCGATCCACCCGGTCGAGGATCGCCTCGGCGACCGCGTCCTTGCCCGCCTTCGGCACCTCGATCTCCTCGGTGGCGGCGATCAGGGTGACCGCGTTCTCGTCGCTCTCGAACCCGATCGTCGGGTCGGAGACGTCGTTGAGGACGATCAGGTCGGCTCCCTTGCGCTCGAGCTTGCCCCGCGCCCGGTCGACCGCGTCTCCCCCGTGCTCGGCGGCGAAACCGACGACGGTCTGGCTCTCGGAGCGCATCGCCGCGACCTGGGCGAGGATGTCCTCGGTCGGCTGCAGATTCAGGTTGAGGCTGTCCTGGCGCTTGATCTTGCCGGTGATCGGTTCGGTGCGGAAATCGGCGGGAGCGGCCGCCATCAGCAGGACGTGCTGGGTCTCGAACCGTTCGAGCGTCTCGTAGGCCAGTTCGGCCGTCGTCTCGACGTCGACCCGTTTGACGCCGGCCGGCTCGGGCAGGGAGACGTTCGCCGCGATCACCGTCACCTCCGCGCCGCGCCGCTGGGCGGCGGCCGCGAGGGCCATGCCCATCCGCCCGGAGGAGCGGTTGCCGATGAAGCGCACCGCATCGATCGGCTCACGGGTGCCGCCGGCGGTGACCATCACGCGAAGTCCGCTCCACGGCCCGGTCCCGGCACTCGCCAGAGGCTTCCCGATCGCCGCCGGGCCCCGATCGTCGTCGAGCAGCGTCGCTTCGGTCTCCACCGGTGCCGTCTCGACTCCGGGAAGCTCCGCCTGGCCACCGGACAGCACGGCCTCGATCCGCGCCAGCAGCCGCTCCGGGTCGGGCAGTCGGCCGCGGCCGCGCTCGCCGCGCGAGGCGAGGAGGCCCTCCTCGGGCTCGATCACCTCCACCCCGCGCTCGCGCAGCGTCGCCAGATTGGCCTGGGTCGCGGCGTCGGCGTACATGCGGTCGTTCATCGCCGGGGCGAGGAGCCGCGGCGCGGTGCAGGCGAGGAACGACGTGGTCAGCATCGAGTCGGCGAAGCCGCCCGCCAGCTTCGCGATCGTGTTCGCCGAGGCCGGCGCGACGAGGAAGGCGTCGCAGTTGGCCGCCAGCTCGAGGTGGCCGATCGGGTCGTGGGACGTGCGCTCGCCCTCCTCACCCGGGAAGGCGCCGCGCATCGGGTCGCGCTCGTACTCGGAGGTGAGGACGGGCGCGCCGACGATCCCCTCGAAGGAGGCGGCGCCGACGAAGCGGCGGGCGTTGTCGGTCATCAGGACCCGGACGCCGTGCCCGGCGAGGGTCGCCAGGCGAGCGAACTCGAGCGACTTGTAGGCCGCTATCCCTCCACTCACACCCAGCAACAACCGGGCCATATTTAGAGCTCCTTGCGAGCCGGGCGCTACGCGCCTAGCTGCGGTACTCGTATTTGAGTTTGCCCTCGGCCAGCTCTTCCAGCGACATCGTGAGGTAGTTGCCCTCAGCGTTGGTCTCCACCATCGGAGGCGGGTACTCGCCGAAGCCACCCTCACCGAGGTTGTGGAAGTAACTGTTGATCTGCCGCGCCCGCTTCGCCGCGACTACGACGGCGGCGTAATGGGAGTCGGAATGATCGAGAAGCTTGTCTACGCGTGGTTTGATCATCGGCGAGGGAGTGTAGGGCATGCCGAGGCAGACCCGGCGGGGGCGGACCCTCGGGTGTCCTCCGCGCTCGCTCCGGCGGAAGCACGCCCGGGCCGCGAGGAAGCTTCATTTCACCGTCTGCATTTTGGGTCGCTATTCGCCCTCGATTGCAGACGGTCCACGGCACCGTCTGCAATCACCCCTCCTCAGCGGGGGTAAATGCAGACGCCGGAATGAGCAGTCTGCATTTCACCGTGCGTGGGACGGTCAATTGCGGACGGTCCTCGCAATCCGGCACCCGACGGTTGGGCCGGAGGCCCCTCGCCTCCCTCAGGAGTTCGTTGCCTCTCGGACTATCGACTCGAGCTCGTCGGCGGCGCGGCTCAGGTCGTCGTTGACGATGCGGTGGTTGAAGTCGTCCTGTTGAGCCAACTCCTGCTCGGCGGTTTTGAGGCGCCGGTCGATCGCCTCGGCGGAGTCGGTGCCGCGGCCGACGAGGCGCTCGCGGAGGACCGACTCGTCGGGCGGGGCGATGAAGATCTGGACCGAGTCGGGACGGGCGGCGCGCACCTGGGTCGCTCCCTGCACCTCGATCTCGAGGACGACCGAGCGACCGCTTTCGAGACAGCGGTCGAGCTCGGAGTTCAGCGTGCCGTAGTGATTTCCCGAGTAGGTCGCGAACTCCAAGAAGTCTTTCGCGGCGATGCGCTCCTGGAACCTCTCCTCGGTGAGGAAGTGGTAATCGGTGCCGTCGACCTCTCCCGCGCGGGGGTCGCGGGTGGTGGCCGAGACGGACAAGGCCAGGTTGGGCACGCGCTCGAGCAGCTGCTTGATCAGCGTGCCCTTGCCCACTCCCGAGGGGCCGGTGATGACGAAGACCTTGGCGCTCATGCGGGCGCCGATACTGCCGAAGGAGTCGGTCGTTATCGACGGAGTAGCGAGACGAGCTCGGTGCGCTGGCGCTCGGAGAGGCCGCCGATCGTCTTCGACGGCGAGATCCGGCACTGGTTCAGGATCCGGTTGGTCTTGACGCGTCCGTACTTGGGAACGGCCAAGAGCATGTCGAAGACCTTGGCGGTCATCACGTACTCGGGCGGGTCGAGAAGGACGGTGTGGATGTTGGAGCGGCCGGCCTTCAGGTCCTTCTTCAGCTTGGCCCGCGCGGTGCGGATGTCGTTCGCCCTTTTGAGCGCCTCCATCCTCTGGTCGAGGGACCTTTCCGGGGCCGCGAGGGAGGTCTTTACCGAGGAGGTCGTCATGCGGCGGCGAGTATAGCCGTGGCTCGGGGGTGCGCAAGCCGACCTCACCGATTTGCGCCCAAATTCATCTCAACCTCTAGTCGAGGTCCAGCGCGGGCTCCGAAATCCGCTCTGCGCGGAGTGAGGACTCCAGTTCCAGCGCGATCCGCGCGCCGGCCCGCGGATCGCGGAAGTTCTCCGTGCCGACCGCGACGACCGCGGCGCCGAGGGCGAAGAATTCGCTCGCGTCGGCACCGGTCGACACACCCCCCATCCCGACGATCGGCAGGTCGACCGCGGCGCGCACCGAGCGCACCTGCTCGAGCGCCACCGGCCGCACCGCCGGACCCGACAACCCGCCGTAGCCGTTGCCGAGCGCGGGAGCTCCGGTCGCCGGATCGATCGCGGTGCCCTTCAACGTGTTTATCAGCGAGATCGAGTCCGCCCCGCCTCGCTCGGCACCCGCCGCCACCTCCGCCGGGTCGGCGACGTTCGGCGTCAGCTTCACGATCAGCGGCTTCTCGCTCAGCGGCCGCAGTGCCTCCAGGAGCGCCTCGGTCTCGCTCGGGTTCTCACCGACGATCAGGCCCGAGTGCACGTTCGGACAGGAGACGTTCAGCTCGATCGCGGCAACCTCGCGGCGCCGCGCGATCCGCTCGACACAGCGGGCGAACTCCTCGCGCGTCGTCGCCATCACCGAGACGATCAGCGGTACCGGCAGCTCGCGCAGCTGCGGCAGGTCCTCGGCGAGGAAACCCTCGAGGCCCTTGTTCGGCAGGCCGATCGAGTTGATCATCCCGCTCGGCGTCTCCCAGATCCGCCGCGGGGAGTTCCCCGCCCGCGGGTCCGGCGTGATCGTCTTCGAGACGAAAGCGGCGAAAGGGAAGTCGTCCAGGAGGGCGTCGCCGAACACCTTGCGCGCGGCGATCGCGTCGTAGGTCCCGGAGGCGTTGATCACCGGATGGGCCAGGTCGATCCCGCAGAGCTCAGGCATACGCGTGGCTCACCTCCTCGACTTCGTCCCCGCGCAGGACCGGACCGTCGACGCAGAGGCGTAGGAAGCCGCCTCCCGGTTTCGGGACCGCGCAGCCGAAGCAGGCGCCGAACCCGCAGGCCATCGGCGACTCGAGTGCCAGCTCGACCGTGACGCCATGCTCCGCGCAGAGCGCCCGCACCGCCTCCAGCATCGCCGGCGGCCCGCAGGAGTAGACGACGCCGGACGCCGCGTCGTCCCCGACCAGGATCGGCAGCAGGAGGTCCGTGACACGCCCCTGGACGCCCGCGTGGCCATCCTCGGTCGCCAACCTCACCTCCGGGCAGAGGACGCCCGAGGAGCCGCAGAAGAGATCGAGGCCGCCGGTGTGGGCGCGATCACGGAAGCCGAGCAGGACCCGGTGCGGGACCCCGCGCTCCGAGAAGCGCCTGCGCAGGAGGGCGAGCGGGGCGACTCCGACCCCGCCACCGACCAGGACCGCGCCCGCAGCGCCGTCCGACACCTCGCGCGGCGAGGCGAATGAGTTGCCCAGCGGGCCGGTGATCCAGATCCCCTCGCCCTCGCCCAGCGCGGCGAGCCGCTCGGTCCCCGGCCCGACCGCGTCGAGGAGGAAGTCGAGCCGCACGCCCCCGCCGGCGGCGGGACGGGTCTCGGCGACCGAGATCGCCCGTGGCAGGAATGCCCGGCCGTCGCGCGCGCCCCAGCGCTCGGCCGCGGCGAGCATGTAGAACTGGCCGGCCCGGGGTTCGGGCCCCCCGCGATCGACCACCGAGACGACCCGGTAGCCGCCCGAGTCGCGGTTCGCCGCGACCTCGCAGAGCCTGCGGCCGAAGGGGGCGATCATGGGGTGCTCGCCGCCTCCTGCGCCGCCTGGTGGATCTCCTGCAGGCTGCGCACTTCGTCGTCGATCCCGCCGCCCGAGGCGATCGCCCTGACCGCGGCCGTCGCCGCGGTCATCGTCGTGATCGAGGGGATCCCGTGCTTGACCGCCGCGGTGCGGATCTCGTACCCGTCGGCGCGTGCGCCCGAGCCGCTGGGCGTATTGATGACCAGGTCGCATTCGCGCTTGCGGATCAGGTCAAGGACATGCGGGGAGCCCTCGTTCAGCTTGTTGATCCGCCGTACCGGCACCCCCATCCGCTCGATCGCCAGCGCGGTGCCGCCGGTGGCGACGATCTCGAAGCCGACGTCGTGGAGCCGTGCCGCGAGCTGGGTCGCCGCCGCCTTGTCGGTGTCGGTGACGGTGATGAAGACCGTCCCCTCGCGCGGCAGGATCACCCCGGCGGCGGCTTGGGCCTTGCCGAAGGCGGTCGGGAAGTCGGCGGCGACCCCCATCACCTCGCCGGTCGACTTCATCTCCGGGCCGAGCACCGAGTCGGCGCCGGCGAAGCGCGCGAACGGCAGCACCGCCTCCTTCACGCTGACGTGCTCGGGCAACCCCGTCGGCAGGTCCATGCCGGCGAGCTTCTCCCCCAGCATCAGCCGCGCCGCGACCTTCGCCAGCGGCACCCCGATCGCCTTGGAGACGAAGGGCACGGTCCGCGAGGCGCGCGGGTTCGCCTCGATCACGTAGAGCTTGCCGTCGGCGATCGCGTACTGGATGTTGATCAGGCCGATCACGCCGAGCTCCAGTGCCAGCCGCTTGGTCGTCTCGCGGATCTCGTCGAGCATCTCCTCGCCGAGCGAGAGCGGCGGGATCACGCAGGCCGAGTCGCCGGAGTGGACGCCCGCCTCCTCGACGTGCTGCATGATCCCGGCGACGTGGACCGAGTCGCCGTCGCCGAGCGCGTCGACATCGACCTCGATCGCGTTCTCGAGGAAGCGGTCGAGCAGCAGCGGGTGCTCCTGGTCGGCCTTCACGTGCTTGTCGAGGTAGGTCCGCAGATCCTCGGTCGAGTAACAGATCTCCATCGCCCGGCCACCGAGCACGTAGCTCGGCCGCACCAGTAGCGGGAAGCCGACCTGGCCGGCGATCTCCTCGGCTTCCTCGGCCGAGTGGGCGGTCCCGTAAGGCGGATGGGCGATGCTGAGCTTGCGCAACAGGGCGCCGAAGCGGCCGCGATCCTCGGCCAGGTCGATCGCGTCGACCGGGGTGCCGAGCAGCGGCACGCCTGCCTCTTCCAGGGTCCGCGCCAGCTTCAGCGGCGTCTGGCCGCCGAACTGGACGATCACGCCCTCCGGCTTCTCCTCTGCGCATACCGCGAGCACGTCCTCGGCGGTCAGCGGCTCGAAATAGAGGCGGTCGGAGGTGTCGTAGTCGGTCGAGACCGTCTCCGGGTTGCAGTTGACCATCACCGCGTCGCGGCCGAGCTCGCGCGCGGTCATCGCCGCATGCACGCAGCAGTAGTCGAACTCGATCCCCTGCCCGATCCGGTTCGGGCCCGCGCCGAGGATGACGACCGAGTCCCGCCCGGTTTCCCGGCGGACCTCCGAGGCGGGCGGGGACCCGTCGGGGCCGCGGCGCTCATGGCCGGAGTAGTAGTACGGCGTCGCCGCCTCGAACTCGGCCGCGCAGGTGTCGACCGACTTGTAGGTGCGGGCGAGCCCGTCGGTGCCGTCCCCTACGGTGGCGAGGGCCTCGAGCTCGCGCAGGAACCAGCGGTCGATCAGGCTCGACTCGTGGACCGCCTCGACCCCGAGGCCGCGCCGCAGCGCCTCCAGCACCTGGTCGAAGCGCTCCGCCGTGGGGGTGCCGAGCGCGTTCAACAGCTCCGCGTCATCGGCGGGGAATTCGGGGGTCGAATCGAGCTCGCGGGAGCGCATCGCCTTGGCGAAGGACTCGCGGAAGGTGCGGCCGATCGACATGCACTCGCCGACCGACTGCATGTAGGTCGAGAGCCGGCCCTCGGAACCGGGGAACTTCTCGAAGGCAAAGCGCGGGATCTTGGTGACGACGTAGTCGATCGTCGGCTCGAACGAGGCCGGCGTCGCCTGGGTGATGTCGTTGGGAATCTCCTCGAGCGCGTAGCCGACCGCCAGTTTCGCCGCCATCTTCGCGATCGGGAAGCCGGTCGCCTTCGAGGCGAGCGCCGAGGAGCGGCTGACCCGCGGGTTCATCTCGATCACGACCACGGCGCCGCTCTCGGGATCGACTCCGAACTGGACGTTGGAGCCGCCAGTTTCGACCCCGATCGCGCGGATCACCTTGATCGCGATGTCACGCAGCTCCTGGTAGAGCGGGTCGGGGAGGGTCTGGGCGGGGGCGACGGTGACCGAGTCGCCGGTATGGACTCCCATCGGGTCGACGTTCTCGATCGAGCAGATGATCACCACGTTGTCGTTGCGGTCGCGCATCACCTCGAGCTCGAACTCGCCCCA
>JAFDWG010000090.1 GCA_018268605.1 Actinomycetota bacterium | reverse complement strand
CGCGCCTTCCCTGGGCGCAACCCCCAAATCCCCCAAGGAGGCACCCACATCCCCATGGAGAGTCCGAAGAACTCGAATGGTGGCTTCGCGCTGTTCGTCGCCGCCATCGCCCTGATGATCGCGTTCGCCGCCCTGATAGCCGCGTTGAAGAGCAACGGCGGAAACCAGGCCGACGCCCAGAGCGCCCCTGCCGGGCAGAAGCAATCGATGAACATGAGCGAAGGCGGCGGCATGGCCGAAGCCTCGGGCACGAAGGAAGTGTCACTGTCGATCAAGAGTGACGAAGAGCACGCCAAGAAGGGGCCCGAAGGGACCTGGCACGATGCCTATCTGCCCGCCGCCTTCAGCGTTCCGGCCGGCGCCACCGTCCGGGTCACCGTCCACAACTACGACGAAGCTCAGCACACCTTCACCGACCCGGGCCTCGGGGTGGAACAGATGATCTCCGCGGGCTCGGCATCCGAACCGTCCACGACGACCTTCACCTTCACCGCGCCGAGCAAGAAGGGCAGCTACGAATGGCACTGCATGATGCCCTGCGACCCCTCGGCGATGAGCCACCAGGGCTTCATGAAAGGCACCGTCACGGTGGCGTGAGAACAGTGCTCGTTCCCGGGTCGGCCACCGGCTTCGGCAACCGTCCGGTGGCCGACCCGACAAGCCAGACGGCACCGGCGTAGATCAGGACCGCGAGGACGGTCGCCGCGCTGACCACCATCCCCGCCGCCGTTGCGGTGACGATCGTGGTCGAGCCACCGAGCGCGGCGACCATCGCCGCCGGACCGGTGCCGACACCGAGCGGCAGGAGGCCGACCGCGCCCATCGTGAAGAGGACGAGGCAGACGTGGGCGGGGTCGGTGGGCAGGTCGAATCCCGCCATCACGATCAGAGTGCGCAAGAACGCCATCGCGGTGAACCCCGCGACGACCAGCGCCAACCTGTTGCGCAGCGGCGGGTCGGCGAGGACGCCGAGCCCGGCCGCCAGCCGGTGCGCGCGGAAGCGCCCGTGGAGGTAGCGCAACGCGGTGAGGGCGGCCAGCGAGCCACCGAGCATCGCCCACGGCGCCCAGCCCGGAATCAGGCCCACCGCGGTCGAGCCGATCGCCGCCAGGACGGCCGAGGCGCAGACCTCGAAGAGGACGATCGGCGCGTCGCCGAGGGCGATCCGGGAGACCGGCGGCGCGTCCTCCCCGGCGAAGCGTCGCAGCAGCGCCACGCGCGTCGGGAGCGCCGCCTGGCCCTGCAGGGTCCCGGCGAGGAAGGCGCCCGCGTTGGCGGCATGGACGGCCCGATGCCCGACCCCGCCGCCGCCCGCGGCGCGCAGCACCGTGCGCCAGGCCTCGGTCCGCAGGACGAGGGTGAGGAGGTGCGCCGCAACGGCGGCAGCGAGCACCCACGGGGGCACCGCGACCAGAGCCGCGCCGAGGGCCGAACCGCGCGTGACGAGGAGATAGGCGACCAACGCCACCGCCCCCGCCGGGACGAGCGCCGAGATAGCCCGCCGTACCTTCATGAGGTCATCTTGCGCGCCGAAGATTGACGCCCGATGAGAACGCGCCCGGCCGCCGCGGATTGGGGACTTCTACGGATGGCGCGCCGCCCGGCCCTTCGTAACTTCTCTCGGCAATGAGACGCCGACTTCCCATCGCACCCGTCCTCGTCGTTGCCCTCACCGCGCTCCTGCTGAGCGCCTGCGGGGGCGGCTCGTCCTCGTCCTCGTCGACCGAAGAAGGGACCGGGTCGATCGAAGCGCAGCTGAGCGAAAAGGTCGGCGAAGCGGGCGAAGCATGCACCGAAGCGGCGTCCTCGATCGGCGGCGCGACCGCCCGCGGGGCGGCCGAAGGGGCCTGCCGGTCCCTACTCAAGTCGGTCGAAGCGCAGGTCCCCGCCGCCGCCGAAGCGGCCGAAGGAAGCATCGAATCGGCGGTCGACGAACTGACCGCCCAGTGCCGCTCAGCGGCCTCGAAGCTCTCCTTCGGCAAGGAAGCGGTATCGAAGCTCTGCGAAGAAATCGAAGCCTTGAAGTAGGTCGGGCGCACCCGGACTACGCCGGGTAGAGGACCGCGCCGGTGTCCTCGTCGACGATCGAGATCGCGACGGCCGGGCACGATTCGGCGGCGGCCACCAACAGCTCCACCGGGCCGGTTCCGATCACCACCGCGGTGTCGTCGAGGCGGAATACCTCGGGCGCGACCTCCACGCAATCGCCGTGGGCGAGACACTCGTCGGGATCGATCACTGGTACGTAGCTCATACGGTGAGCTCCTTTCTCGCGGCGGCGGGATCGCCGCCCTGGATGGCTTTGCGAAAGTCGCGGATCGCCGCCGGGCGGCCGACCGCCAACCCCGCGATCGGGACCCCGGCGCGGGTGAAGAGCACCTCGAAGTCGCGACCCGCGGGATCGCCGTCGAGGCGGGTCGCATCGGCCCCACGCGGATTGCCGACGCACTGCACCCGCAGCCCGTACTGGTCGCTCCAGAAGCTCGCGAGCGGCGGCGTCCCCGGGTCCTCGCCGAGCATCACCTTGGCCACCGCGGCGCCCTCCCAGGCCGCCGCCTCCCAGTGCTCGGTGCGATGGTGGGTGCCGCTCGTCGGGTCGAAGGAGAGCGCCGCGTCGCCCGCGGCGTAGACGTCCTCGAGCGCGGTGCGGCCCGCCCCGTCGACCGGGACCCCGTCGCCGAACCCATGCTCGGCGAGCCAGGAGGTCGCGGGGACGGTGCCGATGCCGACGAGGACCTGATCGCAGCCGATCCGCTCGCCATCGGCCAGGACCAGCTCCTCGACCACCTCATCGCCGCGGGCCGACGCGAGGGCGGCGCCGAGCCGGACCTCGATGCCCTCCTCGCGGTGGAGCCCGGCGAACCAGGCGCCGAGCTCCTCGCCGAGGATCGGCGCAAGCGGCGCCGGCAGCGCCTCGATCAGCGTCACCTCGGCGCCGAGTCCACGCGCCGTGGCGGCGACCTCCTGGCCGATGAATCCGGCGCCGACGATCGCCAGCCGGACCCCCGGCACCAGCGCCGCCCGCAGGCGGCGCGCGTCGGCGGCGTCGCGTAGGACGTGGACATTGGGATGCCCGAGGAAGGGCAGGCGCCGCGGCGTCCCGCCGGTCGCGATCAGCAGCCGCCCGTAGGGGAAGCGGGCGCCGGACTCGAGCCGCAGCCGGTGGGCGAGCGGATCGAGTGAGACGGCCCGGTCCCCGAGCACCAGCTCGACCTCGTGGCCGCGGTACCAATCGCGCGGCCGGAAGGCGAGTGTCTCCTCCCCCACCTCCCCGGCCAGCACCTTCTTGGAGAGCGGCGGCCGGTCGTACGGCGGCAGCGGCTCGGCGCACACCATGCGCACCGGTCCCTCGTAGCCGCGCCGCCGCAAGGTCTCGGCCGCCCGCTGGGCGGCGAGGCCGCCGCCCACGATCAGGACTCCTTCGTCGTTCATGCTGCCTCCTCGATGACTCGGTTTGAGGGTCTCGGGATCTCGCGGCGCGCAGCGGCCGGGTGTGGTTTGCGGCGCCCCAGCAGGCGGTAGACGAAGAGCCCGCCGAGCACCGGCGCGGTGAGGATCACCCACCAGCGGAACCAGACCGCGGAGGCGTCGGTGCCGGCGCCGAGCGCGTGGACGAGGCCGAGGACGTAGACGACGACCGTCGCCCGGTGGGCCTTGCGCCAGAAGCGCGTCCCGATCCGCTTGCGCACGTAGTAGCTCAGGCCGAGCGCGGCGGCGAGGTAGGCGCCGATCACGCCGAGGCCGGTGAAGAACGTCTTGTAGCCCATCGCGAACGGCACGGTCACGCCCGCCACGCCGGGGTTAAGCCAGGCGTCGCCGAGCAGGGTGGCGGCGTGTACGCCGATCGCGATCAGCCCCGCCAGGGCGGCGTGCTCGTGTATCCGCATCAGCTTCTTCGAGAGGCCGGGGCGGCGCATCACCTTCCCCGCCATGGCCAGGCCGATCCCGACCGAGACCGTGATCAGCGCGAAGGCGACGAGGCCCGAGGCGCGGCTCGCGAGCCACCAGCCGTGGCTCTGCAGGGTCGTGGAGAGGGCGCCGCTCACGCCGCCACCTCCGCGGGCTCCGCGCTCGCGGCGGCGGTGGTCGGGATCACCGCGATCGGGCCGACCCGCTCGACCTCGCCGTCGTCGTGGACGATCAGGCCGCCCTTCTCGGCGAGGATGCGCCGGCCCTCGAGCGGCCCGGAGAGGAGCGCCGCCTTGGCCCGCGTCTCGGCCTCGAGCGCGGTGTCGCCGAGCGCCGTCGCGCCGACCAGGCCGGTCCAGGCCGGCTCCCCGGTCGCCGGGTCGAGCAGGTGGTGGACGACGCGGCCCTCGGCGTCGCGCCAGATCCGCACGTTCAGGCCCGAGGTGGCGATGCCGCCGAAGCCGAGGCGGATCAGGTGGGAGCGCTCGCCGCTCAGCGGGTGCTCGACGAAGACCTCGTACGGCCAGGTGAGCGCGCCGGCGCCGCCGATGCGGATGTCGCCACCGCAGTCGACGACGAAGCGGGGGTAGCCGCGCAGGCGGGCGGCGACCAGGTCGGCGGCGAGCCCCTTGCCGGTGCCGCCGGTGTCGAAGCGCAGGCCGGCGGGCCGGATCACCTCGCCCGCGTCGTCGTCGACCACGAGCTCGCGCCAGCGGGAGTCGGGACGGGGACGGGCGGGCCGGCGTGGCGGCGCGGAGCCGAGCGCGTCGGCCAGCGGCTCGCCCGCCATCCCGGCGCGCGAGTCGATGTAGCCGACCCGCTCGATCTCGCCGACCAGGGTCGGGTCGACGAGGCCGTCGCTCAACTCGGCCGCCTCGATCCCCGCCTGGATGGCGCGGCGCAGGAGCGGCGAGGCCGGGACCCGTTCACGCGGGTCGTCGTTCAGCGCGCTGAGTTCGCTCTCGGGCTTGAAGCGGGACAGGGCGCGGTCGAACTCGACGACGAAGCGGCGCGCCGACTCGGTGGCCTCGGCCGCCGACGGCAGGTCGGCGCCCGCCGGGGGCTCGCCGATCAGCAACCGGACGTGGCTACCCATCGCATCGAAGGTGAGGTCGTGTTCTTTCATCGTCATCCTCAGGAGGTGGAGGTCGTGATCGGTTCGGCCGGAACTTCGGGCGCGGCTTCAGAGCTGGTCGCCGGGCCGCTGACGACCCGGTTCTTCCCGGGGCTCGGCACGACGGTGGTGACGATCCGGCGTTTGATCACCTTGCGCACCTGGACCGGTCGCGACGCCGTGGTCGTGGTGCCCGTGGTCCCGCTGCTGAGCTGAAAGGTGAGCAGGGCGAAGAGGACCGCGAAGAGCGCGGCGGATGCCCAGAAGACGAGCGCGCCGCCGGGCTTTCGTCGTGGGGGCGTCTGCAGGGAGCGAGGCTCAGTCACCGTGGCCGCCTCCGTCGCCACCCTCGGACTCGCCGCCACCGCCACCGCCGCCGCTCGTCGCGGTGGCGACCGGCGAGCCGCCGGATTCACCGCCCGGGGAGGCGGCGGCGCCGCTGGTCGAGGTCGCCACGGGGGTCGAGGTGCCGCTTTCGGAGGGCGCCGCCCCGGCGCTGCTCGTGGAGGTGGTGACCGGTGAGGAGCTTTCGGATTCGACCGGCGCCGCGGCGGCACTGGTCGAGGTGGTGACCGGTTCCGAGTAGGTCGAACCTTCGCTCGTCCCGGTCGAGGAGCTGCCGGTCGCCACCGCGCCGGACCCGGAGGAGGCGACCGGACCGCCGCCCCCTCCCGCGGCCACGGCGGCGCCACCGGCGGTGCCGGTCGCACGCTTGGGATGCTTCGGCTTGGCGTGCTTGGTCACGTGGATGGTCCGTTTGATCACCTTCGTGTGCACGACCGGTTTGGCGGCGACGGTCTTCGGAGGGGTCCCTTGGTCGTGGTTCGCACCGAGGGCCAGCCCGGCGATCCCGCCCAGGCCGACGACGGTTGCGGCGGCGGCGATCTTGGTCTTCAGTCTGGTCACGTCTGCTCCTCGTGGATCGGGTGTGCGGGCATCTTGCGAGGGGCCCTCCCAAGGGCAGGAAAGGACCGGGTAAAGCCACGGCAAAATCTGTGGCGAAACCCCCTGGATCGGCTCTCCGCCGGGCTACATTCGGTCCATGGCCACCGCGATCAAGGCGCCGCGCATCCTCGTCGTCGAGGACGAGGAGTCGATCGCGCGCCCGTTCGCCGAGGCGCTTCGCCGCGCCGGCTTCGACCCGATCGTCACCGGCACCGCGGCGGGTGCGCTGGAGCTCGCCGAATCGGCCGAGCCCGACCTCGTGATGCTCGACCTACGGCTGCCCGACGGCGACGGCCGCGACGTCTGCCGGGACCTACGGCGCCGCTCCGAGGTCCCGATCGTGATGCTCACCGCGCGCGGCACCGAGACCGACAAGATCGTCGGCCTCGAGCTCGGTGCCGACGACTACGTGGTCAAGCCGTTCAGCGCGGCCGAGGTGATCTCCCGCATCCGCGCCGTCCTGCGGCGCGCCGGCCCGGTCGAGCCGATGGCCCGTGGCCCGCTGCGCGCGGGCGCCCTGGAGCTCGATCCCGCCGCCCGCACCGCCCGCGTCGGCGACCGCCCGCTCGACCTCTCCCGCAAGGAGTTCGACCTGCTCGCCGAGCTGATGCGCCACCGCGGTGAGGTCGTCACCCGCGAGGACCTGATGTCACGGGTCTGGGACACCAACTGGTTCGGCTCGACCAAGACGCTCGACGTCCACATCGGCTGGCTGCGGCGCAAGCTCGGTGACGAGGCCGCCGACCCCGCCTATATCGAGACGGTGCGCGGCGTCGGCTTCCGGCTGGTCGCACCGGAGGGAGAGGAGCCGTAAGCCTCCGTGCCGTACTCCTACTGGCCCTCGCCTACGTCTTGCTGCTGGCGCTGATCGCGCTCGGCGTGCCGTTGGCGCTGAGCCTGCGGGACCGGGTCAACTCGGAGGTCCGCGGCCAGGCCCAGAGCCAGGCGCAGGTCGTCGCGACCTCGGCCGCCGAGCTGATCGAACCGCCGCGGGTCCGGGTCCTCGACCGCCTCGCCGGCAACTCGGCCGAGAGCGTGCGGGGACGGGTGATCGTGGTCAACTCCGCGGGGCGCCTGCTGGCCGACTCGGCGGGCGAGCCGGTCGGGACGAGCTACGCCGACCGCCCGGAGGTGCGGAGCGCGCTGCGCGGGCACGGCGAGCAGATCACCCGTCCGAGCGAGACGCTCGGCACCGAAATCCTCGCCACCTCGGTCCCGGTGTTCGAGCACGGCCGGCCGCGCGGCGCGGTGCGGATCACCCAGAGCGTCGCCGCCGTCAACCGTGCCGTCCGCTCCTCGATCCTCGACGTGGCGGCGCTGGCCGCGATCGTCCTCGCGATGGGCCTCGTGGTCGGCTGGCTGATCGCCGCCCAGATCGCGCGGCCGATCCGGCGGCTCGACCGCACCGCGCGCCGCGTCGCCGGTGGTGACCTCGAGGTCGAGGCGGTGGTCGAGGGCAGCACCGAGCAGCGCTCCCTCGCCCGCACCTTCAACGAGATGACAGGACGGGTGCGGAGGTTGCTGCGAGTGCAGCAGGACTTCGTCGCCGATGCCTCCCATCAGTTGCGTACGCCGCTGACCGGGTTGCGCCTGCGCCTCGAGGCGCTGGGCGAGCGCTTCCGCGACGACCCGCCGGTCGAGGCCGAGGTCGAGGCCGCGATGGCCGAGATCGACCGCCTCTCCCACATGGTCGACGAGCTGCTGATCTTGAGCCGCGCGGGCGAGCACGACGTCCCCGGGGAGCAGGTCGACCTCGCCGATGTCGCCCGCCGCGCGGCCGAGCGCTGGGGCGCCACCGCCGCGCAACGCGGTGTGGGGCTCGAGCTCGGCCGCGACGGCGACGGCGCGACCGGCTGGATCGCGCCGCCCGATCTCGACCGTGCCCTCGACGCCTTGGTCGAGAACGCCCTCCTCTACTCGCCGGGTGGCTCGACCGTGACGATCGACTCGGCGCCGGGAGAGATCGCCGTCCTCGACCGCGGCCCCGGCCTGACGGCAGGCGAGGAGGAGGCGGTGTTCGAGCGCTTCCGCCGCGGCAGCGCGGGCCAAGGCGGACCGACCGGAACCGGCCTCGGCCTGGCGATCGCCCGCGAGCTGGCCCGCCAATGGGACGGCGACGTCACCCTCACCCCCCGCGACGGCGGCGGCCTCCGAGCAACCATCGAGTTCGCGCGATGAACCTGCCGACGACCCTCCGCTGGATCGCCCTCGCCCTCCTCGGCCTGATCATCGCCGCCGCCGTCGCCCTCGGCGCAAGCCGCCTGGCAAGCCAGCAGATCGGTATCGCCTCCGAATCCGTCTCCGCCGGCGACACCCTCGCTCCCCCGATCACCTCGGCGACGAGGCGCCGGCAGGAGAAGTCCGAAGTCAACGGGCCGGGGAAGGAAGGCACGAGGACGGAAGCTCAACCACCCTTCACGGAACAGGTCGAACCCGAAGCCGAACCAACCGGCCCGAGCAGCTCCGAACCGTCGTCGGGAGATGACGAAAGCGGTGGCGGAGGCGGCGATGGCGGGGGGCCGGACGACTGAGGAAAGGGACGAGGCAAGGGACGCAAGGGCTGGCGGCGAGCACGGCCGTCCCGGCCACGGCCCGGGCAGGCTGTGGCCGTGGCCGAG
>JAFDWG010000008.1 GCA_018268605.1 Actinomycetota bacterium | reverse complement strand
GGCGACATCCTCTTCATCGAGGCGACCGCCATGGACGGCGACAAGGGCCTGGTCCTGACCGGCCAGCTCGGCGACGTGATGAAGGAGTCGGCGCGGATCGCCCTCTCCTATGTCCGCTCGCACCGCGAGGCCCTGGGCATCCCTGAGGACCGGTTCCAGCGCGAGTTCCACGTGCACGTGCCGGCCGGGGCGATCCCCAAGGACGGCCCGAGCGCGGGCACCGCGATGACCACGGCACTGGTCAGCCTGCTCACCGGCCGCCCCGTCAAGCACACTGTGGGGATGACCGGAGAGGTGACCCTGCAAGGACGAGTGCTGCCGATCGGTGGCCTGAAGCAGAAGGTGCTGGCCGCCCACGCGGCCGGGCTGACCGAGGTGATCCTGCCCGAGCGCAACCGCGGCGACCTCGACGAGGTCCCCGAGGAGGTGCGCGAGCAGATGAAGTTCCACCCGGTGATGTCGATCGACGAGGTGCTCGGGCTGGCGCTCGAGCCCGCGGAGGCGGGAGCGGATGTCGCCCAGGTGTCGTAACTGCGAACCCGTGCCGAAGGAGCTCCGCGCAGCCGCGGGGCTCCTCGAGCGCCGCTGGACGATGGCGACGATCTACGCCTGCTCCAGCGGCGCTCATCGCTTCAACGAGTTCCGCCAGTCGCTCCCGGGGGTGTCGCCGACGACGCTCTCCGAGCGCCTGGAGCAACTCGAGGCGGCGGGGATCGTCGAGCGGCGGCTGGTCGCCGGCCGTCCCCCCCACGCCGAGTACGCCCTGACCAGCCGTGGCGAACGCCTCGCGCTGGCCGTCGCCGGGCTGCTCGAGCACTGACGTGAGCTTCACGCCGTTCCACCGCGGCGGCGAGGGGCCGCCGCTGCTCCTCCTGCACGGCTTCACCGACACCTGGCGCACCTGGGAGCTCGTACTGCCGACACTGGAGCGTCGCTTCGAGGTGCTCGCGCCAACCCTCGCCGGGCACGCCGGCGGGCCCAGCTTCTCCGCCTCGGGGGCGAGCGACGCGTTCCTCGTCGACGCCGTCGAGGCCGCCCTCGACGAGGCCGGTTGGGAGGCACCCGCGATCGCCGGCAACTCGCTCGGCGGCTTCGTCGGGCTGCGGTTGGCCGAGCGGGGCCGCGCCCGCTCGGTGGCCGCGCTCGCGCCCGCGGGCGGCTGGGCGGACGACGACCCCGCGGCCACCGAGATCCTCCGCTACTTCCGGATGATGTCGAGGATGGTCCGTGACGCGGCCCCGCGGGCCGACCAGATCGCCGCGACCCCGGAGGGGCGCGCCGCGGCAAGCGCCGCCTACGCGAGCACCGCCGAGCACATCTCCCCCGATCTCCTCGCCCACCTGATCCGCGGCGCCGCCGCCTGCGACTCCGAGCCCCTGGTCACCTTCGCCGAGCGCGAGGGTTGGCAGCTCGAGCCCGAGCGGATCGGCTGCCCGGTGCGACTCGTCTGGGGAACCGACGACAAGCTCCTGCCACTCGCCGCCGCGGCCGTCCGCTTCCGCACCGAGCTCCCGGCGGCCGAGTGGATCGAGATCGACGGTGGCGGCCACTGCCCCCAACTCGACCACCCGGTCGAGACGGCCGAGCTGATCGCCGGGTTCTCGGGGTAGGGCGGCAGTCCTACGTCAGTCCTGTGAAACTCCCGGAGACGTGACGCCTCCGCCCGGAACTCCACACCCTCGTCACGCTTCCCCGACACCCCCAGGTCGATGGGCCGAGAACTCCCCTATATCGTGGTTTTTCGGCCCATCAACATGAGAGGTCGGGCGGAAGGCGCACGAAGCGCACGGGGCCTGCGCGGGAGTGTGGAGTTCGTGGCGTCTTCCGCGCGTCTCCCCTCAACGGCGTCGGAGTTTCTCCTCGCCTTTCATACCTCGGGCGACTGCTAAGCGGGCGTCCCCGGCCCGGGCGTGCTCGGCGGGTCCGGCGGGGGGACGGGCTCGTTCCATTCGTCGGCGCCGGGCTGGTCGCTCGGGTGGCCGGGCGCGGAGCCGCCCTTCAGTTCGAGGAGGCGGTAGTAGAGGACCGCGGCGACGAGGCCGCCGACGGGGGCGGTGAGCGTCGCGGCGAGAGCGCCGAAGACGATGCGGAGGATCGGGCCACCCGCGATCGCCTGGGCGATGCCGGTGAGGATGAAGGAGGCGATCGCGGTGATCAGGGTGGCGACGATGACGGTGCCGAAGACGGGCCAGCCGAAGCCCTTGACGAGCTCGCGCGAGCGGCCGAAGGCGGCGATGACGTCGCGTTTCTCGATCACGATCGCGGGGGCGATCACGGCCCAGATGGTGAGCAGGATGCAGCCCGGGACGATCAGCAGGAAGAAGCCGATGCCGACGCCGAAGCCGTAGAGGAGGCTGGCGCCGATCAGCGGGCCGAGGACCGGGCCCACCGAGCGGAAGAGGTCCCCTACCGAGGAGTCACGGCGCCCGTCCTGGACGTCGTGGACGAGGCTGACGACCATGCCCTGGTAGAGGATCGCCACGGCGAACGTGATCACCGCGACGACCAGGAGCAGGCCGATGTCGTGCTGGCCGACGATGCCGCTGAGGATCGAGACGACGAGGAAGAGCCAGAAGGCGGCCGGGATCAGCACCCCGAAATGCTCTTTGTAGAGGTCGAATACCCGGTTGAGGGTCTCGCCGACGCTAAGCGTTCTTCCACGTTCCATTGGCGCCCCATTCGACTCTGGGCCTAGGATCCCTGCGTGACCGAGATCGAGCGCAAGTTCCTCGTCGCGGAGATGCCGAGGGCCGAGAGCGCCGCGGCGACGATCGAACAGGGGTATCTGGCCCTGGACGACCGGGGCGAGGTACGGCTCCGCCGCATCGGCGGCGAGCTGCTGCTGACCGCGAAGAGCGGGCACGGCGAGATGCGCGAGGAGGTCGAGGTGTCGATCCACCCGCGGGCCTTCGAGGCGCTCTGGCCGCTGACCGCCGGGCGCCGCGTGCGCAAGGTGCGCCATTACGTGCCGCTGGGCGAGGGACTACGGGCGGAAATCGACGTCTACGACGGCCCCCTGGAAGGTCTGCGCACGGCCGAGGTGGAGTTCAACTCACCCGAGGAGGCCGACTCGTTCACGCCGCCTCCCTGGTTGGGAGAAGAGCTGACCGGCGACGTGCGTTATTCCAACCAGAGGCTGGCGACCGACGGGCTGCCGGGAAAGCGCGAAGATGTGGAGATGGAGACGCAGGCAGCATCGGGACCGAGCCGCTCGTTTCGCCTCCTCGCCGACGAGAGTGCCGCCGACGGCGTTCGGCGGGCGATCGCCGGACGCCTCGACAAGGCGGCCGAACGCCTGCGCGAGGTCAGCGAGACCGGCGCCGACGGCGACGCTCTCGCCGAGGCGATCCACAGCGTCCGCAAAGACCTGAAGAAGGCGCGCGCCGGTCTGCGCCTGGTCCGCGACGAGCTTGGCGAGAAGACCTTCAAGCGCGAGAACGGAGCGCTGCGCGACGCCGCCCGCACGCTCTCGGCGAGCCGCGATGCCGAGGTGAAGGTGGCGACGCTCGACACCCTGGCGGGGGGCGACGTGCCCCGCGCCGCGACCTCGCTCTGGCGCGAAGAGCTGGTCGCCGATCGCGATCGCATCGTCGGTGGCGAGAGCGCCGGGATCCCGGAGGCCGTCGCCGCGATCGAGGCGGTCTCGGCCCGCGCCGCCGAATGGAAGCTCCGCGCCGATGGCTGGAAGCTCCTCTCCCCCGGCCTCGACACCGCATACCGCGACGGGCGCGAGGCGTTCGCCGCCCTCGGCGAGGAGGCGAGCTTCGAGGACGTCCACGAGCTGCGCAAACGAGGTAAGGACCTCTGGTATCAGCTGCGCCTCCTGCGGGACGCCTGGCGGCCGGTGCTCGAGCCGACCGCCGAGGAGGTCCACGACTTCACCGACATGCTCGGCGACCACCATGACCTCGCCGTCCTCTGCATCGATTTGGTCGGCCGCGGGGAGGTCGACCCGGTCCACCGGGAAACGCTGCGGACCTTGATCGAGGCGCGCCAGGCGAGCCTGCTGGAAGAAGCGCGCGTCGCCGGCGAGCGGATCTACGCCGAGAAGCCGAAGGTGTTCCTGCGCCGCATCCGCGCCTACTGGCGCGCCTGGCGCCGGTAGGCGCCGCCCACGCGTCAGCCTTTGAGCTTGAAGTTGACCTTGTAGACGGAGTGGCCCGAGACCAGGGTGCCTTTGACTTCGCCTTGGCCGCCGGTCCCTTCGAAGCGCCCGACCGGCGGGCTGTCCGGCCCTTCGTTGTGGACCTGGGCGACGCGCTGGTCGCCCTGCCAGGCCAGCTTGGTCAACGTGAAGGTGCGCTCGGTGCCGCCGGTGTCCAGCTTGACCGTGGCGATCGCCGGATTGCCTTCGACCGTCATCGAGCCGGAGCTGACCAGGGCGCCCTGGGTGCCGAGGCCCTGGGCCACGCCGATCACGGCGCCGAGCGTGCCGGCTTTCGCGGTCGGATCGTTGCCGCCGTTGGTGAGTTCGTATTCGCCTTCGTATTCGGAGGGTTCGCCGCCCCAGCCGGGATTGTTCGGTTCGGCTTCCTGGATCTGCTTGGCGGCCGGCGGGCTGGCGGTATAGCGCTCCGCGTCGCCCAGCACTTTGAATTCGACCGGCCAGGGGCCGCCGCCGTGGAGGCGCAGCCGGCCTTTGACTCGATCTCCTTCGGGGTTGAAAAGCTGTAGTTCGCCGTCCGGGGTGACCTGCCCGTACTGCGCGGAGGCGCCGACTTTAAGCGCGGTGAACCCGAGGCCTTTGTCGTTCGGCAGCTCCTTCGGCGGATAGAAGGTGAAGAGGCCGGTTTCGATTTCCCCGGTCGGGCCGTAGGAATAGAACTGCGAGATCCCGACGAGGAACTGCGGCGAGGAGCCCTCCTCGAATTCGAACTTCATCTCACCGCTTCGGATACTGGCGCCGCTGCCGACCGCGGTCAGCACGTAGCGGTTTTCGAAGGGGGCCTGCTTCTGCGCCGGGACGATGTTCTTCGGCTGCGGATAACCGGTGGTCGCGCCGGTGGTCGCCAAGGCCACGCCGACGCTCGCCAGCAGGGCGAGGACGCCCCCGAGGACGACGATCAGCGCTGTCCGCTTCACGATTCGCTCACCGGGACTTCGGCGCAGGCTTTGAGACCCGCCGCTTCGGCGAGTTCGCCAAGTTTGATTTCGACCAGGCCCGCCGAGAGTTCGCGGACGGCGTCGAAGTTTTCACTGAGCGCCGCGTTGCTCATCGAGGTGAGGACGGGGATCGCTTCTTCGAGGCCTTCGACGTAGGCGGTCTCCGCGGTACCCGAGGGACCGAGGGCGGCAACTTCCTTGTGCAGCCTTTCGATCAGCTGTTCGGTGTCCTGCAGGTAGGTGACGACCTGTTCCTGTTGGGGGATGCCGAGGGCGCTGATCGCCCCGTTGGCTTTCTTACAGGCCGCTTCGGCACCAGAGGCGAAGTCGCCGCTGCCACCTTCCGAGGAGCTCGAGCTCCCCCCACCGCATCCGGCGAGCAGCATCACGCCGACGGCGACGAGGACGAGAAGGGAAGCGAAGGACCGGAACTTCGTCTTCATCGCTTCCCTTCAGCCCCTACCTATTTGCCGCCGACGATGTCTTCGACCACGTAGGCGGCGACGTTCTTGATTTCTTCTTCTGACAGCTGGCCTTTGAATGCGGGCATGCCGCCACCGCCGTTGGTGACCTGTTCTTCGGCGCCGGCCTGTTCTTTGGCTTTCGGCATCGTCGTCAGGTCAGGACCGCCGTTGCCGCCATGGCCCGTGGCGCCGTGGCAGATCGAGCAGTTTTCGGCGAACACTTCTTTGCCGGCTTCGGCGTTCGGAGCGCCACCTGCTTCGGCGGTTTCACCGCTTTCTTCGGCTTTTTCGCCTTCTTCGCTCTGTTCTTCGGTCGGCGTTTCGCCTTCGTTGGCTTCTTTGCCGGGTTCATCGCCCTTATGGACGGTGCCTTCGCCTTCTTTTTCGGTGCCTTTCTCGCTTTCCAGCGTCCCCTTGAGGGAGAAGACCCAGAAGTTTTCGCCGTGCGGCGTGGCCGCCAGCGAGTTGCCGCCCGCGTAGATGGCGATCTTCTCTTCGCCTTCGTCTTCGAACGGAGTCACCGTGGTGTTGGCGCCGGCGCCGGTCTGGAAGCTCCAGAGCTTTTCGCCGTTTTCGGTGTCGTAGGCCACCAGGTCGCCACTGTTTTCGCCGATGAAGGTCAGGCCACCGGCGGTGGTCACCGCGCCCGAGTAGCAGGATTCAGGCATCGATTTCTGCCAGGCGATCTTGCCGGTCGACATGTCGTAGGCGGTCACGAAGCCTGGAGCGGCGAAGCCGGTCGTCCCGCCGATGTCGCCACCGGTGAACGTTTCGCCTTCTTTGTATTTGGTCTTCCCGGTTTCGGCGATCACGCCGAGCGCCCCTTCGGTGGAGCAGACGACGTAGATGTTCTTTTCCGGGTCATACGACGACGCGGGCCAGTTGTCGCCGCCGACCGCCGAGTTAGGGGTCACGACGATCGTGCTCGGATCGGTCGACATCGGCTGGAACATCTTCCCGGCCACGACTTTCTGTTTCGGCGTGTTGCCGGCGACCGATTCCTGGATTTTTTCGACTGATTCGGGGCTGACTTCGATCGGGCTGAACGGTTCCATCGTCGGCTCCGGCTGGGTCGGGGCCGTTTTCTGGGTCGGGTCCTGCGGGACCTTGACCTCGGGGATCGGGTAGATCGGCTTGCCCGTGTTGCGGTCGAGCAGGTAGACCCAACCGGTCTTCGAGGGCTCACCCACGGCTTCCACTTCTTCGCCGTTCATTTCGCCGTCCATCAGGACGGTCGGGCTGGGGCTGTCGTAGTCCCAGAGGTCGTGGTGGACCTGCTGGTAGCCCCATTTGATTTCACCGGTCTTGGCGTCCATCGCCACGATCGAGGCGGCCCATTTGTTGTCGCCTTCGCGTTCGGCGCCGTTCCAGTCGGGCGCCGCGTTCGAGGTCGAGAAGAACAGCGTTTCGGTCTTCGGGTCGACCGTCGGGGTGTTCCAGATGCCGGCGCCGCCGTGTTTCCAGGCGTCGTTGTCGGCCGGCCAGCTGCCTTCGAAGTCTTTTTCGCCGGGCGCCGGGATGGTGTAGGAGCGCCAGGCGATCTTGCCGGTTTCGGCATCGAGGGCGGTCAGGCGACCGCGGATGCCGTACTCGCCGCCGGAACCGCCGACGTAGAGCATGCCGTTGTAGTAGAGCGGGGCGCTGGTGATCGAGTAGCCCTGGCCGGGTTTGACGACCGGGGTCGACCATTTGACTTTGCCGGTTTCCTGGTCGAGCGCGACCTGGTCGCCATTCAGCTGCGAGACGAAGACCATGCCGTCGCCGATCGCCACGCCGCGGTTGTCCCAACCGCAGCAGATGACTTCGCCGAGCGGATCGGGCGGCAGGTGCGGTTCGTAGGTCCAGATGATTTCGCCGGTGCCGGCGTCGATCGCGTAGACGTTGTCGGCGCCGTCCGGGATGTAGATCGTGCCTTCGTACTCGAGCGCCTGGCCCTCGGCGGAGAACTTCGCCGCGGTGGCTTCTTTGCCGATTTTCGTGACGAAGTCGCCTTTGAGTTCGGAGACGTTTTCGGTGTTGATTTCGTCCAGCGTCGAGAAGCGGTCGTTGGTGGTGCTGCCGCCATTGGTGACCCAGTTGTCACCGGCGTGTTCGGAGAGTTCGTCGCTGGTGAATTTCGGCGCCGGCGTGATGCCGTTGGAGGCGGTGACCATTTCGCCTTCGGAGGATGCGACGGAGCCTTCCGACGCGGACGTCTGTCCGGCGGCGACCGTGGTCGTGCTCTTGTGACCGGTGTAGTGGCCGAGGAAGAATCCCGCGACGAAGGCGAGGGCGACCCCCATGCCGACCGCGCTGACCGCCACCGCTACCCAGAATTTCATTCCCAGGTTTTTTTCTTTCACCGATTCACCTTTCCGAAGTCCAGAGCGCGACGAAGTGCCGTCTGAGTGGCCGAAGGCGACGGTACCCGCCTTAAGCCGAAATTTACTCGTATCGGAAACCTATCGAGTCGGCAATGCCGGTGAGACCCGGTCGCTAAAGTCGCCCGCAGATGGCGCTGATCCCCCGCACCGACCTCGACGTCTTCGGCCTCTGCCTCGGTGGCAACGTCTTCGGCTGGACCGCCGACCGCGCGACCTCCTTCGACGTCCTCGACGGCTACGTCGCGGCCGGCGGCAACTTCATCGACACCGCCGACGTCTACATGGCCCGCCACCCCGGCAACAGCGGCGGCGAGTCGGAGACGATCATCGGCGAATGGCTGGCAGCGCGCGATGGGATGCGCGACGCGGTCGTGATCGCCTCCAAGGTCGGCAAACTCGCCGGGCTCGACAACCTGCGCGCCGCGACGATCCGCAAGGCCGCCGACGACTCGCTGGGCCGCCTAGGGACCGACTACATCGATCTCTATTACGCCCACTTCGACGACTCCGAGACGCCGCTGGCGGAGACGCTCGGCGCCTTCGGCGAGCTGATCGAGGCGGGCAAGGTCCGGGCGATCGCCGCCTCCAACTACTCGGGAGCGCGCCTGGCCGAGGCGCTCGCGACCGCCGAGCGCGAGGGCCTGCCTCGCTACGTCGCCCTGCAGCCGCACTACAACCTGGTCGAGCGCGATTTCGAGTCCGACCAGCAACCGGTCTGCGAGCGCGAGGACCTCGCGGTATTCCCCTTCTACGCCCTCGCCAAAGGATTCCTCACCGGCAAGTACCGCCCGGGGGGCGATGAGATCGACAGCCCGCGGGCCGAAGGCGCGAAGGCCTATCTGGACGAGCGCGGCGAGAGGGTGCTGGAGGCGCTGGACGAGATCGCCGCCGCCCACGATGCCGAGCCCGCCACCGTCGCCCTCGCTTGGCTGCGTCAAGAGGACACCGTCCTCGCCCCGATCGCCAGTGCCCGCACGGTCGAGCAGCTCGACCCGCTCCTCGCCTCCACCTCGCTCGAGCTGTCGGGCGAGGAGGTCGCGCGCCTGACGGCTGTTTAGCCCGGCACCGGGAAGGGAATCTTGCGGGGATGGCCGATCTCGTCCTCGGACCGATGCTGCGCTACGTCTCCGAGACCGAGGCGACGATCTGGGTGGAGACCGACGAGCCGTGCGAGGTGGCCGTCCTCGGGGCGGTCGAGCCGACCTTCACCGTCGACGGCCACCACTTCGCGCTGGTGCGGGTCGAAGGGCTGAAGCCCGACACCGAGCACGCTTATGACGTGCGCCTCGACGGCGACCTGCGCTGGCCCGAGACCGACTCGCCGCTGCCACCGCCGTCGCTGCGGACGCTCGGGGGCACCGGCCCGCTCGACATCGCCTTCGGCTCCTGCCGGGTCGCCGTGCCCCACGAGGAGCCCTATACGAAGTCGAAAGACGAGGACGAAAAGGGGCACGAGGTCGACGCGCTCTGGGTCCTCGCCCAAGAAATCTCCCGCGGCGATTGCAGGCGACCGGACCTCCTCTTCCTGCTCGGCGACCAGGTCTACGTGGACGAGGGCAGCCCGCAGACGCGGGCGAAGATCGAGGCGCGGCGGGGGACGAAAACGGAACCGGGCCGCGAGGTGACCGACTTCGAGGAGTACACCTGGCTCTACCAGGAGAGCTGGCGCGAGCCGCCGATCCGCTGGCTCTTCTCGGTCGTCTCCACCTCGATGCTCTGGGACGACCACGACATGTCAGACGACTGGAACATCTCCGAGTCCTGGGTCGAAGAGATGCGCGAACGCGCCTGGTGGCACCGGCGCGCGATCGGCTGCATCGCCAGCTACTGGATCTACCAGCACCTCGGCAACCTCTCGCCGCGGGCGCTCGACGAAGACGAGATCTACAAGAAGGTGCGCGGGAACGAGAAGGCCGACGAGGTGCTCTTCGACTGGGCCGACCGGATCGAAGCCGAAGGCGCCGGGACGCGCTGGAGCTTCTGCCGCGACCTGAACGGGACGCGGGCGATCTTCGTCGACTCGCGGGCGGGTCGGGTGCTGAAGGAGGGCGCGCGGCGGATGGTCGACGACGAGGAGTGGCAGTGGATCGTCGACCACACCGAAGGGGACTTCGACCACCTACTGGTGGGCACCACGGTGCCCTGGCTCCTCTCTCCCGGTCTCGACCGGCTCGAGGCGTGGAACGAGAAAGCCTGCGAGGGGACCCAGGGGCCGCTGGTCGCGCGCTATGCCGAGAAGCTGCGGCGGGCGGTCGACTTCGATCACTGGGGATGCTTCTCCTACTCCTTCCGGGCACTGCGCGACCTGCTCGGAGAAGTCGCGGAAGGCAAGCGCGGCCGAAGGCCTGCCTCGATCGTGGTGATGGCGGGTGACGTCCACCACGCCTACCTCTGCCAGGTGGGATGGCCGGCGGGCCAGGGCGATGGCAAGGCGCCGATCTACCAGGCCGTCTGCTCGCCGTACCGCAACCCGCTCTCGAGCAATGAGCAGCGCGTCATCAAAGCCGCCTTCACCGCGACCTTCACGCGCCTCGCCGCGACCCTGGCGAAGCTGGCCGGCGCCGAGGGTCCCGGCATCCGCTGGCGCAAGCTGGACGGCCCCTACTTCGACAACCAGGTCGCCACCCTCCACCTCGACGGCCGCCACGCGACGATGCGCCTCGACAAGACGATGCCGGGGGACGACGCCGAGCAGTCGCTGACGGAGAGCTTCCATAGGGAGCTGGCGTAGGGACGAGGCAAGGACGCGGGGCAAGGGACGCAAGGGTCTGCGGCGAGCACGGTCGTCCCGTTCACGGCCCGGGCAGGCTGTGGCCGTGGATGCCACGAAGTCCCTCGGAGAGACACCGCATCCCTCCAGGGCACCCTCAAGTCGCCGGCGTCACCCCCGCGGCGCCAGGATCCGCAGCGCATCGGGAGGCACATGGACGCTCACCGGCGCTCCCTGCGCGTGCGACTCGAGGTCGGCGCCGTCGTTGGGCACGCTCGCCTGCAGGAGCCCGCCGTTGGCCAGCCGGACCATCACCTGAAGGTTCGAGCCGACGTAGATGGTGCGGTCGATCATCCCGGGGATGAAGTTCTCACCGGATTCGCCATGGGGCAGGACCCGTAGGCGCTCGGGACGGACGACGGCCGAGGCGGCGCCGCTGCCGAGGAAGTCGCATTCGGCGCGCAGCTCGCGCTCGCCGACGCGCAGGCGGCAGCCGCGGCCGTCGCTGGTCACGACCTCGACGTCCATCACGTTGGCGACGCCGAGGAAATCGGCGACGAAGAGGGTCGCCGGGCCCTCGTAGATCTCGCGCGGCGTGCCGACCTGGTCGACCCGCCCCTCGTGCATCACCGCGATCCTGTCGCTCATGCTGAGCGCCTCCTCCTGATCGTGGGTGACGAAGATGAAGGTGGTGCCGACCTCTTCCTGGAGCGCTTTCAGCTCGACCCGCAGGGCGCGGCGGATCTTCGCGTCGAGCGCGCCGAGCGGCTCGTCGAGGAGCAGCACCGCGGGGCGCAGGACGAGCGCGCGGGCGAGCGCGACGCGCTGCTGCTGGCCGCCGGAGAGCTGGTGCGGGCGGCGCTTCGCGTAGTCGCCGAGCTCCACCAACTCGAGCGCCTCCTTCGCCCGCCGCTCGCGCTCGGCACGCTTGACCTTCTGGTAGCGCATGCCGAAGGCGACGTTGTCGAGCACGTTCAGGTGCGGGAAGAGCGCGTAGTTCTGGAACACGGTGTTGACCGGTCGGCGGTCCGGGGGCACCGCGGCGAGACTCGCGCCGTCGAGGCGGATGTCTCCCCCGGTCGGCCGCTCGAAGCCGGCGATCAGCCGGAGCGTCGTCGTCTTGCCGCAGCCCGAGGGGCCGAGCAGGGAGAAGAACTCCCCCGAGGCGATCTCGAGATCGACCCGGTCGACCGCGACCACGTCGTCGAAGCGCTTCTCCAGCCCGATCAGCTCCACCTCGCCGCCGGCGTGGCCGCCGATCGTCGCCGCAGGTCCCGTGGCCGCCGTCATCTCCACCCGTCCTCCCTCCTATTCCATCCCCGTCAGGTCCATCCCCATCTGTCCGGCCGCTTCGCCGCCCGCTTCGCCGCTGCGGTGTCCGAACCAGCGCAGGACCAGGTAGGCGCCGCCGACCCCGACCAGCGTCACGATCACCATGATCGTCGCCACCGCGTTCAGGGCCGGGGTCGTCGCCGCGCCGCGCGCGTTGGCGTAGAGCAGCATCGGGATCGTCACCGTTTCCCCGCCCGCCGACATGTACTGGGTGACGACGAAGTCGTCGATCGAGAGGGCGAAGACGATCAGGGTCGAGGCGAAGGCGGCGGGCAGGAGCAGCGGCAGGAGGACGTGCTGGAGCGACTGGCGCGCCGAGGCGCCGAGGTCGCGCGCGGCCTCCTCGTATTCGGGGCCGAGCGAGGCGAGGCGGCTGCGCACGATCACCACCACGTAGGAGACCGAGAAGGTCACCTGGCCGATCACCTGCGCGGTGGTGCCGAGGGCGACCCAGGTGAAGGGGATGATCGTCAGCTGGGTGAAGACCAGGAGCAGCGAGACCGCCATCGCCAGCTCCGGCGTGGTCAGCGGCACGAGCATGAGGAAGTTGGCGCTGCCCGAGCCGCGGCCGCGCCAGCGCGAGAGGCCGATCGCCAGGAGGAAGCCGAGCGGGGTCGCGATCAGCATGTCGAGCGCGGCCAGCTCGAGGCTGTGGACGAGCGCGTTGGTGTAGATCGGGTCGTGGAAGACGGAGAGGTTCGGGTCCCCCCACCACCAGCGGGTCGAGAAGCCCTGCCAGACCGAGCGGGAGCGGCCGTCGTTGAAGGAGAAGACGATCGCCGCGAGGACCGGCACCAGGGACCAGGCGATGTAGGCCCAGGTGGTGAGGCGGAGCCAGCGCGGGCGTCCCCAGGGATCGATCAGCCGGCTCACGAGGCGAGCTTCTCCTGCTGGCGCCTGGTCTCCCAGAGGTAATAGAGCATCCCGATCGCGAGGATCGTCATCAGCACCAGCACCAGCGCCGCGCCGAGGTTCTTCTGCGAGCCGCCCTGGACCAGCAGGTTGACGCTGTTGCCGAGCATGTTGGTGTGGGGCGATCCGGAGATCAGGTCGTTGGTGTAGTAGTCGCCGAACATCGGCAGGACGATCAGGACCGAGCCGGCGAGGATGCTCGGCCAGGAGAGCGGCAGGGTGACGCGGAGGAAGGTCCTGGCGGCGGAGGCACCGAGATCACGGGAGGCCTCGAGCAGGCGTTGGTCGATCCGGTCGAGGCCCGCGTAGACGGGCAGGATGAAGTAGGGGATGTAGCCGTAGGTGAGGGCGGCGATCACCGAGTAGGGGTTGCCGGAGAGCCATTCGGTGTGGCCGATGCCGAACCAGCCGAGCACCACGTTGACGTAGCCGTCCGGGGCGAGGAGGCCGATCCAGGCCAGCATCCGCATCAGGTAGGAGACCCAGAAGGGCAGGAAGATCAGCAGCAGGAGGAGGCCCTTGCTGCGGCCGGCCTTGCGGGCGACGTAGTAGGCGACCGGATAGCCGATCGCGAAGCAGAGGACGACGGTGACGGCGACGAACACGATCGTGTTGCGGGTCGCCGGCCAATAGGTGCCGCCGGGGAGGACGCTGGTGAAGGCCTCCTTGACGAAGCCGACGTTCCAGTCGATCGGGTTCCACTGCGGCACCGGTTGAAGCAGCGAGTCGATCTGGCCCATCGCGACCGCGACCACCGCGTAGGCGGGGACGACGACGAAGAGGACGAGCCAGACGACCCCGGGGATCGACAGCGTGCGCCAGATGCCGCCCTCATTCCTCATCGTCCGGGCCTCATCGCGCGGGCCTCACGTCGCCTTCACTTCCGACCAGGCGGTTTCCCAGATTCCCATGCCTTCCGCCGACAGCGGGCCCTGCAGGTAGCCCTGCGAGAACTGCTCCTCGCGGACGATCGCCGAAAGCAGGTTTTCCGGGACCAGTTCGGCTTCGACCACCGCCTTCGGGGTCATTTCCACCAGCGGCTGTTGGTAGCCGGTGAATTCCATGTTGAGGAAGGCCATTTCGACGTCGAGGATGTGATCGAGGAAGAGGTGCGCAAGGACCGGGTGCGGCGCGTCGGCGAGGACGGTCATCGTGTCGTTGCCCATCAGTCCGCGGCCGTCGGGCGGCCACCAGTAGCTGATCGAGGTGACCGGGGTGCCCTTCGGCAGGTAGTAGCCGATCGCCGTCATGTCCCCGCCCCAGGCCTGGTGCAGCCAGATCGAGCCGTCGGCGAGGTGCTGGTACTCGTTGGTGTAGAAGCGCAGGTTGACCAGGTCGATCAGATCCTGGATCGCCTTTCGCGAGCCTTCGATGTGGTTCTCGTTCGCGGTGTTGACGTCGGTGATCCCGTTGCGCAGGAGGCCGAAGGCGAGGCCTTCGCGCTGGTCGTCGAGCATCCCGACCCGGCCCGAGATGTCCCCCATCTGCCAGAAGCTCTCGTAGGGGTTGGCGAGCTTCGAGGGGTCATAGTCGGGCAGGAAGTCGTTGCGCCAGCCGATCCCGGTGGAGAAGACCGTGTAGGGGACGGTGTAGCGCGAGCCCACGTCGTACCATGGGTTCTGCAGCATCTTCCAGACGTTCTTGGGGAGGTTCGGGACGTAGTCGAGATTCAGCGGCTGGATCAGCTTGCCCGCGACGAGGAGCGAGATCTCCGGCTGGGTGGGGACGAAGACGTCGTAGCCCACGGCGCCGGCGGCGAGCTTGGCGACCGCTTCGTCGAGGGTCGAGAAGGTGCTCAGCTGGACCTCGACCCCGTAGCGCTTTTCGAAGGACTTGAGGACCGCCTCGTTGACATATTCGGCCCAGTTGTAGAGCTGGAGGGGGCCGGACTCGGGCTTGAGGCCGGAGGGGATCCCGGGGTTGTCCGGGTAGAGCGGGAGGCGGACCGGATTGTCGGGGCGGGCGAGCGGCAGGCCGCCGGGGGCGAGGTGCGGGTCCGAGCCGCCGGGGACCGTGGTGTCCGAGCAGGCGCTGAGCGCGGAGCCGGCGCCGAGGGCGAGAGCCGCTAGCCCGGCGCGCTGCAGGAAGCGACGGCGCGTCGTCGCCCCCCACAGCCCGGGTGTCGGGCGTTGCCTGGGGTGGCTCAGGGCGATGCCGGCCCCCCGGCCCCGGCGCTTGCCGGTAGCTCGGCGCGGAGGAGGCTCTCGGCGCCGGCGAGGACGGTTTCCCGGACCCGGGCATTCGACACTTCCGGGTCGCCCAGGGCCGCCTGGGCGGAGAGGCCGTCGATCAGCGCCGCGATCGCCAGCGCCGTCCGCGGCGGATCGGTGTTGTCGAATTCACCGGCGGCGACGCCGTCGGCGACGATCGCCTCGATCGCGGCGCGCCAGCGGGCGTCGAAGCGCTCCCGGGCGGCGCGCAGGCCGGCGTCGCGGAGCGCCCAGGTCCAGAGCTCCATCCAGAGGGCGAAGTCGTCGGCACTTTCGGTCGCGGTGTCGATCAGCGCGACCATCCGCCCGGCGGCGGTCGCCGCCCCGCCGAGCCGTTGCTCGAGCTCCTCGTAGAAACGATCGTCGTCGGCGATCAAAGCCTCGGCAAGCAGCTGCTCCTTGGAGTCGAACCAGTAGAGGAGCGTCGGCGGGCTCACCCCGCAGCGCTCGGCCACGTCGGCGATCCGCGTCCCCGCCACCCCGCGCTCGGCGATCACCTCGGCCGCGGCCGCGAGGATCTGCGGGCGGCGGATGTGATCGATGCTGGGACGCGGAGTCACGTTCCCTGCCTCCTCCTCTGGCCGGGTAGTTTGAACCGCGATTCAAATTACATCTTGGTGACGGAGGTTGCAAGCTCCTTCGGGTCGATGCCGAGTTGGGGGGCGAGGAAGTCGGCGACCTGGGCGCGGGCGGCGTCGATGTCCATCGTCGGGTCACGCAGGAGGGCGCGGAGGCCAAGGCCGTCGAGGAGGGCCATGGTGCGGTCGGTCAGCGCCGGGACGTCGTCGGGCGCCGTGAACTCGCCCGCGTCGATGCCGCGCCGCAGCACCTCTTCGAGCCACTCGTGGTAGCGGGCGTAGAGGGTCGCGGCGAGCGGGCGGAGGCCGGGCTCGCGGGCAGCGCGCAGCCAGAGCTCGACCCAGAGGACCCAGTCGCGTTCGAGATGGCCGGGGCGCGGCAGGCACTCCTCGATCGCCTCGGCGAGCGCGGCGGTCGCCGTCGGCGCCTCTCCCCCGGTCTCGGCGAAGCGCTCCTCACCGACGGTCTCGAAGGAGTGGAGGATCGCCTGCTCGAGTAGCTCCTCCCGCGTGGAGAAGTAGTGGTGGACGAGGGCGGTGGAGGCGCGGGCGCGCATCGCGACCCGGGCGATCCGCACGTCGTCGATCCCCTCGGCGGCGATCAGGTCGCATGCCGCCTCGAGGATCCGCTCGCGCGCAGTCTCCCGGTCCGCCATTCGAGCGACCTTACGCGACCGATCGGCGCGGGCCGCCCGCTCGGCGGCGGCGTTCGAGGTGGGCGGCGACGCGAGCGATCGTCTCCCTCGGTTCCCGTTCGAGCCGCACGTCGGTGATCCGGATCAGCTCGATCCCGGCGAGGACGAGGTCGCGGAAGCGCCGCTCGACGCCGAAGTGGACGACGAAGTCGCGCATGGCCCGCCGGCGCGTCGGTGCGGTGACGTGGATCGCTTCGGGGCGCCGCCCGCATGGGATGCACAAGTACGAACGACCTGAATCTCTCCCCCTTGAGTTGGGACGAAGGCGGATTATGCGACCGCGGCGAGGTCCGTGAGGAGGGCTTTGGCGGCGTTGCGGCCGTTCAGGGCGATCACGGAGCCGGCGGGGTGGGTCGCGGCACCGCAGAGGTAGACGCCGGGGACCGGGGTGCGGGACGGGAGGCGACCCTCCCACATCTGGTCGGGTGTGACCTCGCCCTGGAAGATGTTGCCGCCGGTGAGGCCGATGCGCTTCTCGATGTCCGGCGGGCCGAGGACTTCGCACTCCTCCAGGCAGTCGCCGAAGTCGGGGGCGTAGCGGGAGATCAGGTCGACGAACTGCTTCTCGACGTCCCCGCGGCGGGAGTCCCAGTCGCCGTCGGCGATGTCGTAGGGCGCGTATTGGCCGAAGACGCTCATCAGGTGGCGGTCGGGCGGGGCCGGGGACGGGTCGTAGCCGGTCTGGATGTAGATCTCGCCGAAGCCCACGGCGGGCTCGCCGGCGGCGCATTCCTCGAAGGCCTTCTGAGCGGCGTCGACACCGCCGGTGACGTCGATCGTCGCCTGGGCGGGCCAGGACTCGCCTGGCGCGGCGGTCCAGGTCGGCAGCTTTGACAGCGAGGCGTTGAACTTGACCACCGGGCTGCGGACCTTCCAGGCCTCGAGGCGGGCGCGGAAGTCGGCGGGCATCTCGGCGTCGCCGAGCAGGCGGAGGGCGACCTTCGGGTCGGCGTTGCAGACGACGTTGGCGGCGCGGATCAGCGTGCCGTCCTCGGTCTCGACGCCCTCACCGGGGACGATCCGGCCGACCGGCACGCCGCAGGCCAGGGTCGCGCCGGCCTCCTGGGCGGCATCGGCGATCGCGAAGCTGACCATCCCCATGCCGCCCTCGACGTATCCCCAGACCGGGCCCTGGCCCTCGAAGTCCCCCTGGTAGTGCATGAGTTTGATCGAGGCCGTGCCGGGCTCGTGTGGGCCGCCCCAGGTGCCGATCACTCCCTGCCCGAAGAGGGCGTCCTTGAGACGCTGGTCTTCAAGGTAGTCGTCGAGGACCTCGGCGATCGAGGCGGTGAAGCAGAGGTCGATCATCCGCTGGTCGTGGCCGAGCAGCTCTTCGATCTCGGGGCGCGTCGGGGTCTCGCCGACCCAGGTGTCGCGCGGGCCGGTCCGCAGCTTGCGCCGGACTTCGTCGAAGAGGTGCTCGTAGGCCCAGTAGCCGTCGATGTCCTTCCTCGAGACGCCCATCCTCTCCAGGTCGGCCTGGGTCTTCTCGTCGTCGAGCCACTGGCCGAAGGAGCTGCCGTCCTCGAAGGGGACCCAGAGGTTCGGGTCGGCGACGAAGAAGCGCAAGCCGCGCTCGCGCAGGCGGAGCTCCCGCATCACCAGCTCGTCGAGTAGGCCGACGACGTAGGCGCAGGGGCTGACGACATAACGGTCGTCGGAGAACGGGCGCTCCAGGGTGCAGGCGCCACCGAGGCGCTCGCGGCGCTCCAGCACGAGGACGCTCTGCCCGGCCCCCGCCAGGTACGCGGCCGCGGTGAGGCCGTTGTGGCCGGCGCCGACGACGACGGTGTCCCAGTCCTTGCCCGCGAGCTCCGAGAGCGGCGCCGGCAGTCCGAGCTCCCCCAGCTTCTCCGCTACCGGGTTCACGCGACCACCTCCCGCAGGCCCTCGGCATATCGCGCCGCGACCATCGCGTCGAAGGCGTGGACGTCCTCTTCCTCGGCCGAGTAGCGGCCCGGCGAGTACCCCGGCGAGCCGACTCCCTTCTGCGCCAGTTCGCAGACGTGCCAGTCCTGGTTGTTCGTCTGGTCCCAGAAGGCGATCGCGTCGGAGGGATCGAAATCGGGGAGCGCCATCGTCGCCGGCTCGAAGAAGAACTCGCAGACGACGTCGGTGCGGCCCGGCTCGCGCGGCCAGAGCGTGTGCAGCATCGCGTAGTCGGGATGCAGCGAGATCAGGGCGTTGGGGAAGAGCGCGAAGTAGAGGATGTTGCGCAGGTCCCCCTCGCCGAGCGAGGCGATCGGCGGCCGCTCGAGGTGCCCGCCCTGCTTGCCCATCGTCTCGGCCCCCTCGTTCAGGACCATCGAGCCGCCGCACCAGGCGCCGGCGCCGTAGAGGCCCTCGCCGCTCATGTAGTCGGAGAGCGCGTTCAGCTCCGGGTGGACGCCGGGACAGTGCAGGCACTCGTTGTAGTTCTCGGCGATCCCCTTCCAGTTGGCGTGGACGTCGTAATCGACGATCCCGGCGCGGGCAAGGGAGGCGACGCTGTAGTGCTCGAGGTGCGGGAGGAGGTCACCGAGATGGTCCTCGGGCGGGCCGGCCTCGCCGGCGAGGTCGACGAGGACGAGTCCGCCGAGGACGGCGGCGCGGATCTGGACGAGGCCGAAGCAGGCAGTGTCGAAGCCTTCGATGCCCTCCATGTGCGGGGCCGCACGCAGGTTGCCCTCGAGGTCGTAGGACCAGGCGTGGTAGGGGCACTGGATGCGGCGGCGGACCTTGCCCTCGGTGTCCTCGACCAGGCGCGCGGCGCGGTGACGACAGGCGTTGTGGAACGCGCGCGGCGTCCCGTCCTCCCCGCCGATGACGAGGAAGGAACGCCCGCCGAGCTCACGCGCGACGTAGGCGCCGGGCTCGGCGACGGCGGAGATATGGGCGGCGACGATCCAACCGCCGGAGAAGATGTTGGCCTGCTCCCAGGCGAGCACCGCCGGGTCGAGGAAGGCCGACTTGGGCAGCATCGTCGCCCGCTCGAGGGGCTGCAGCGTCGCCTCCAGCTCCGCCCCGCCGACCGCCCCCGCGAGGCCGCGAGCGGCCCCTCCCGTCCCATCCCCGTTGGCAACGCCCACGCGCGATCTCCTTGGCTCGGGGCCGCCGAGAGAGCCGAAAGGGCGGCCGTTGACCTTGTAGTTAATCGCATGATACCGTCGCGGTCAATGACGCTGGAGCGCCTCGACGACGCCACCCTGGACCTCCAGGAACGCGCCCGGCAGTTCACCGACGAGGTGCTGATCCCGCTCGAGGTCGAGGCCGAGATGGCCGACGGGAAGCTCCCCGACGCCGCGGTCGAGCGGGTCAAGCGCGAGGCACTGGCGGCGGGCCTCACCGGCGGGCTGCACGCGCGCGAGCACGGCGGCCAGGGATGGACGCGGCTGCAGTGGGCGCTCGTGGCCGAGCAGTTCGGGCGCTCGACGAACGCGATCCACTGGCACGTGCCGAACGCCTACAACGTCTGGGCGCACTGCTCCCCGGAGCAGATCGATCGCTACCTGCGGCCGGCGCTCCGCGGCGAGCTCCGCGACGCCTACGCGGTCACCGAGGCCGACGCCGGCTCCGACCCCTCGCGGGTCGCGGCCGTCGCCGAGCCCGACGGCAACGGCGGCTACCGCCTCAGTGGCGAGAAGTGGTTCGTCACCTCCGGCGACGTCGCTTCGGTGATCATCGTGATGGCGAACGTGGTCGACGGCGAGGCCCGCCTCCCCACCCTCTTCCTCGTCGACGTCGACGCGCCCGGCGTCTCCGTCCTCGAGAATCCGCGCTTCACCCACAGCTACCCGGACGGGCACCCGACCTTCCGCTTCGACGGGGTCGCGCTGGGCGCCGACGCGGTGGTCGGCGAGGTCGGCGGCGGGGACGGCCTGCAGCGCGAGTGGTTCACCGAGGAGCGCCTCGGGATCGCCGCCCACGGGATCGGCGCGATGTGGAGGCTGCTCGAGGAGACGGTCGCCTGGGCGGCGAAGCGCGAGCAGGGAGGAAGTCGGATCCTCGACTACCAGGGCGTCAGCTTCCCGCTCGCCGACTCGGCGACCGACGCGGCGGCCGGGCGCCTACTGACCCTGGAGGTGGCGCGGCTGGCCGACGAAGGCGCCGACCCGAAGGTGGTCCACGCGAAGGCGTCGATGGCGAAGCTCTTCGTCTCCGAGGCGGCGTGGCGATGCGCCGACCGCTGCGTGCAGGCCTTCGGCGGGCGCGGCTACATGCGCTCGAACGTCGCGGAGCGCTTCCTGCGCGAGCTGCGGGTCGACCGGATCTGGGAGGGGACGAGCGAGATCCAGCGGCTGATCATCGCCCGCGGCCTGGAGCGGCGCGGCGTCGAGTCGATGCTCCACTGAGGTGAAGGTGGACCTCGCGCCGCTGCTGCGCCCTCGGTCCGTGGCCGTGGTCGGGGCGAACGACCGACCCGGGTCCTACGGCGACGTGATCCTCCGCAACCTGGCCGCGGCCGGGTTCGAAGGCGCGATCTGGGGCGTCAACCCGAAGCGCGAGGAGGTCCACGGGCGGCCCTGCGTCGCAAGCGTCGCCGAGTTGCCGGAGCCGGTCGACGCGGTCGTCGTCGCGATCCCGGCGGCGGCGTGCGCCCCGGTGATCGTCGAAGCGGGCGAGCGCGGCTGCGGCGGCGCGATCGTCATCGCCGCGGGGTTCGGCGAGACGGCGGCGGGACGGCCGCTGGAAGCCGAGCTGCTCGAGGCGGCGGCGCGCACCGGCCTGCCGGTCTGCGGGCCGAACGGCAACGGCGTGGTCTCGGTCGCCGCGCGGGCGCCGCTCTGGGGAGATTCGGTGGAGCGCCTCACTCCCGGCCCGGTCGCCGTCATCACCCAGAGCGGCAACTTCGGCGTCAACGCGCTCGGCTCCGACCGCGGCGTCGGCTTCCACACCGTCGTCTCGACCGGCAACGGAGCGGTGCTCGAACCTGGCGACTGGTTGGAGGCGCTGGCGGCGACCGAGGGCGTCGGCTCGATCGCCCTGATGCTCGAGTCCGACGGCGACGGTGGCCGCCTCACCTCGGCCCTCGCCCTCTGCGCCGAGCGCCGGGTCGCCGTCGCGGTGCTGAAGGTCGGCAGCTCCGAGGGCGGCGCGCGCGCCGCGGGCGCCCACACCGGCGCGCTCGCCGGGGACCAGCGGGTCTTCGCCGCGTTACTGAAGGAAGCGGGCGCGGCGATCGCGCGCGAGCCGAGCGAGCTACTGGAGCTGGCCCGGGCGCTCGCGGTGCCTGACGCGCGGCCCAGGCGCCGCGGCGGGCTCGCGATCCTCACCTGCTCGGGCGGCGACTCCGGCGTCGCCGCCGACCTGGCCGAGGAGCGCGGGCTGGAGCTGCCCGACCTCTCGCCGGGCACGCGGGAGCGGCTCGCGGAGATCCTGCCGAGCGCGGCGACGGTGGCGAACCCGCTCGACTACACGTCGATGCTCTGGGACGACCACGAGGCACTCGCGGAGATCGGCGCGGCAGTGTCCTCGGACCCGGGCATCGATCAACTACTCCTGCTCTTCGACCAGCCGCGGGGGCTGGATCCCGAGATCGCGGCCGGCTGGGAACGCGTCAAGCGGGCGCTCCTCGCGGGCGCCGCGCGAGGCGACGCGGCGACGATCCTCGGCTCCACGCTCCCCGAGTTGCTCGATCCCGACGGGGCCGCGGAGCTGGGTGCCGCGGGGGTGGCGACGGCGGCAGGATTGGGCGCGGCGATCGCCTGCGCGGCGGCGCTGAGGACGCCGGCGGCCGATCCGAAGCGGTTGAGGGCGATCGCCCTGGCGGCGGCAGGCGCGGGCGGCGAGCCCGGGGACGCGGAGGACCTGCCCGCTGCCGGCGGTCTGGGCGAGGTCGTGGTGAAGGGACTGCTCGCCGCGGGAGGCCTCGGCGTGCCGAGCGGTGCGATCGCGGTCGATGTCGCAGGAGCCGTGAAGGCGGCCAGGGAGCTGGGGACCCCGGTGGCGCTGAAGCTGTCCTCCCCCGCGCTCATACATAAGAGCGAGGCAGGGGCGCTCGCGCTCGACCTGCGCGACCAGGCGGAAGTCCGCGAGGCGGCGGCCCGGCTCCTCGCGCTTCCCGAGGCCGCCGACGCGACCCTCCTGGTCGAGCGGATGGCGGGCGACGGGGTCGAGTTGATCTTCGCGGTGCGGCGCGACGGGGCGGTGCCGGCGCTCCTCGTCGGGTTGGGTGGGATCTGGGCGGAGGCGCTCGACGACGTCGCGGTCGTCCCCCTCCCCGCCTCGGCCGACCGGGTCGAGCGGGCATTGCGCTCGCTGCGCGCGGCCCCGCTCCTCACCGGCGGGCGGGGCCGACCGGCCGTGGACCTCGGCGCCGCCGCGAGCTTCGGCTCGCGCCTCGGCGAGCTGGCGGTGGAGCACGGCCTCGACCTGCTCGAGGTCAACCCCGCGCTCGCCTCGCCCGGCGGCTGCGTCGCCCTCGACGCAGTGGCCCGCCGCGCCTAGGAGGCGGGCGCCGGCTCGGGGCGCTCGCTCATCCGTTCGGCGGCGACGGTGAGGCCCTCGCGGAGGATCTGGACGATCTCCTCGATCGTGCCGCGGTCTGCGACCAGCGGTGGGGCGATCTGCACGATCGGCTCGGTGCGGTCGTCGAGGCGGCATACCAATCCGCGCCCCCAGAGCTCGGCCGAGAGGACGTCCTTCAGCAGCCATTCGGCCGCCGGCCCCTCGAAGGTCTCACGCGTCTCCTGGTCGCGGACCAGCTCGATCGCCCAGAAGTGGCCGGTACCGCGCACGTCGCCGACGATCGGGATGTCCCGCAGGCCGTTCAGCAGGTCGTCGAGGAGCGGCTCATTCGCCATCACATTGTCGAGGACGTTCTCGCGCTCGAAGATCTCGATCGAGGCCAGCGCCACTGCCGAGCCGACCGGGTGCCCGCCGAAGGTGATTCCGTGGAGGTAAATCTCGCGGCCCTCGATGAACGGTGCCGCGACCCGCTCGGAGATCAGCAAACCGCCCATCGGGAAGTGCGCGCCGGTGAGGCCCTTGGCGAAGGTGATCATGTCCGGCTCGTAGCCGAGGCGCTGCGCCCCGAACCAGGTGCCGAGGCGGCCGAAGGCGCAGATCACCTCGTCGGAGACGAGCAGGATCCCGTGCCGGTCGCAGAGCTCCCGCAGGCCCTGCCAGTAGCCGGCCGGGGGCACCAGGCAGCCGCCCGCGTTCTGTACCGGCTCGGCGATCATCATCGCGATCGTCCCCGGGCCCTCGTGCTCGATCGTCGCCTCGACTTCGGCCAGCAGGGCGTCGCGCATCCGCGCCTCGTCCGCGCCCTCCGGGTGCCGGTAGGGATTGGTGTTGGCGACGTGGACGGCGGGCACGCCGAAGGGTTCGAAGGGCGCTCGGCATTCCTCCAGCCCGGTCATCGCCAGCGCCCCCATCGTCACCCCGTGGTAGGCGTCCTGGCGGGCGATCACCGTGCGCCGCTCCGGTTCGCCGTTGGCCCGGTGGTACTGCACCGCCATCTTCCAGGCCGACTCGACCGATTCGGCGCCGCCGGAGGTGAAGAAGACGCGCTCGAGGCTCCCCGGCGCCAGGTCGGCGAGCTTCGACGCGAGCTCGATCGCCGGCGGGTGGGCCACGGTCCAGTTACTCGAGAAGGAAAGGCGCGCCATCTGCTCGGACGCGGCGCCGGCGATCTCCTCACCGTGCGAGTGACCGAGGTTCACGCAGTAGAGGCCGGAGAGCCCGTCGATGTAGCGGCGGCCGTCGGTGTCGAAGACGTAGGAGCCCTCGCCGCGATCGATGATCGTCGTCCCTTCCCCGACCAGCGTGGCCATGTCGGTGAAGTGGAGCATCAGGTGCTGTTTGGCGAGCGACTGCAGGCGATCGTCCATACCCCGCATCATATGCGAGGTATTTACTTTGTAGTCAAATGTACAAGCTTGTGTTAGGCTGGCGCGCCATGGCGACCACCTCGGCTCACCTCCCGCGCACGGCCGGAAGCTCGTCCGGCACCTCCTACGACGCGATCGTGGTCGGCGGCGGCCACAACGGCCTCACCACCGCGGCCTACCTGGCGAGGGCGGGACGGCGGGTGCTGGTGCTGGAGCGCCGGCCGATCCTCGGCGGTGCCTGCGTGACCGAGGAAGTCTGGCCGGGCAAGCGGGTCTCGCGCGCCTCCTACGTCGTCTCGATGCTGCAGCCGCGGATCGTCAAGGACCTGCGGCTCCAAGACTTCGGCTACCGAGCGGTGCCGCTCGACCCCGCCTACGCCGCGCTCACCGAGGACGGGCCGATGGTCTTCTACGACGACCCCGCCGCCACCGCCGCCTCGATCCGCCCGATCAACGCCCACGACGCGGACAACTTCGAGGCCTTCGAAAACCGCCTCTTCCGCGTCGCCGATTTCCTCAGCCCGATGCTGATGCGCGAACCGCCGGCCCTCGGGTCCAAGAAGCCCGGGGACCTGCTGTCGCTGGCCCGCGAGGGGGCGCGCGCGGCGGGCCTCTCCCGCTCTGAGGTCCATGAGCTGGTCCGGATGTTCACGATGTCGGTCGCCGACATGCTCGACGAGTACTTCGAGCACCCGGCGCTGAAAGGCTCGATCGCCTCGACCGGCGTGGTCGGCGTCTGGGCCGGCCCGAACACCCCGGGCACCGCCTACAACCTGCTCCACCACGCGCTCGGGGAACTGAACGGGATCAAGGGCGCATGGGGGCACGTGATGGGTGGGATGGGCGCGATCTCCGAGGCCATCGCGGCGTCGGCCCGCGCGTCCGGCGCCGAGATCCGGACCGATGCCGCGGTCGCCTCGATCGACATCGAGGGCGAACGGGTCGTCGGCGTGACGCTGGCCTCCGGGGAGAGCTTCCGCGCCCCGGTCGTCGCCTCCGGCGCGCACCCGAAGAACACCGTGCTGGACATGGCGGGGGGCGAGAACTTCCCCGACGAGGTGGTCGAGGACATGCGCCGCTTCCGCACCCGCGGCGGCTCGGTCAAGATCAACATGGTGCTCTCCGAACCGCCGAAGTACGTCGGCGTCGACGACGAGATGCAGGAGACGCTCCGCCACACCGGGGTCAACCTCTGCCCCTCGATCGATTATCTGGAGCGGGCCTGGCAGGACGCGCTCGGCGGGCGCCCGGCGGCAGAACCGTACGTCGAGGCCGAGCTGCCCTCGGCGATCGACTCGAGCCTCACCGACGACGGCACCTGGGTGATGACGATGTTCACCCAGTACGGGCCGCCAGACGAGGCGGGCTGGCCGGAGGGCGCGCGGGAGAAGTACGCCGACGCCTGCGTCGAGCACCTGGCGCGGTACGCGCCGAACGTGCCGGACGCGATCGTCGAGCGCGAGGTCCTCGCCCCGCCGGACATCGAGCGCATCTTCGGCCTCACCGGCGGCTCGATCTTCCAGGGTGAGCAGGGCATGGATCAGATGGCGTTCATGCGCCCCTCCCCGTACCTCGCCGGCTACTCGACCCCGGTCGCCGGCCTCTACCTCTGCGGCGCCGGGACCCACCCGGGCGGCGGTGTGATGGCGGCCTCGGGACACAACGCGGCGAAGCGCATCCTCAAGGACGGTCGCTTCAACCGCCTGCGTCGGCGGGCCACTCCTTCCACCACTCGGTGAAGCCGCGGGCGCGCCCCTCGTCGTCCAGGTCCACCAGCCAGAGGTTCGAGTAGTCCTTGCCGAGGTTGTGGTACCGGGTGCTCGCCTCGACGATCCAGAGATCGCCGTCGCGGGCCACGTGCCACCAGTGAAATGAGGTGTCGCCGGGCTTGTCGGCGTGCTCGAGCCAGCCTTCGACGATCTGCTCGCGGCCGTTCAGGATCCACCAGGGCTCGATCCGGTAGAAGGCGTCCGGGGTGAACAGGTTGGCGACCGCGGCCGGGTCGTTCGTCTCCGCCCAGGCATCTCGATAGGCGTCGATCCAGCGCCGCAGCGGCGCCGCAGCGAAGGCTTCCTCCGGCCCCTCGTAAGCGCGCATACGCCCGATCCGCCCCTCGCGGAAGCGGAACACGTCGGTCGCTTCTGCCTCGAGCGGGGTGCCGTCGAGCAGGATCCCGTGAAGCTTGTGGACGACGACGATCTCCGCCCCGACCCGCGTCGCGGTCGGCTCGGAGGTCAGGTGCTTCCAGCCGGAGCGCGACGCCTCCAGATACTCCGCGACAGCGGCCGGACCGACCCGCCGTCCGCCCATCGGGAAGGACAAAGGCTCGATCCACTCCACCTCCGGGTCCATGTCGGCCACCGCCGCCCTCGCGTCCCCCCGCGCGAAGGCCCGGTAGGCGGCGAGGACGACGTCGATCTCCGGATCGTCGGGGGGCACGGGGGCACGCTACCCGACGGGCAAGGGACGCAAGGGCTCGCGGCGAGCACGGCCGTCCCGTCCACGGCCCGGGCAGGCTGTGGCCGTGGCCGAG
>JAFDWG010000089.1 GCA_018268605.1 Actinomycetota bacterium | reverse complement strand
CGCTCCAGCGCCGGTCCCAGGTCCCGCTCGACGAACTCGCGCACCTCGCGGCCGCGCTCGCCGACCAGGGCGATCACGTTGACGTCGGCGGAGGTCGAGCGGGCGATCATCCCGAGCAGCGAGGACTTGCCGACGCCGGAGCCGGCGAAGATGCCGAGGCGCTGGCCCTGGCCGCAGGGGACGAAGGCGTCGAGTGCTCGAACCCCCAGCGCGAGGCGCTTCTCGATCCGCGGCCGGCCGAGCGGCTCGGGCGGATCGGCGGCGGCCGAGCGACTGCCGCCGGCGTGGAGCGCCGAGCCGTCGAGCGGACGCCCGAAGGAGTCGACGACCTGGCCGAGGAGCGCCTCGCCGACCGGCACGCGGAAGGCCTCGCCCTCGGCGGTGACCGGCTTGCCGGGGCCGATCCCGGTCATCTCGCCGAGCGGCATCAGAAGCGTGCGCGAGTCGCGGAAGCCGACCACCTCGGCTGGCACCGGCGGCCGGTGGCGCCCGGTCTCGATCCGGCAGACCTCCCCGACCTCGGCCTCGAGTCCGCTCGCCTCGATGATCAGCCCGATCACGTCCCTGACCCGTCCCCGCCGCACGACGAGGTCAGCCGAGTCGATCGCCCCTCCGGCGCTCGCGAGTGCCCCGTTCACCCCGCCACCCCACACGAGTGCGTCCGACCTTAAGGGCCACATATGGCCCTTAAGGTCGGAAGGACACCGTTCATGCGCTGCCGGCCGCCTGTGCGACGACCTTCGCAGCGCGCTCGAGCTGCGCCCCGATCTGGGCGTCAAGCTCGCCGGCCCGCGTCTGCACGACGCAACCGCCGCGCTCCACCCGGCGCTCCTCACGGATGCTCAGCTCGCCGCCGTACTCGGCACCGAGGTCGGCGATCGAGGCGCGGACCAGCTCGGCGTCCTCCGGGTTCATGAGGACCGTCGCGGGGAGCGGCTCGGTGAGCCGCCGGAGTGCCCCGCGCACCACCTCGACCACGAGCTCCGGCCGTGCCTCCAACTCACCGCCGAGCACCTTCTCGGCGATCCGCAGCGCCAGCTCCACCGCGACCGGCTCGGCGTCAGTCGCCGCGCTCACGCTCGCTTCCTCCAGTCGCGCCGCCGCGCCCGCCAGGGCCCGCGCCGCGCCGCTGACCTCGGCGCGCCCGGCCTCCAGCCCTTCCTCGTAGCCGGCCACCCGCGCCGCTTCGAGCTCCGCCTCGCGCTCGGCTTCCGCCGCCGCCAGCCGCTCCTCCGCGGGTCGCGGCACCGCCAGTTCGGGGAACTCAAACGACGAGTTCATCGCCGCCTCGATTGCCGACCGTCAGCTCGCCTTCCTCCTCCAGGCGACGCACCTCCGCGACCACCCGGCTCTGCGCTTCCTCGACCACCGATTTGCGCTGCGGCGGCTGGTACTCCATCTCCTCGACCAGCAGCTCGGAGCGCCGTTCGGACACGTTTGCCAGCACTTTCTCGCGGACCTCGTCGGGCACCCCGCGCAGCGCCAGCGTGAGGTCTGAGTCCTCGACCCCTTTGAGCACCGACTGCAGCGCCCGGTCGTCCAGTTTCACGATGTCCTCGAAGGTGAAGAGCAGCGCCCGGATCTCCTCCGCCAGGTCCTCGTCGGACTGCGCCAGCGTCTCCAGCACGTTGCGCTCGGTCGGCCGGTCGGCGTGGTTCAGGATGTCGGCGAGCGACTGGACCCCGCCCGAGCTCGCGTACTCCTCCGAGAGCACATTGGAGAGCTTGCCGCGCATCACCGTCTCCACCTCGCGGATCACCGCCGGGCTGGTCTCGTGCATCCGGGCGATCCGCAGCGACACGTCCGCCTGTTCGCCGGTGTCGAGCAGGGCAAGCGTCTCGGCGGCGAGCGTGGTGTAGAGGCTGGAGATGATCAGCGCCTTGGTCTGCGGCGCCTCGTTGCGCAGGAAGGCGACGATCTGCTCGGGCGGAGTCCGCGCGAGGAACTCGAAGGGGCGCATTTCGATCACCGCCGAGAGGCGCCCGGTGATCTCGGCCGCCCGCTCGGGGCCGAGCGCCCGCTCCAATACTTCCCGCGCATAGTCGACCCCCCCGACCGCGATCGAGCTCAGCGCCAGCGAGTTCTCGCTGACCTCCTCGAGCACCTCCTCGATCTGCTCGCGGGGGATGTCGCCGGCCTTCGCCATCTCCAGCGAGAGCTCCTCGATCTCCGCCTCAGAGAGGTGGCTGAAGACCTCGGCCGCCTTCGCCGGGCCGAGCGCGACCAGGAGCACCGCGGCCTTGCGCCGCCCACGCAGGGGCGGCGGCTCGGCGGCGCTCCCGGAGCGGATGAGGGAGACGTCGCCGGGCCGCTCGAGCGGGACGAGCTCGTTCGGCGCCGCCATCAGCGGTTCCTCGGGCGGGCCGCCCCGCGCTGAAGGGCCACTAGGACTCCTTCATCCAGGCCCGCAGCTGCTGGGCGACTTTGTCGGAGTCCATCGCCGCCACCTCGTCGGCGCTGTTCACCAACGTCGGGTCCTCTTCCCAGCCGTCGGCCGGCCGCTGCACTTCCAGCTCCGCCAGCGAGGTCGGCGCGTTCAGTTCCTTCAGCCAGATCGGTTCGGCCAGGACTTCGTTCTGTTTGCGGCGCAGGTGGCGTGCGGCGAAGACGAGGAAGGCGACGCCGGCCAGCCCGATCACCCCGTACTTGATGTATTCGGTGATGCCCGGCCCGGGGGCGGCCGTCGCTTCCGGCGGCTTGGCGAAGGCGATCCGGCTCACGGTCAGGGTGTCGCCGCGTTTGGCTTCGATCCCGGCGGCGCCTTCGATCGCCTTTTCGAGCTGCACGACTTCGGCCGCCGGCACAGTTTTGTCGACGATCAGCGCGACGTGCTGGCGTTTCACCGTCCCCGGCGCGACCTGGGTGTGGGTGACGGTCTTGTCGACCCCGTACTGCGTTTCTTCCTTCGCCCGTTTGTAGTTGGACGGACCGGCCGCGGCGCCGGCTCCGGCCGCGTAGCTGGGGATGTTCCCGGCGGTTCCGGCCGCGCCGCCGGCCGCCGCCGCACCGGCGCCCTTCAGCGACTCGTGTTCGGCCTGGCTCGCGAGCGGCGTGCCTTTCTTGGCGTATTCCAGTTTCGACTGGGTGGTGCGGTCGGCGTCGACTTCCGCCTGCACCTGCACCCGCCCCTTTTCGGGGCCGATGGTCCGCGCCAGCAGAGCGTCGAGCCGCGTTTCCATGCCAGAGTCGTAGCGCGCCTCGATCGCCTGTTTGGAGACGCCACCGGCTCCGAGCGCGCCGCTGCCTTCGCCCGCCGGCCAGAGCGTCGCCCCACTGCCGTCGGTGATCGTCACGTCGTTGGGGCTCAGCCCTTCGACGCTGGCAGCGGTCAGGTGGGCGATCCCGCGTACCGCGCTCGCGCCGAGCCGACCGCCGGAGTCGGAGGCGATCAGCACCGCCGCGGTCGGCTTGATCGCTTCTTCGGAGAAGAGCTGTTCTTCGGGCAGGGTGAGCTGGACGTTGGAGCTCTTCACCCCTTCGACCTGGTTGATCGTCCGTTCCAGTTCGCCCTCCAACGCCCGCTGGTAGGTGACCTTCTGCTGGAAGTCCGAGGCGCCGAACTGCTGGGAGTCGAAGAGTTCGAAGCCCGGTTTGCTACCGCCGAGCACGTCCGATTCGGCGAGCGCGATCCGTGCCTGGGAGACGTCGGCGCTCGGCACCCCGACCGCGGTCCCCGAGTCCTGCAACTGGTAGGGGATGCCCTTCGCCGCGAGCGCTTCGGTCACCTGGCCGGCTTCGGCCGGTTCGATCCCGGTCGCGAGCGTCGTGTAACTCTGCTTCGTCGCCATCTGGAAGAGGACGAAGGCGAGGATGACGAGCGCCAGCGCGGACCCGGCGAGGGCCAGTTTGCCGCGGGTCGAGAGGCGCGAGAGGACGGATTTGACCTGGGTCACGTCAGATCTGGGTGTGGAAGATTTCCGTATACGCTTCGACTGCTTTGTTGCGGACCTGAGACGCCAGCTGCATCGAGAGCTGGGCTTCCTGGACCGCCGTCACCACCGAGCTGATGTCGTTCGTCTGCCCGGTGGCCAGCTGCTGGGCCTGCGTCGCGGCCGCGTTCTGGGTCTTCTCGAGGTCGCCGATCGCGTTGGTCAGCATCGACCCGAAGCCACCCGCGGGTTCGGCGGACCCGGCCGATTTCGTCGGTTCGACCGACTGCTGGGGGCCGAGCGCGATCTGCTCGGCGGCTTTGCCGATTGCTGAGATCGGGATCGTCACCGGCGCCTCACAAAAGTTCGATCGTTTTCGAGAAGACCTGCTTGGTCGTCTGCATCGCGGTCACGTTGGCCTGGTAGGAGCGGGAGGCATCGATCAGGTCGGTCATTTCTTCGACCGGGTTGACGTTCGGCATTTCCACGTAGCCCTGGGCGTTGGCCTGCGGGTTGCCGGGTTCGTAGACCTGGCGGAGCGGGGTGGTGTCGGGGACGATCGCCGCCACTTCGACGCCCGCCGGCGCGCCGCTGCCGCCGAGCGCGCCGGTCAAGGCGCCGGCGAAGGTGCCGTTGCCGGAGGACTCCTGCAGGACCACGTCCTGGCGCCGGTAGGCGCCGCCGGCCGGGGTCTGGGTGGTCTGGGCGTTGGCGAGGTTGGCCGAGGTGACGTCCATCCGCAGCCTCTGCGCGGTGAGCCCGGAGGCGGAGATGTTCAGGGCGTCGAAGAGCGACATCAGCCGTTCATCCCCATCGCCGTGCGCATGATCGCCATGCGTGAGCTCGCGACCTGCTCGAGCGCCTGCAGTTCGAGCCCGTTTTCGGCCAGTTTGGCCGCTTCGGCTTCGCTGTCGACGCCGTTGCCGTCGGCCCGCACCGCGCCGGTATGGAGCTGTTCGGGCGCGAAGCCGATGTCCTCGAGCGCTTCCGGCCCTTCCCCGAGCGCATCGCTCAGCGCCGCGTGGAAGTTGACGTCTGAAGGCTGGAAGCCGGGCGTGTCGGCGTTGGCGATGTTGTTCGCCAGCACCGTGTTGCGGAGCGTCGCGCCGGAGATGGCGCGCATCAGCGTGAGTTGGGTCGGGTCGAGGATGCTCATCGCGGGCTTCGGCCCGGGTGATCGGCAGCGACCGCTGAAGGTTTAGGCCGAGTGGGCCGCTCGGCGCCACGCGGCCACGGTGCTGGCGAATTTCCACTTTTCTTTCGGCGAAAAGTGCCCTGCGTACGGGCGACTATTTAGGTGCAGGAACCCAATCTTTAAGTTCGGCGCATCAAGTGGCACGCTTCGCTGTCGATAGAGACACGGATGCCCGACCGCACTGATCAGAACTGGCCCGAAGGACGCATCGTCGACCGCCTTCCGGTGATCGTCTACGCCTCCGAGTTGGGCGAGAACGGGCGCTGGCGCTACATCAGCCCGCAGGTGGAGGAAATCCTCGGCTACACGCCGGAGGAGTTCCTCTCCGACGAGGGGCTCTGGGCCCGCCTGATCCATCCGGACGACCGGATGCGGGCGCTGGCGGTGGAAAGCCGCGACGCGCTCGGCAACCGCGACACCCGGCCGGTCGAATACCGGATGTTCACGAAGGCGGGGCGCATCGTCTGGATGCTCGACGAGGCCGTGCTCGAGGCCGATGCCCACGGCATCCCTGTCTGGCACGGCGTCCTCTACGACATCAGCGAGCGCAAGACCGCCGAGGTCGACCTGCAGCGCTCGATGGCCCAGCAGGCGGTGGTGGCGCGGCTCGGCGAACGGGCGCTGAAAAACGGCGACCCCGAGGCGCTGATGCGCGACGCGGTCAACCTGATCGGCGAACTCGACGGGGTCGAGTTCGCCTGCATCTGGGAGGTCGGCCGCGACGGCCGCCGGCTCAACCTCCGCGCGGGCCTCGACGACAGCGGTCTGGCCTCCGGCCGGCGCGTCTCGGCGGGCCGCGAATCGCACGCCGGGGCGGCGCTCGACTCCGGCATCCCGATCATCGTCGAAGACTGGGAGGAGGAGTCCCGCTTCACCATGCCGCCCGCGGTCCGGGTCCTCGGCGCCGCCAGCTCCCTCGCCGTCCTGATCGAGGGCAAGGACCGACCCTTCGGCGTCCTCGACGTCCACTCCCCCGAACAGCGCCGCTTCGGCCCCAAGGACGTCCCCTTCCTCGAAGCGGCCGCCAACGTCCTCGCCGACGCCTTCGAGCGCCACGCGGCCGACCGCGCCCTGCGCCACCGGGTCCACCACGACGCCCTCACCGGCCTCCCGAACCGGCTCAGCTTCGTCGACTCGCTCGACGACGCGCTCGGCCGCGCCTCGGTCTCGGGCTCGCCGGTCGGCATCCTCTTCCTCGACCTCGACCACTTCAAGCTGATCAACGACAGCCTCGGCCACCACGCCGGCGACGCACTCCTGCGCGCCGTCGGCCCCCGCCTGCGCGCCCACCTGCGCCCGGGGGACATCGTCTCCCGCTTCGGCGGCGACGAGTTCGGGATCCTGATCGACCGCCTCGCCGACGACGCCGAGGCGGTCGCGATCGCCGAGCGGGTCGCCGCCGCCTTCGCCCAGCCCTTCTCGATGCAGGGGGTCGACCACTTCGTCAACGCCTCGATCGGGATCGCCGTCGCCCGCCTCGCCTCCGGCCAGTCGACCAACGCCGAGCTTCTCATCCGCGATGCCGACGCGGCGATGTACCGGGCGAAGGAGAGCGGGCGCAACCGCTCCGTCCTCTTCGACGCCGACATGCGGGCCACCGCGGCACGCCGGCTGGAGACCGAACGCGAGCTGCGCGGCGCGATCGACCGCGACGAGCTGGAGCTGCGCTACCAGCCGATCGTCAACCTGCGCAGCGGCGAGGTCACCGGCCTCGAGGCCCTGGTCCGTTGGCGCCACCCCGAGCGCGGCCTGCTCGAGCCCGCCGACTTCGTCTCGATCGCCGAGGACAGCGGCCTGATCGGGCCGATCGGGCGCTGGGTCCAGGAACGCGCCGCCCGCCAGGTGCTCGAATGGCATGAGCTGCGCCCCGACGACCGCCCGCTCGACGTCGCCGTCAACCTCTCCGCCCGCCAGGTCGCCCACCGCGACCTCGCCCCGAGCGTCGCCGAGGTCCTCGCCCGCACCGGACTCGACCCCCAGCACCTACGCCTGGAGATCACCGAGACGATGCTGGTCGACGAGTCCGCCTCGGCCCTCGCCTCGCTGGAGGAGCTGAACGAGCTCGGCGTCCGCCTCGTGCTCGACGACTTCGGCACCGGCTACTCCTCGCTGGCCTACCTCAACCGCTACCCCTTTCACGCGTTGAAGATCGACCGCTCCTTCGTCGACACCCTCGGCGTCGAACAGGAGGGAACGGCGATCGTCGAGGCGGTGATCGGGATGGCCCGGGCGCTCTCCCTCGACGTGATCGCCGAGGGGATCGAGAACGACGCGCAGCTTGCCGAGCTGCGTCGCCTCGAGTGCGACTACGGCCAGGGCCACCTGTTCCGCGAGGCGCTGCGCCCCGAGGAGATCAGCGCGATGATCCAGACCGGCTCGCTCGACTATTCCGGGATTTCGTCGACCAGGTAGGCGTTGGTCAGCAGTTCAGAGGCTTTCGGCTGCCCGTCGATCAGGCCTTCGTCGCGCATCCAGCCCGCGAACGCTTCCCACTCTTCGGGGTTCATCCAGCCGTACGGCTTGCCCGCCGTCCGCGCACTCAGCAGCGGCAGCGTCGCGTTCACCTCGGCTTCGACGAGTTTCGGTTCGAGGTGGTTGTTGGCGGCGAGGATCGCTTCGGTGGCGGCTTTCGGGTTCGCCGCAGCCGCTTCGGTGCCGCGTCGCAAGCTGTTGAGGAAGAGGCGGACCCGTTCGCCCTCTTCTTCCAGGGTGGAGCGGCGGGCGACGATCACGAGCTCGTCGTAGGTGGGGACGCCGAGCTGGTCCACCGGGGTGATCACAGGTTCTTTCCCGCGCTGCTGGAGGTCGACGCCCTCGACGTTGGAGTAGCCGCCGAGCATCGCCTGTGCCGAGCCGCTGACCAGTGACGGGATCAGGCCGAAGCCGACGTTGACCAGTTTCACCGTGGAGATCGGCACCTTCGCCCGTTTCAGGATCGTCCGCATGAACGCCTCCTGGTAGGGGATCCCGGCGTAGGAGACGGTTTTGCCTTTCAGGTCGGCGACCCCTTTAACTTCACCTTTTTTCAACCACATCAACGAGGTCAGCGGCTGGTTGACGAGCGCCGAGACGGCGACCACGTCGAGGCCCTCTTCGCGGGCCAGCAGCAGCTCCGGCTCGTAGGTGATCGCCAGGTCGGCGCGTCCCGCCGCGACGTCCTTGAGCGGCGCCGAGGGGTCGCTCGGCGAGTTGACTGCCACTTCCAGCCCCGCGTCCTTGAAGAACCCTTCTTCCTGCGCCATGTAGATCCCGGCGTGGTCGGGGTTGGGGTAGAAGTCGAGATCGAGCGTCAGCTTTTCGGCTTCGCCCTTCGTGTCGTTCGACTTGGAGCCGCAGGCGGCAAGGCCGGCAGCGAGGATCACAAGGGCGAGGGCGACCGCGGTCGCCCGGGCGAGGAGGGGCTTCATCCCCTCCCTTTTTAGCGCCAACTGACGACGAGGCGCTGTGCGAGGGCGGTCAGGCCGACCAAGATCACCCCGATCAGGGCCAGGATCACGGCCGAGGCGAAGACCCTCGCCTCCTGGAAGTTGTTGTTGTCTTCGACGATCAGACGCATGAGGCCGGAGTTGGAGCCGGCGAGCTCGGCGAAGAGGGCGACGATCGGGGCGACGGCGACCGCGACCTTGGCGCCACTGAAGAAGCTCGGCAGCGCCGTCGGCGCTTCCACGCGCCGGAAGATGGCCCAGCGCGAGGCGTCGAGAGTGCGCATCATCTTCACCGCCTCGGGGTCGACCGAGCGCAGCCCGTC
>JAFDWG010000088.1 GCA_018268605.1 Actinomycetota bacterium | reverse complement strand
CGCGGTGGACCAGGTCGGCGACGTGCTCGACCGGGAAGATCTTGGCGACGATTTCGAGGAACTTGGGGAGTTCGGAGATCGGGATCCAGATGCCCGAGATGAAGAAGAGCGGGAAGGTGATCAGCTGGATCATCGGCTGGGCCGAGTCGGCCGAGTCGGCGAAGGTGCTGAGGGCGTAGCCGAGTCCGCAGAAGGCGAAGGCGCCGCCCAGGACTCCGAGGACCACGGCGACCCAGCCGTCCCCCGGGATGCGGACCCCGAAGGCGAGCGCGCCCACGATCAGGAGGAGCGCCACGGTGCCGATCGCCATCGTGACCACGGTCAGGGACTGGCTGGCGATCAGCGCCCAGGCGGGCATCGGCGTCGCCCGGCGCCGCTTCAGGATCCCCAGCTCACGCTGCTGGACGACCGTGGCGACGAGCATCGCCAGGGTCGTCAGGGTCAGGGCGAAGACGATCACGCTCGGTACGAAGAACTGGCGATAGTCGATCTTTACCCCGTTGACCGTCGTTTCGCCGCCGTGGAAGACGCCGGCGAGCAGCGCCAACAGGATCAGTGGGATGACCAGCGTGAACATCCGCGCACGCTTGTTGCGCAGGTAGGCGCGGAGCTGGAAGCGGGTGACGTGTAGGACCAGGTCCATCTCAGCTTGCCTCCTCGGCGACGCCCGCGGCTTCGGCGGTCAATCGCAGGTAGACGTCCTCCAGGGTGGGACGGCGGACCTCGAGCTCGGAGATCTCGATCCCGCGGCCATCCGCCCAGGAACCGAGCCGGCCGAGGTCGGCAAGCGGCGCGGCGCTGTGCAGTTCGATCCGCCCGTCGCGCCGCTCCGACTGCATCAGCGCGACCAGGTCGGAGGGCAGCTCCCCCTTCCCCACGCCCTGCGGCAGGAGGAAGATGATCTCCGAGGCGGCGAGGTCGCGATGGCCGATCGTCGCCGGGGTCCCCTCGTCGATGATCCGCCCGCCCGCGATCACCGCGATCCGGTCGGCGAGTCGCTCCGCCTCCTCCATGTAGTGGGTGGTGAGGAAGATCGTCTTGCCAAGGTCGCGCAGGCCGTCGAGCATCTTCCAGGCGTCCCGCCGCGCCGCCGGGTCGAAGCCCGTGGTCGGCTCGTCGAGGAAGATCAGCTCGGGATCGCCGATCAGCGCCAGGGCGACATCGAGCCGTCGCCGCTGCCCGCCGGAGACCTCACCCGAGTTCTTCGCCGCCGCCTCGTCGTCGAGCCCGACGAGCGCCAGGGTCTCGTCGACGTCGCGGGGCCGCCGATAGAGACCCGCATAGAGCTCCATGCACTCGCGCACGGTCAGCTCCAGCTCCCCGGCGGACTCCTGCATCACGATCCCGACCCGCTGGCGCCAGTCGGATCCGGCGTGCGCGGGATCGACGCCGAGGACTTCGACCTCCCCCGCGTCGCGCTGCCCGAACCCCTCGAGGATCTCGATCGTCGTCGTCTTCCCGGCGCCGTTCGGCCCGAGGAAGGCGAAGATCTCTCCGTGGCCGACCTCGAGGTCGACCCCTGCGACGGCTTGGACGTCCCCGAAGGAGCGCCGCAGCCCGTGAACGCGTATCGCCGTATCCATGGCTATGAAGCTACGGCCGGGCGCCCCGGACCGCATCGGCTCGGGCGCCGAACTTGCCGCTCAACCCGTGGGTGGAGAGCGTTTCCGCACCCTCAACCCCGGCGCCCATGACAAGCCGGAGGCGGCCTCCTAATCTGTGTGCATGCAGGTCTTCCGCCCGAACGACCAACCGGACCGTCCGCAGGGGATCATGTTCCTGCGCGACAAACTGCGCAAAGACGGCGTGACGGACGCGCGGATGCGGATCTGGCCGGTCGTCTCGATGGTGCTGATCCTGATCTCAGGCCTGATCGGCACGCCGACCCCGGCGCTCTGGGGCGAAGGCCTGGTGACCCTCCTGGGCGGCGGTACGCTGGCGGTCCTGATCGCGATCGAGCTGATCTACGACCCCCAGGACGACCGCGCCGAGTTCGCCTTCATCCTGCTGCTCGGCCTGGCGTCGATCGCCCTGATGTCGGTCCAGCCTTCCGGAACCGCGGTGCTCGGCACCTACGCCGCCGTCGCCTCGGCGGTGATCCGCCTGCCGAAACGGCTGGCGCTCGCGGCGATCATCCCGATCATCGCGATCGTCGACGTCGGCATCCTCGCCACGGCGAACGAACGCTTCCTCGTCTTCGCCTGGACCAACATCGCCTACGTCTTCATGTTCGTGATCGGGCACCTGTTACGCCTCTCGGAGAACCACCAGATCCAGGCGCGGGAACTGCTCGAAGAGGAGGAGCGGACGCGGCTGGCGCGCAACGAGGCGGCGGCGCTCGACGAGCGGAGCCGGATCGCGCGGGAGCTCCACGACGTCCTCGCCCACTCGCTCTCGGCGCTTTCGGTGGAGCTCGAGGGCGCGCGCCTCCTGGCCCTCGACCGCGATGTCGACTCCGACGTGATCGCGGCGATCGGCCGCGCCCACCGCCACGCCGCCTCCGGGCTCGACGAGGCGCGGGCGGCGATTCAGGCGCTGCGCGGGGACTCGGTCCCCGGCCCCGACAAGCTCGAGCACCTGATCGAGGAAATGCGCGCCCACGGGATCGAGTGCACCCTGGAGATCGGCGGCGAGCCGCGGCGGCTCCCCTCCGAAGCGGCGCTTGCCGTCTTCCGTACCGCCCAGGAGGCGCTGACGAACGTCCGCAAGCACGCCGACGAGGCCGAGCGGGTGTCGATCCGCCTCGACTACGACCCCGACGGGGTGCAGCTGATCGTCGCCGACCACGACGGCGACGGAGCCGAGCCACGGGTGCCGCAGCCGGCGGCACTGGCGGGGGCGGGCTCCGGCTACGGCGTAAGCGGGATGCGCGAGCGGGCCGAGCTGATCGGCGGCCGCCTCCTCGCCGGGCCGACCGAGGATGGCTTCCGCGTCGAGCTATGGGTGCCGGCGTGAGCGAGCCGGACGGCGCGCCCGGCGCGCGCCCCCTGCGCGTGGTCGTCGCCGACGATCAGCGCGTGGTCCGCGAGGGGCTGACGCTGATGCTGGGGCTGATCGACGGCATCGAGCCGGTCGGCGCCGCGGCCGACGGCGAGGAGGCGCTGGCCCTGGTCGCCGCCGAGCGCCCCGACGTCGTGCTCATGGATCTACGGATGCCGCGCCTCGACGGCATCGCGGCGACTCGACGCCTCGCCCAGACCCACCCCGAGGTCGGCGTCGTCGCCCTCACCACCTATGCCGACGACGAGACCGTCGTCGGAGCCCTTCAGGCCGGCGCTCGCGGCTACCTCACCAAGGACGCCGGCGCCGAGCAGATCCAAACCGCGGTCGAGCGCGTCGCGGCCGGCGAGGCGGCGATCGACCCGGCGGTACAGCGCCAGCTCCTGACCGCCGTCCAGCAGGGCCAGGTCCCTCCCTGCCCCGGTGACGACGAGCTGCCGGACGGCCTGACGCCGCGCGAGGCCGAGGTCTTGGAGCTGATCGCCGCGGGTCTCTCCAACGGCGAGATCGCCGAGCGCCTCGTGGTCAGCAACGCCACCGTCAAGAGCCACGTGAACCACCTCTTCGCCAAGATCGGCGCCCGCGATCGCGCCCAGGCGGTCGCCTACGCCTACCAGCACGAGCTGGTCGCGCCGCGAGACGACTAGAGCCAGACGTGCTCGAAGCCTCCGGCCTTCAGCAGCCCCATCGAGTGGCGAGGAGCACGGCGGCGCTCGGTCGGGCTCCCCGGGTTGAAGATCTGGAAGCCGTCCCCTTCCTCGTGGAACGGCAGGTGGCTGTGACCGAAGACCACCGCGTCGGCGTCTGGGAAGCGCCGGCGCATCCGGCCCAACCTCGCCTTGGACGGGCCGGCGTCGTGGATCATCGCGACGCGGATGCCCTCGAGCTCGATCTCGAGCGTCTCCGGCAGGAGCTTGCGGAGGTCGGGCCGGTCGACGTTCCCGCACACCGCGTGGACAGGGCCACGGGAGAGCGATTCGATCTCGCGCAGCGTCTCGATCGCGAAGAAGTCCCCGGCGTGGAGGGTCGCGTCGGCTTCGCCGAGGAGGCGGGCGCAGCGGTCCGGCAGGGCCCGCCCACCCTTTGGCATGTGAGTGTCGGAGATGACCGCGATCAAACCGTGCCGAGGGCGCGGTCGATGAAGGGGCCGAGTAGCTCGGCCACCGAGGCGGCAGTGGAGTTTGGGGTCTCGGAAGGGTTCGTGATGTAGGAGATCGCGAGGCGGACGAGCGCCTCGGCGAGGATCCTCACATCCGTCTTCGGCGCCTGCGGCCAACCCTCCTCGATCACGCCGGATAGGCGCGTCGTCGCCCAGAGGACGACCGGCATCCCCTGGGTGGTGACGAACGGCAGCATGCCGCCCTGGCCATCGTCGCTCAGCAGGGTGCGGATCAACGGGTCTTCGCCGGCCGTGCGGAGGAAGAGCTCGAGCGCGGCGCGGATCGCGTCGCGCGGATTGTCGGTGTGGGCGCGGACCGCGTCTTCGACCGCGGCGAGGAAGCGTTCCCCCTCGTGGATCGTCAGGTTGACCGCGAACTCCGATTTGTTGCCGAACTCCTTGTAGAGGGTCTGGCGGCTGACGCCTGCGGTGGCGGCGATGTCGCCCATCGTCACCTCCGACCAGGAGCGCGATTCGAGGTGATGGCGGGCGGCGTCGAAGAGCGTCTGGCGGAGGAGCTCCCGCGCCGCCTCCGGGTATGGCGTTCGGCCGGCCATACCCCCTATCGTCGCAGCGGAGGCGGTCAGGCGCCTTCCTCCACCGACTCGAAGTCGACCTTGTCGCGGACCCCACAATCGGGGCATGCCCACTCGTCAGGCACCTGGCTCCACGGCGTGCCGGGCGGGAAGCCCTCACGCGGGTGCCCCTGCGCCTCGTCGTAGACGTAGCCGCAGCCGGGACAACGGAAGGCGCTCACGAGGCCACCGCCATGCCGCCGGTCGGCCTGCCCTCGCCGCCCCCGTATCGCCGCAGGATCTTCGCCCGCTTGCGCGGCTGGATGTTCGCCATCGTGACGTCGCCTTCGAAGTGGTCAAGCAGCCGCGGGTCCATCACCCGACGCCAGAGGGGCGGAAACCAGGCCAGAACGATCATCCCCGCGTAGCCCGTCGGTAGTTGCGGCGCCTCGTCGACATGGCGGAGGGCCTGGTAGCGGCGGGTCGGGTTTGCGTGGTGGTCGGAGTGGCGCTGCAGGTGGTAGAGCAGCACGTTGGAGGCGACGTTGTTGGAGTTCCAGCTGTGGCGGGGCAGGCAGCGCTGGTAGCGACCGTCCTCTTTCTTCTCGCGCAGGAGGCCGTAGTGCTCGAGGTAGTTGACGACCTCCAGCAGCGAGAAGCCGATGATCGCCTGCAGCATCAGATAGGGCAACACCACGGGGCCGAACGCGACGGCGAGGGCCCCGAACAGGACGACGGTCATCGCCCAGGCCCCGAGGATGTCGTTGCGCGGGGTCCAGCGGGACTTGCCGAGCCGGTCGAGACGCGCAGCCTCGAGGTGCCAGGCGGAGCTGAGGCTGCCCGACACCGTCCGCGGCAGGAATTCCCAGAAGCTCTCCCCCAGCCGCGAGCTCGCCGGATCCTCCGGCGTCGCCACCCGCACGTGGTGCCCGCGGTTGTGCTCGATGAAGAAATGCCCGTAGCCGGTCTGCGCGAGGGCGACCCGGCTCAGCCACTTCTCCAGATCGTCGCGCTTGTGACCGAGCTCGTGGGCGGTATTGATGGCGATCCCGCCGACGACGCCCATGGTGCAGGCGAGGCCGATCGATTCGACCAGCGAAAGGCCGCCCTCCCCCCACTTCCAGGCGGCGAAGATCAGCCCCGCGTACTGGACGGGGATGAAGAGGTAGGTGCACCAGCGGTAGTAGTGGTCCTGCTCGAGCCACTTGAGGACCGAGTCCGGCGGGTTCGAGGCGTCCATCCCGATCGCCAGGTCGAGGATCGGGAACCCGACGAAGACTAGAACCGGGCCGACGAACCAGAACCCGCCGAATCCGCTCGCTTCGACGAGCCCCCAGGCGATGAACGGCGCCAGGGGCACCAGGATGCCGAGCAGCCAGGCGTACCGCTTCCCGTCGCTCCAGGCAGCCGGATTCAGGTCCACGTCATCGTGGTGATGGTCATGCGCGTGTCCAACATGCGCCTCCACGTCAAATCTCCTCCTTGTCATTCGCGGCACTGAAGTCTGCGTGCTTGACAAATGTAGCGTGTTTGTCAAGGAGAGTTACAGAGCAGGCAGAACTGACTCGCGAAGAGCGCAACGGCATCGTGAGAGAGGCGACTACTCGGGACTGCTCAGGACTGCTCAGGCCACCAGTCGCGGGCGCCTTCGACGTCGCCGCGGGGGTCGTCGCCCAGGTTCGGGGCGCCGACGATGAGGAGCTCGAGGCCCTCCGGACCGGCCTCGTAGCCGCGCCAAGAGCCGGGCGGGACGCGGACGGCGTCCCACTTACGTAGGTCGACGACCTCGTCGTCCACCGCCATCCGCCCTCTCCCGCCGACGACGATGTAGACCTCCTCCTGGGTCGCGTGGGTGTGGCCGTAGGGGAAGCGGTAGTCGGGCGGGATCCGCTGGAGGGTCAGGCTGGAGTGCTCGAGGCCGAGCAAATTGGTCGCCATGCGGAACTCCAGATCCGGCGGGCCGTCGAAGTTCGAGCCCACGTCCTCTGGATCGTCCCTGAGGTTCGTGAGCGTGAATGGCACGGGAGCGCGCCTAGATCTTCAAGAGAACGATCGTGTTCACGACGAAGAGGACGGCGAAGAAGACGGTGGCGCGGTCGAGGTTGCGCTCGACCATCGAGCCGCCGCCGATCTGGCTGCCACCGCCGCCGATGCCGAAGGCACCGGAGAGCCCCGCGTCTTTCCCCGAGTGGAGCAAGATGAGGAAGACGAGTACGGCCGCGATGATGACCTGAAGGACGCCGAGAATCGTGTACACGGGCGGAAGTGTAGAGGTTCTGAGCGGTTAGTCGCGGTCAGCGGGCTGGGACGGGCTTCCCGCGCCGTTCCCGTTCCCGTTCGTGTGCGCGTGGCCGTTGCCGTTCGCGTGCCCGTTTGCTCCGTTGTCGTTCTCGACCGTCGCCCTGGTGCCGTCGCCGTTCGCGTGCCCGTTGCCACTGCCGCCGCCGACGTAGTCGCTCGGCAGCCCCGCGCGGCCTGGGCGCAGCGACTCGCCGGTCCCGGCCCCCACCCCGACGGCATCGAGGATCTCCACCGCTTCCTTGCGCAACTCGGCGTCGAGGATCGCGTAGTCCTCGTCGGAGAGCTTGCCGGAAGCGTGATCCAGTTCGGCGTCGCGGATTTCGCGGTACTTCGCTTCCTTGAGCGCGTCGGCCTCGGTCCGGACCATCGCGCCCTTGCGACGGCTGCGGGACGGCCAGACCGCGATCAGCGCGCCGATCAGGCCGATGATGCCGCCGATCCACATCCACAGCACCAGCGGGTTGATGATGACCTTGAAGGTCGCCGCGCCCGCCTCTTTGACATAGCCGCGGGCGATCCGTTCGGCCGAGAGCAGCTGGAGGTTTTCGATCTGCTTGAGCGCCTGCGGCTGCAGTCGCGGTTCGGCCGCGGCGGCGCGCATCAGGTTCTGCAGCTGTTTGCACTGCTCCGGCGTCCCGGGCCCAGCTTCGATGCACGTTTTCAGGCCTTTTTCGGCAACCGTCAGCTGGTGCTGGATGTCCTGCACGTTGGGCGCCACGACCACCCAGATGTCACGCGCGAGCCCGGTCTTCAGGCCCACCTCGGAGGTCGCCTCACCACTGAAGTAGTCGGCCAGGCCACCGGTCGCCGCGGCGCCGGTCGGCCGGAAGAAGCGACGGCTGGTTTCGAGCGTCGTCAGGTACTTGCCGTCCTCTTTGACTTCGACGATCGCCCCGATCGTGTACTTCTCACTGTCGACCTTCACGTAGGGGCGCTTGTAGGTGAATTCGCGCCCGTCGACGACCCGCGTTTCGCCCGGTTTCATCGAGACGTTCTCGTTCGTCTGGAAGCTCGAGGAGGCGGCGACGCCGATCAGCAGGACGGCGACGCCGATGTGGGCGATGTAGCCGCCGTAGCGACGCCGGTTGCGGGTGGTGACCCCGACCAGGGCGCCGAGGAAGGAGCCGCCGGAGGTCGTCTGCCGCGCCCGGGCGCCGTTGTAGAACTCCTGCAGGACGCCGGCGATCGCGAACGAGGCGAAGGTGAAGAGGGCCAGCGGCCAGAACTTGTTCGCCGCGTCGGTGAAGAAGAGGAGGACGATCAGGGTCACCAGCGCGACCGCCACCGGTACGCGGAAGACCCGTTTCGCCGATGCCCAGGTCACCCGGCGCCAGGCCAGCAGCGGACCGATCCCGGTGAAGAGCACGAGCAGGATCGCCAGCGGGGTCGTGTACTTGTCGAACCAGGGCGCCGCGAGCGAGCTCTTGGTGCCGGTGAAGAGTTCGGAGATCAGCGGGAAGAACGTTCCCCAGGCGATCACCACGACCATCCCGACCAGCAGCAGGTTGTTGATCAGGAAGATCGATTCTCGCGATAACAGCGAGTCGATCCGCTTCTGGTCGGAGCGCAGGTCGTCGAGGCGGGAGACGATCAGGCAGGTGGAGCCGATCACGACGATCCCGATCACGGCGAGCAGGTAGGGCCCGACCGTGTCGTTGCCGAAGGCGTGGATCGACTGGAGGACGCCGGAGCGGACCAGGAACGTGCCGAGCAGGCACATCGAGAAGGTGGCGACGATCAGCGTCGCGTTCCAGACCTTCAGCATGCTGCGTTTCTCCTGCACCATGATCGAGTGGAGGAACGCGGTGCCGAGCAGCCATGGCATCAGCGCCGCGTTCTCGACCGGGTCCCAGGCCCAGTAGCCACCCCAACCGAGCTCCGAG
>JAFDWG010000087.1 GCA_018268605.1 Actinomycetota bacterium | reverse complement strand
GGCGTCTCATGGAGGTCACAGCCTGCCAGGACCTCCATGAGACGCCCAGGGCACCCCAGCTAGGACTGCCGGAGCGGCCGGCACAACAGCCGCCCCGAACAACTCCTAGGGATTGAACGCCAGGAACACGAACGCAGCGAAGATGATCAGGTGCACGCCGCCCTCCTGGAGGGTCGAGCGGCCAGGCAGCAGAGTGAGGGCGCCGACGATGGCGGATAGGCCGAGAAGGCCGATCTGGATCGAGCCGAGGCCGAGGACGAGGGGACCGTCGAGCCAGATGGAGGCGACGGCGACCGCCGGGATCGTCAGGCCGATACTCGCCATCGCCGAGCCGTAGGCGAGGTTGAAGCTGATCTGGACGCGGCCGCGGCGGGCGTTCCGCCAGGCGGTCAAGGTCTCCGGCATCAGCACCAGCAGGGCGATGACGACGCCGACCGCCGAGGCGGGCGCGCCGATCGATTTGACCCCTTCCTCGATCGCGTAGGAGCTGGTCTTGGCGAGTCCGACGACGGCCACCAGCGCGACGAAGAGCAGAGCCAGGCTCCGCAGCGCGTCCGCGTTGGTCGGCGGATCCTCGTGGAGGTCGTCCTCTTCGGCGGCAGGCTCGCCGCCCTCCTCCTCGACGTGCATGAAGAGCCGACGATGGCGCACCGACTGGACGAATAGGAAGAGCGCGTAGAGGCTGAGCGAGGCGAGGGCGGCGAACACCAACTGCGAGGAGGAGAATTCGGGCCCGTTGGTGCTGGTGGTGAAGTTCGGCAGGACCAGGCAGAGGGTGGTCAGCGTGACCACGGTCGCGAACGCGGTCGCCGATCCCTCCGCGTTGAACGAGGCGACCCGGTCGCGCAGCGCCGCGGTCAGGATCGAGACGCCGACGATGCCGTTGCAGGTGATCATCACCGCCGCGAACACGGTGTCTCGGGCGAGCGTCTCGGCCTGCGAGCCGCCGGAGATCATCAGGGTGACGATCAAGCCGACCTCGATCACCGTCACCGCCACGGCGAGGACGATCGACCCGTATGGCTCACCGACCCGGTGGGCGATCACCTCGGCATGGTGGACGGCGGCGAGCACCGCCCCGGCCAAGAAGATGTCGATGATCACGACGACCGCGACCGCGGGATGGGAGCCCCAGGTCGCCGCCAGCGCGGCCAACGCCACAAGCGGCGCCATCGTCGGCCACTTGTCGGTCAGTCGTTGGATCGAGGCGATTCTATGGGCCTGGGCCTACGCCGCCGGCGCCGAGCCGGCCGCGGTCGCCGGCGTCCAGCCGATCGCCGGGGCGACGTGCTCGGCGATGTTGCGCAGCAGCTCGGCGTTGTAATCGACGCCGAGCTGGTTCGGGACCGTCATCAGGACCGTGTCGGCCATCGCGACGGCGGCGTCTTCGGCGAGTTCGGCGGCGATCCGGTCGGGCTCGCCGGTGTAGGACTTGCCGAAGCGGGCGATGCCGCCGTCCAGATAACCGACCTGGTCACCGCCGCCGCGCTCGCCGCCGAAGTAGGCGTCGTCCATGTCGCTGACGATCGGGATGACGCTGCGGCTCACCGACACCCGCGGCCGGCGCTCCCAACCCACCTCGTCCCAGGTGTCCAGGTACATCTGGATCTGTTCGGCCTGCAGCTGGTCGAAGGGCACGCCGGTGTCCTCGGTGAGCAGGGTCGAGCTCATCAAGTTCATACCCTGACGGGCGGCCCAGACGCCGGTCTCACGGCTCCCGGCGCCCCACCAGATGCGGTCGGGAAGGCCCGGGGACTGCGGCTGGATCGCGAGCCGGCCGATGCCGCCCGCCATCCGCGCGTCAGCCGCGACGACGGGCTCCCCGGCGATCGCGGCGCGGAAGAGCTCGGTGTGGCGGCGCGCCAGATCGGCGTCGGTTTCCCCCTCCGCCGGGACGTGGCCGAAGGCGCGCGAGCCGTGCAGGGCCGGCTCCGGTGACCCGCGGCTGATGCCGAGCTGAAGGCGCCCCTCGGAGAGCAGGTCGGCCGCGGCGGCGTCCTCGGCCATGTAGAGAGGGGCCTCGTAGCGCATGTCGATCACCCCGGTGCCGATCTCGATGCGGCGCGTCGCCGTCCCGATCGCGGCCAGCAGCGGGAAGGGCGAGGCGAGCTGGCGCTGGAAGTGGTGGACGCGGACGAAGGCACCGTCGATTCCCAGCTCCTCCGCGGCGACCGCGAGCTCGACCGTCCGGCGCAAGGCTTCACCACCGGTCTGGGTCCGGGACCCGGGCGCTTTCGACCAGTGGCCGAAGCTGAGGAAGCCGATGCGCTTGCGCTCGCTCATCCCCGGATCCTTGCAGGGTGGGTTCGTCGGCTCAGGTGCTGTGGACGATCAGCACACTGCGGTGGCTGTGGTGGGCGACCGCGCCGGAGACGCTGCCTAGTACCACGTGCTTGACGCCGGAGAGGCCGCGCGAGCCGAGGGCGATCAGGGCGGCGTCGTGCTCCTCGGCGGCGTCGACGATCGCGCTCCAGACCGGGCCGCCTTCGTAGATCGCGGTGGTCGCCTCGAGGCCGAGGCCGCGGGCGCGCTCGGCGCCTTTCTCGGCGATCTCCTGGGCGCCTTTCTGCGCCGCATCGGTCAGCAGTTCCATCGTCTCGGCCTCCACCGGCACGCCGGAGGTGCCGAGGAAGGGGACCCGGTCGAGGTCCTCGGAGACGACCAGCACGATCACCTCGCGCGGCCCGAGCTCCTCGGCGACCTTGTCGATCGCCGCCGCCGCGCAGTCCGAGCCGTCGTAGGCGATGAGGATCGGACGTTTCTCAGCCATGCCGCGAAACCTACCCGAACGTCCTTCCGACCTTTTGGGCCATATATGGCCCAAAAGGTCGGAAGGACACGCGGGTCAGCTTGCGGCGAGGCGGGTCACCTCGGCGGGGTCGAGCTCACGCAGCTCGTCCTCGTAGGTGACCGGATGGCGGAGCAGGCGGCCGCTCGGCTCGACCATGTAGCTCCCCATCCGCACCAGCGGCGGCGAATAGGCATGGACGGTCACCGCCGGCCCCTCGCCCGCGTGCAGCACGCGGTGGATGTCGGAGGCGGTGAAGCTGAACGAGGTCCCGGCGCCGGCGACGCGGCTGATCGGCTCGTCCACCGCGCGTCCCAGCGCCAGCCGGTCCTCCCGCACGCTGCCCGCGGCGACCGCCACCGCGCCCGCCGAGAGGTCGTGGTCGTGGAAGCCGGTGTCGTGGTCGCGTGACCAGCAGAGCAGCCAGACGTCGAGGTGCTCGTCGCGCAGCAGCTGCGCGTAGGTGCGGTGCTCGGGGTCGTGGGACACGTGTTCCGACCAGAGCTCCGGACGCGCGGCGAACTGGCAGGCGACTGCTTCCAGCTCTTGGGCGGTGAGGTCGCGGCCGTACGGCCGCACGATGTCCTCGTGAGTGAGAGTCACGCGAGGGCTCCTTTCGGGTCGGGGTTCAAGAGACGGGCGGGATTCGTGGCGACGAGCGCGCGGCGAAGGTCGGGGTCGAGGCGCGGGTGGCGCGGGTCGACGACCGGGCGGTCGGAGCCATAGACGAGCTGGGCGGTGCCGACGACCTCGGCGACCGCGCCGATCATCCGCGGGCCATAGGAGGAGGTCTCATAGAAGACAAGCGGATCGGGGTCGGGCGCGGGGACGCCGCGGCGGGCGGAGTAGCGCTCAGAGTGGAGCGGGGCGCCGCCGGCGAGCATCGCGAAAAGGACGCGCAGGCGCGGGTGGGCGCGCCGCCCGGCGTGGAGGAAGGCGAACCAGGCGGCCTGCATCTGGGCGACGTAGTCGGTGAGGGCGGGCCACCAGTGCGGGAGGCCGGCGGCGTCGGAGGCCGGGACGCCGCCCACCGGTCCAGGGTGGACGAAGAGGGGCGCACCGCGTTGCTCGAGGCGGGACAGCAGCGGGTAGAGGCGCTCGACCGAGGGTGGATCGACCAGGGCGGCGGCAGGCAGGGAGATCCCGACGCAGCCGCGGTCGAGGGCGGAGTCGACGCCCGCGGGGTCGAGTTCGGCTCCGGCGAGCGACACCGCGCCCCAGCCGCCGAACTCCGGCGGTAGCGCCTCGATGCCCTCATGGTGGGCCTCGATCAGCGCCACGGAGTCCTCGGGCGGGAGCGTCTCGATCCCGAGCGCGGTCGAGAGCGCGACCAGCGCCCGGTCGAAGCCGTCCTCTGCCAGGTCGGCGCGACGCAGGTCGGCGTCGGTGGCGTCGAAGGTGAGGATGCTGTCTGGCTCGGCGGCGACCTTGAAGGTCCAGCCGTCACGGCGGCGGACGAGCATCGGCGCCTCGGTGCGGCGCGCCAACGCCTCGATCAGCGCCTCGCCGAGGAGATGCTGGTGTACGTCCACGGCCTGCGTGTCGCGTCGTCCATCCATTCTTGATTTAGCTTATCAAGAAACCCGAGATACAGCGCAAGGGGACTCCGGTCCCCTGGTCGGGCGGCAGCCCGCGGCTTTAGGATGGCCCGATGCGCCTCGTCCGCTCGCTCAGCGTCCCTGCCCTCCTCTCCTGCCTCGTCCTCGCGCTCGGCGCCGGGACCGCGGCGGCGAAGACGACCGACGCCCAGGTCCTGAGGGGCCTCGAAGGCCTGGTCACCTCCCCGGGCGGGCCTCCCGGGGCGATCGCGACCCTCTACCGGGACGGGAAGCTGACCACGCTCAGCACCGGCCGGGCCGACAACAAGAAGGCGACGAAGCCCCGGGCCACCGACCACATGCGGATCGCCAGCGTCGCCAAGGCGTTCAGCGGCGCGGTCGCCCTGAACCTCGTGCGCTCAGGGAAGCTGAGCCTCGACGACACGATCGAAGCGGTGGTCCCGATGCTGCCGAAGGCTTGGGGAAAGGTGACCCTGCGCGAGCTGCTGAACCACACCAGCGGTGTGCCCGACTACACGCAGTCGGAAGCCTTCTTCAAACATGCGGGCACGAAGCCGCGCGCCTACGTCGCGCCGATGGAAATCATCGGCTGGGTCGAAAAGGAACCGCTCGTCTTCAAGCCCGGCAGCAAATACGAGTACTCGAACACCGACAACGTCGTGGTCGGGCTGATGGTCGAAGCGGTGACCAAAGGGAGCTACACGAACGCGCTGCGGAGCATCGTCCTCGGCCCGGCGAAGCTGACCCAGACGACGATGCCGACGACGGTCAAGATGCCGACGCCGTTCATCCACGGCTACGAAGTCCCGCCGGAAAAGGAAGAGGTCGACGTGTCCGAAACGCTGAACCCCTCCGGCGCGTGGGCCTCGGGCGCGATCGTCTCCACCCCGCAGAACTTGAACGCCTTCATCCGCGCCGACCTCGGACTCAAGTTCTTCGACAAGGCCGAGCAGGAACAGCAGATGCGCTGGTGGCCGGGCGGCGAATCGAGCCCGCCCGGTCCGGGTAAGAACTCCGCCGGCCTCGCCCTCTTCCGCTACCAGACGAAATGCGGCACCGTCTACGGGCACACCGGCAACTTCCCGGGCTACACCCAGTTCGCCGCGGCGACCGCCGACGGGTCGCGAGCGGTGACGACCTCGCTGAACATCCCGGCGCCGACCGGGAAGCTGCTCGCCCAGCTGCGCCAGGTGCAGACCGAAGCGGTCTGCGACCTGCTCGGGAAGTAGGCCCTCAGGGGATCCCGGCGCCGAGTTCCGGCGTCGGGGTGCCGCCGCGCAGGCGCTCGCCGGCCGCGACGACGTCGAAGAAGCGGTCGTTGCGCCCGCGGCGCACCGCGTGCGGCATCAGGCGGTGGGCCTGCCGGTGAGTCGCGGTGAGCGCCCGGAAGGTGGCCTCCTCGCGCGGGCCCCAGGGGATGCCGAAGATCTCGCGGACGCGCGGCGGCAGGGTGCCTTTGATGACGAGGTTCTGCGCGGCGAGGTTGAGGCGGGCGCCGCGCGGGACCGGGTGCTCGAAGGCGACGACCGGGGCGAAAGCGAGCGCGTGCGGGGTCGCGTGGAGGGCGGGCGAGGCGATCCTGCCCGCGAACCAGGCCTCGAACTCGGGGTAGGTCGCGGGCGCGACGTCACGCGGCATGCCGAAGAGCTCGCCGAAGCGCAGGTAGTCCCGCCACAGCGCCTCCCGCTCGTCCGACGACAGCGGCCGCACCATCGCCTCGTACATCGCCCGGCCGGAGTCGGCGATCACCGCCAAGGTCCAGAGCATCAACTCCGGGTCGAACGCGGAGTACTCGGCGCCGGCCGCATGCGGCCCCGCCGCCTCCGGCAACGACCCCTCGACCCGGAGGTGCTGGTTGTGCACCCGCGCCAGGATCCGGTCGGCCTCCTCCTTCGTCCCGAGGAAGATCGTCTCCTGCGCCTTCGCCGTCCGCACCAACCGCTTGAACGGCCACTCCCCCGCCTTCGTGCTCAGCATCGTCCCGGTGTAGGTCAACGGCTCGAGCGCCCCGATCAACAGCGCCCGTTGCCCGTAGAGCAGCCCCACGGACCGCTCCCCGTGCACCCGCCGCGCCATCGACTCCCCCGCCGGAAAGTAACTCACGCCCCCATGATGCCGGCCCCCTGGCCGGCCGGCCGGTCACTGCCCCGCGACCGTCTCTCCGGCGAAGAGGACCCGATCCAGGTTGAGGGAGTCGTCGAGGACCACGAGGTCGGCGCGGGCGCCGGGCTCGAGCCGGCCGAGGTCGGGGCGGCGGGCCATGCGGGCCGGGGCTTCGGTGGCGGCGCTGAGAGCGGCGGCAAGAGGGATCCCGAGGGCGTGGGCGTTACGGACGGCATCGAGCATCGTCAGGATCGAGCCCGCGAGGGAGCCGCCGGGGGTGCGGACCGCGCCGCCCTCGGAGTGGATCGGAAGCGTGCCGCCGAGGGTGTAGTCGCCGTCCGGCGCGCCCGCGGCGGCGACCGCGTCGGTGATCAGGACCAGGCGGTCGCCGACTGCGCGCCAGACGGTGCGGACGGTGTCGTCGGCGAGGTGGTTGCCGTCGACGATCAACGTGACGAAGACATCCTCGCGGCCGAGGGCGGCGAAGCCGATGCCAGGGTCGCGCGGCTCCGGCCGGCGCATCGCGTTGAAGAGGTGGGAGACGGCATTCGCGCCGCGGTCGAAAGCCCGGTGGGCGGTGGCGGCGTCGGCATCGGTGTGGCCGCAGGCGACGGTCACGCCGCGCGCGACGAGGGCGTCGATGAGCGCCGCGGCGCCCGGCAGCTCCGGGGCAAGCGTCACCTGGGACACCGGTCCCGCGGCGAGGAGCACCTCGAGAGTGGCGGAATCGGGGAACTGGACCAGGCTCGCGTCGTGCGCGCCTGGGCGCAGCGGCGAGATGAACGGGCCCTCGAGGTGCGCCCCGATCACCCGGGGCGCCCCGTCGGGTCCGGGCACCTGCGCCACCGCGGCGGCCATCGAGTCGATCGGCCCGGTGATGATCGTCGGCTGGAACGCCGTGACCCCACCCGCCAACAGGGCCGCGCCGGCGACCGCATGACCGTCCTCCCCGGACGCCGAGAAGTCGACGCCCGCGAAGCCGTTGACCTGCAGGTCGACGAACCCCGGCGCCGCGATCCACGAGCCGCCCGGCGCGCCGACCCCGATCGCCGCGACCCGCCCGTCCACCACCTCGACGTCCCCGTCGACCAACTCACCGCCCACCAGCGCCGCACCGACCCCGAGCCTCATCTCGTCCGAGGTCTACCCGATCCGAGCGAATATGGTGCGCTCATGGCTACTTTGTCGAGCGAGCTGCGCGAGTTGATCGTGGGCGGGCCGCTGGCCCACCTGAGCACGATCAACGAGGACGGGTCGCCGCAGGTGACGGTGATCTGGATCGGGCTCGACGGGGACGAGATCGTCAGCGGGCACATGAGCCACCATCGGAAGCTCCGCAACATCGAACGCGACCCGCGCGTGGTGCTCTCGTTTCTGGGGCCGCGCGAACACAGCGCTGTGCTCAGTCCCTACGCGGTGCTGCGGGCGCGGGCGCGGGTCGAACCGAGCGACGAGGCGTGGGACCTGCTCAACCGATTCACCAAGCTCTACATGTCCCCGGAGGACGAGTTCCCGGCGCCGAAGGGCCCCGGCTACATCGTCCGTTACACGGTCGAGCGGATCGGCGGCGTCGGGCCGTGGGTCCTGAAGTCGTCCGACCGGACGCCCGGCACTCCTACCTGAGGACGGGGCCTGGCGCGAGGACGTCGGGGTCGTGACCGGGACGCACGTCGGCGCCGGCGTCGCGCAGGGCCTTCAGGCGTTCGGCGGAGGCGAGCTGGACCTCGAGGTCGTCGCCGAAGATCGGCAGGCGATGGTCGTCCAGGCCGAGGGCGAAGTGGGTGACGTCGCCGCCGATGATGAGCTCGCCGCCGACGCGGACCGACTGGTGGCCGGGGGTGTGACCCGGGGTCGAGAGCAGCTCCACCGAGCCGTCGCCGAGCAGGTCGTGGTCGCCGTCGACGAGGACGACCTGGTCGGCGAGCCCCTCGTAGTCGCGCGGGAGGAAGAAGTTGCGGGCGACGGCCTCCGGGTCGGCCCCGCCCTCCCACTCGCGGCGCTGGATGAAGACCGGCAGCGAGGACGGCAGCAGTGCCGAGCCACCGGCGTGGTCGAAGTGCAGGTGCGTCAACACCGCCTTGGTCAGCGAATCGAAGTCGACCTGCTCGGCGACCGGCGTCTCCTGCTCGAGCCCGAAGTAGCCGATCGACTCCGCACCCTCGTAGTGGCGAGAGGCGTCGACCGCCGCATCCGGATTGATCCCGGTATCGACGAGGATGCGCTCCTCTCCCACCTCGATGAGATAGGCCGGGACCGGAAAGCGCGCCTGCCGCTCCATCTCGTCCCCGCGCCGCCAGAAGCCGGCCGGAGAGGTGAAGGCGCCCCCGTCGAGCTGCGTCACCCGCATGGGTGAAGCGTAGTGCGAGGGGCTAGAGCTCGCGCAACGCGGGCAGCAACTCGCGCTCGGCCCAGGCGGTGAACTTCTCCTGTTGGTCGCCGCCGATCTGGACCAGGGCGACCTCGGTGAAGCCGGCCTCGACGAAGGGCTTGATCTTCTCGACGTGCTC
>JAFDWG010000086.1 GCA_018268605.1 Actinomycetota bacterium | reverse complement strand
CACAGCCTGCCAGGACCTCCATGAGACGCCCAGGGCACCGAATCTAGGACTGCCGGAGCGGCCGCACAACCGCCCTAAGGCAACGCCCCGCCGCCCAAAGCCACGACCACCCCCACCGCACCCGCCGCCAGCAGCACCGTCACGACACCCCGGCGCGCGATGAGGAGCGCCACCGCCGCCGCGCCCAGCACCACGAACTGCCAGGTCTCCGTCAGAGCGCCGGCCAACGGGATCGCGGAACCGAGGATCGCGCCGATCGCGGCAGGGCCGGCGCCGGCGAGGAAGCCGCGGGCGAGCGGATTGCCGCGGAGGCGCTCGAAGCGGCCGCCACCGAGGAGGATGAAGCTGAAGGAAGGGAGGAAGGCGACCAGGGCGGCGAGGAGGCCGCCGCCGATCCCGTAGGCGCCGTAGCCGACCGCGGCGACGGTCGCCACCACCGGGCCTGGCGTCACCTGTCCGAGGGCGACGGCGTTGAGGAATTCGGAGTTCGACATCCAGTGGTAGGCGTGGACGGCGTCGCCCTGCATCAGCGGGACGATCACGAAACCACCGCCGAAGGAGAGGGCGCCGACCTTGAGCGCGGTCCAGACAAGGTCCCAGACCGTGCCCGTCGCCGCCACCGCCAACGGGACGAGGAGCAATGGTGCCGCCGAGGCGAGCCCCTCCCCCTCCGTGGCGCGACGGATCAACAGCTCGAGGATGCCGCAGCCGAGCAGGACGAGCACCAACCACGGGCCGATCGTAGCCGCGGCGACCCCGCCCGCCGCCCCGTAGGCGGCCCAGCGGACCAGGTGGCCGCCTTCGCTCTCGGCGCGCGCGTAGCTCGGACGCAGGAGGTCGATCCCGGCCCGCACCGCGACGGCCGCCACCGCGGCGCCCGCCCCCGCCCCCGCCCCGCGGATCCAGTCCGGCGGCGATCCGGAGAGGAAGACGACCGAGAGGGCGAGGATGAGGACGACCGCCGGGACGATGAAGCCGAGCCCGCCGACGATCGCTCCGGGCCAACCGGCGACACGGTAGGCACAGAAGATCGCCAACTGGGTCGAGGACGGCCCCGGCAGAAGGGAGCAGGCGGCGTTGGCGTCCTCGAATTCGTGATGGTCCATCCACCGCTCCCGGTCGACCACCAGCTTGCGGAGCAGCGCGATGTGCGCGGGCGGGCCACCGAAGCCGGTGACGCCGATCCGAGTCCACTCGCGCGCGACGGTCGCGAGTGGAGCGCCCGGCCGAGCGGAGGCGACCTCAGCCATCGAGCACCTCCTCGGCGAGTTCACGGAGCGCCTTTCGCATCCGCTCGAGTGCCCTCCGGCCCTTGGCGGTGATCCGGTAGACGCGCCGCGCGTGCCCTTCCTCCACGACCTTGCGGGAGGTCAGCAGGCCTTCGCGCTCAAGCCGATGCAGGGTCGGGTAGAGCGTCCCCGGGCTGATCGCGTATCCGTGGCTCGCCAGCTCCTTCGACATCCACGCGCCGTGGATCTCCGCGACGGCGGCGTGGTGGAGGATGTGGAGGTCGATCGCCCCTCGGAGGAACTCGCGCACCGCCCTATCGTGACCCGATATCGCTGCCCGATGTTGCCGTTTGGATAACGCCTGGCGCTAGGCGCGGGGGCGCGATCCGCGGAGTACGTGCGCCTTGGCCAACGCGGTTTCGATCCAGCCGCCGAGGAGATCGGCGAGGGCGTCGATGCGCGAACGCAGCGGCCGGGCGAAGAGGGCGAGCGCCACGGCGCACCCGAGGACCGCGCCGGCGAGCACGTCGCCGGGGAAGTGGACGCCGATCGCGACCCGGCCGACCGCCAGCACGGCCGCGGCGACAAGGGCAAGCGCTCCCCACGCGCGGTTGCGCAGGTAGATCGCCATCGCCACCGCGAACGCACCGGTTGCGTGGTCGCTGGGGAAGCCCGGGTCCGCCGCATGGGCGGTGAAGAGGTGGACGCCGTGCGGCTCGACCACGAAGGGACGCGCGCGGTCGACGATTTCCGAGAGCACCTTCGCGATCGCCAGGGCCACACCGGCGCTGAGGACGGCGGCGAGGGCGGCCCGCCGCCAGGCCCGGCGAGCCTCGCCGTTGGCGAAGATGAAGACGAGGATCAGGGTGACGACGAAGAGGGCCTCGGAGACGTTGATGTAGGCGAGCAGCGGATCCTCCACCGCGTCGTGGTGGTAAAGGAAGTTGTTGAGCGTGTGGAGGACGCTCCATTCGATCGAACCGAAGGCGATCACGTGAACGATCATCGGCTACCGATATTGGAAGAAGATGAGAATCGCCGATCGGCCTAGGTTTCCCCCAGTCGCCGGGTCGGCAGGTTGCGCGTGAAGAGGAAGGACGCGAGCACCAGGAGGGCGGCGCAGAGAAAGGCCGTCTTCAGGGCGACGATCTGCGCGTCTTCGTAGTCGGAGACGAGCGCGGTGGTCGTCGCCGGGGAAACCCCCGCTTCCTTCGCCGCCGCTTCCACCTGCGCCGACTCGACGAAGCTCGCCCCGGCGGCGACGCGGATCTCCACCTGTTGGCTGACGTCGGCCGAGACTTGCGGGTTGTCGGCGACGTTGTTGGTGAAGGCGAGGATCAGGCCGCTGATGACGATCGCGCCGAGGAGCGCCGTGCCGAGCGAGGAGCCGAGCTGGGCGGCGGTGTTCTGCAGGCCGCCCGCCTCGCTGCGGTCCTCGTCGTCGACCGCCGATTGGACCACGTTGCCGAGCTGGGAGACGATCAGCCCCATCCCGATCCCGAGGACGCCCATCGCGATCAGGAAGGAGGCGTCGTCGAGGGTCGTGTTGACGGTGTCGAGGAGCAGCAGCGTCGAGACGAAGGCGATCGCCAGCCCGACCTGCACCAAGATCCGCGCCGAGAAACGTTTGGCCAACGCCGACCCGACCACGGCGCTGGCGAAGAGCCCCGCCGAAGCGGGCAGCATCCGCACCCCGGTTTCCAGCGCGTTCAGGCCGTGGACGATCTGCAGGAAGAGCGGCACGGTGAAGAAGACGCCCATCAGGATCAAGTTCTGGGACACCAGCATCGCCATGCCGGAGCGCAGGGGCAGCCGCTGCAGCAGACCGAGGTGGACCAGCGGGTCCTCCCCGAACCGCTCGCGGCGCCGCTCCCAGGCCACGAAGCCGGCGAGGATCAGCCCGCCGGCGGCGACCACGAACGGGGTCAGGGAGAAGCCGAACGGTTCGAGCGGCGAGTTGCGGGGCTGGAGCCAGCCCCAATTGCTCGCCTGCAGCACGCCGAGGACGAGCGTCCCGAGGCCCGCGGCGGAGAGCACCGAACCGACCCAGTCGAGCCGCGGCACCCGCGCCGGGCGAGGCGGCTCCTCGACCAGCCGGATGCCGATCAGGATCGCGATCGCGACGACGACCTCCCCGGCGAAGACGACCCGCCAGCTGAGCTCGGTCGTCGCCCAGCCGCCGAGGATCGGCCCCACCGCGATGCCCGCGCCGGCGACCCCGCCGAGCACCCCGTAGGCCACCGCCCGATCCTGCCCGCGGAAGTTGCCCGCGACCAGGGCGACCATCGCCGGCATCACCAGCGCGGCGCCGATCCCCTCGAGGCCCGACCAGCCGAGCGCCAGTGAGGGCACGCTCCACGAGGCCGCCGTCAGCGCCGAGCCGCTCGCGTAGATGACGAGGCCGACGGCGAACGCGCGGCGGCGCCCGAAGAGGTCCCCGAGCTTGCCGCCGGTCAGCATCAGCCCCGCCATCACCAGCGCGTACAGCGCGATCACCGCCTGGATCGTGGTCACCGTGGTGTCGAAGTCGGCGACCAACTGGGAGATCGAGACATTCATCACGGCCTGGTCCAGGACCATCAGAAACTGCGCCGCGGCGAGGACGACGAGGACGGACCAGCGCTTCATCGGCTGACCGTATCCGGCCCGCCGGAGGTTGCAAAGGGATCCTCGGCCTAATTCTCTCCGGCACCGCGCCAGGCACGCCGCGCCGCCAGCCCCGCGGGGACGGAGGCGGCGACCATCATCGCCAGCACCAGCACCAGGGAAGCGCGCACGTCCGGGTTGCCGAGCGGGCCGTTCGGCGCCGCGGCGAGACCGGTCGCCGAGGACACGAGGCTGACGAGGTAGGCCAGCGTCGCCAGCGCGATCCCGATCATCGCCACCGCGACGACGCCGGCGCAGGCGGCTGCGAAGCGCAGGACGGACGGGGGGACGGCGGCGGCGAAGAGCCCGCGGCGCGCCGCCAGGGCGCAGCCGAGTGCGCAGGCCGCCCCGACGACGATCCAGCCGGTGAGGAGCGCGGCGCTGAGGGATTCGCCCGGCGCCGGTTCCTGGTTGGCGAGGAAGACGAGGGCCCCGGTGGCGGCGATCAGGATTGCGACGCTGCCGAAGGCGGCCAGGGCGGCACGGCGGACCGCCGAGCGCTCCTTGGCCTGGGCGAGCGCGACCGCGACCAACGGCGCGGCGCCGAGCAGGAAAGCCATCGAGGCGACGGCCGCGCAGACTCCGAGGGCGGTATAGGCGGCGCCGAGCGGGGCGTGCGCCGAGGCGGCGGCGCGGAACGCCGGGCCCTCGGTCGTCTTGGCGAAGGCGAGGATCGCGCCGGCGGCGACCAACCAGCAGAGGAGGACGGCGCTGACGCCGAGCCGCATCCGATCCTCGCGGCCGACCGCCGCCGATACACCCGGCTCCGGCCGCAGGTGGGCGCGGAAGGCGCCGCGGGCGAGGTCGGCGACGACGCGAGGCGAGGCGCCCTGGTCCTCCACCAGCGTCGCCATCTCCTCCCCATAGCGGCGGCGATAGCCGAGCGGGTAGAGCGCCAGCGCGAGGCGGGCGAGGCGGGCGCTCACGAGATCGCCCCCGCGGCGCGCAGCCGCTTCATGCCGGTGTCGACGACTCGGTCGAGCATCCCGAGCTGCTCCGCCAAGGCCCTCGATCCGGCCGCGGTGATCTTGTAGGGACGACGCCGGTCCTCGCTCGGCAGGGCCTCGATCAGGTCCCGGCCCTCGAGCCGGGACAGCGCTCCGTAGAGGGTGCCGGGGCCGAGCTTCACACCCGCCACCTCCTCGACGTCCTGGGTTATGGCGTACCCGTGCTTCGGCCCCTCGGCGAGGCTGGCGAGGACGAGGAGCCCTGGGTCAGTAGATCGCTCGCTGATGTATCGCATTGCGTAATAGTAGCGCTCGGCCTGGCGCCGCGCAAAGTCCAGCGGAGTGCGGCCAAGGCGACCACCGGCGCGAGCCACCAGGCGGAGAGGCCGAGGGCGCAGACCGCGGCGGTGAGCCCGATCGCCATCACGGCGGCGAGGGCGAGTCGCCAGTCGTCGCCGACTATGAAGTCCCACACTCCGAGGGCGGCGCGGCGCAGGCTCATCCCACCACCGCCGGGGTCGCTGCCCTGGACCTTACGTCGGCCACCATCGCCAGCGCGGCGAGGGCGACCACCGCGACCAACGGGGCGAGCGAGGCGTCTCCCCCGGGCCAGTTCGCGCCCGCCCCCTCGGCGCCCCAGAAGATCCCGAAGCTGGTCAGCATCACGCCGACGGCGAACTTCATCCCGTTCTCGGGCACCCGGGCGAGCGGCCTGCGCAGCGCGAGGCCGACGCCGAGGACCGCGGCGATCGCGACCGCCGCGGCGGCCGCCGCGAGTCCCACATCGTGCTGGTTGGCGCCGAACGTGAGGACGATGAAGGCGACCTCGAGGCCCTCCAGCAGCACCGCTTTGAAGGAGATCGCGAAGGCGTAGCCGTCGAAGCCCGGCGCCGTCGGCGCGGCGGCCGCCTCCGCCTCCTCTTCCTCGAAGATCGCCTCCTCGTCGTGCTTCGCCTTGGCGCCGGCGGCGCGCAGGATCGCCTTGCGCAGCCACTGCAGGCCGAAGGTGAGGAGCAGGCCGCCGACGACGACGCGCAGCACGCCGATCGGCAGCACGGTCAGCGCCGGGCCGAGCACCGCGACGACCGCGGCGAGGGCCAGCGTCGCCGCCGCCACCCCGGCCAAGGCGGGCGGCCAATGGCGCATCGTCCCCACCGCGAGGACGATCGTGAACGCCTCGACCGCCTCCACCGCGCAGGCGAGGAAGACCGAGACCGCGAGGCTGAGCTCCGTGCCGGTCACGCGCGGGCCTGCGGCGCGAGGGGCAGGGAGAGCCAGACGTCGGCGCCGCCCTCGGCCCGGTTGACGGCGCCGGCCCGCCCGCCGTGGGCCTCGGCGACGGTGGCGACGATCGCCAGGCCGAGACCGGCGCCACCCTCGCGGACGCCGGGCGCGCGGCTGAAGCGCTCGAAGGCGCGCGGGAGGAAGTCGGGCGGGAAGCCGGCGCCCTCGTCGGTGACGTGGATCTCGACCGCCTCGCCGACGCGGCGGGCGGAGAGGACGATCGTCCCGGCCCCGTAGCGGAGGGCGTTGTCGACCAGGGTGCCGATCGCCTGGTCGACCCGCAGGCGGTCGGCGTGCGGGGCGAGCTCACCGACCTCGCCGACCTCGATCCGCCGCCGCGCTTCCTCGGCGCGGCGGGCGAAGCGGCGCTCGACCGTCTCGAAGGCCTCGTCGAGGTGGAGTGGCTCGAGGCGCAGCGGCAGCTCGCCGCGCTCGGTCTGGGCGATCGTCAGCAGATCCTCGGAGAGCTGCGTGAGGCGGTCGGTCTCCTCGGCGGCGCTCGCCAGGGCGGCGCGGAGCTCCTCCGGGCTGCGACCCTGGGCCAGGGCCAGGTCGAGCTCGGCGCGGAGGATCGCCAGCGGCGTGCGCAACTCGTGGCTGGCATCGGCGACGAAGGCGCGTTCGCGCTCCATCGAGTCGCCGATCCGGGCCAGCATCTCGTTCAGCGTCTCCCCCAGCCGCGCGACCTCGTCGCGGGTGTCGGGCACCGGCAGGCGCTCGTCCGGCGTGGCACTGCTGATCTCCTCAGCCCGGGCGCGCATCGCCTCGACCGGCCGCAGTGCCGCGGCCGCCACCCAGTAGCCGGCGACGGAGGCGAGGAGCAGCGCCGCCGGCAAGGCGACGAGCAGCAGCTGCTCGAGGTCGGTCAGGGACTCGTCGCGGGAGGCGGTCGAGGTCCCGACCACGATGATCCGCTTCCCCTCCGAGGTGGTGACCGGCGCGGCGAGGAGGCGGGCGCCGCCGTCGAGGCTCGGCAGGTCGCCGCGGGTGACGAAGGTGGGGGCGGCGGCGGCCGCCTTGAGCTGGTCCGGTTCCAGCAGGTTGACCGCGCCGATGACCGGCGAGGAGTCGAGGACTTCCCCGGCCGGCGTCAGTACCTCGGCGAAGCTGTCGGCCTTGCCGACCAGGTGCTGCTCGTGCGCGGATAGGCTGGTCTCCTCCCGGCGGACCACGGCGGAGAGTTCGTCGGCGCGTGAGCGCAGGCCCGAATCGACTGCCGTGTCGACGTCGTTGCGGAACTGCAGGTAGACGAAGAAGCCCGTGCCTCCCAGGACCACGGCGATGACCGCGGCGAAGACGAGGGTGAGGCGAAGTCGGATCGAGAGGCGGCTCAGCGCCCCCCATCCTTCCGCAACCGGTAGCCGGCACCGCGCACGGTCTCGATCGAGGTCACGTCGAACGGCACGTCGATCTTGCGGCGCAGGTACCGGATGTAGACCTCGACCACGTTGGAGCGGTGCTCGAAGTCGTACTCCCAGGCCTGTTCCAGGAGCTGGGATCGCGAGAGTACGTAGCCGGCGTGGCGCATGAAGGTCTCCAGCAGCGTGAACTCCTTCGAGGACAGGTCGATCTCGGTCTCACCGCGCCAGACCTGGCGGGTGCCGGGATCGAGCCGCAGGTCCCCGACCTCGATCACGGGCGGGCGCTCGACCGTGCCGCGGCGGACCAAGGCGCGCAGCCGCGCCAGCAGCTCGGCGAAGGCGAAGGGCTTCACCATGTAGTCGTCGGCGCCGCCGTCGAGGCCGACGACGCGATCGTCGAGCGAGCCGCGCGCGGTCAGCATCAACACCGGTGCCCACACCCCGTCCCGGCGCAGGCGCCGGCAGGTCTCGAACCCGTCGATGCCGGGGAGCATCACGTCGAGTACGACGGCGTCGTAGTCGGTAGCGCCGGCCATCGTCAGCGCGCGCTCGCCCTCTTCGGCCACGTCGACCGCGAGGCCCTCCTCGCTGAGGCCCCGCCGCAGCAGCGCCGCCATCTTCACCTCGTCCTCCACGACCAGAACTCGCATGCGACGAGAATCATCCCCATACATGAATGCAAGATGAGAATCGGGTGGGAGCCGGCGGATCCTCGTCACCTTGAGCGCGCCTCTCATCTTTCCTTAAGCAAGGGCCGCCACGGTGGGGCGATGTTCGTCCAAGCGTCCGTCACGGATTTCGTCCTCAACCCGATCGTCAACGCCGCCACCGACTTCATCAGCTCGGCGGGCTACCCGGCCATCTTCATCCTGATGACGATGGAGTCGGCCCTGCTCCCGATCCCGAGTGAGGCGATCATGCTCTTCGCCGGCTTCGCGGTGTCGAAAGGCGAACTGACCCTGTTCGGGATCGTCGCCGCCGGGGTGCTCGGCAACCTGGTGGGCTCCTGGATCGGCTACGCGATCGGCTACTACGGACGCACGGACCTGCTCGAACGCCACCGCATCTTCCACGTCAACCCGGAGTGGCTGCGGAAAACCGAGGGCTACTTCGAGCGATATGGCGATGCGACCGTCTTCTTCTCCCGCATGCTCCCCATCGTCCGCACCTTCGTCTCCCTCCCCGCCGGCGTGGCGCGGATGCCGATCGTGCGGTTCTCCGTCCTCACCGTTCTCGGCTCGATCCCCTGGGTCCTCGCCCTCGGCCTGCTCGGCCAGGCGGTCGGCGACAACTGGGAGACCTGGCGTCACAACCTCGGCTACCTCGACTACGTCGTCGCCGCCGCGATCGTGATCGGCATCGGCTACTGGCTGGTGCAGCGCCGTCGTCGCGACCAGGACGGCGACGCCGCCGCGGCTTGAGCGGTCGGCGCCGCCCGAGGCAAGGGACGCAAGGGGCCTGCGGCGAGCGCGGCCGTCTCGGCCACGGCCCGGGCTGGCTGTGGCCGTGGCCGAG
>JAFDWG010000085.1 GCA_018268605.1 Actinomycetota bacterium | reverse complement strand
TTTCTGCCTGCGGCTACGGCGAAGAAGGCCTTGCCGTCAAGTCCAGCGAACCCGATTACAACGGGGCCGTCCTGTTCGCCCAGCACTGCTCCGGCTGCCACACGCTGAGCGCCGCGGGGACCCAGGGCAGCGGCAACCGCGGCGAGCGGACCCAGGGCCCGAACCTGAACCAGCGGGAAGAGAGCAAGAACGACGTCCTCTTCGCGATCCGCAACGGCGGCTTCTCCGGCGCGATCATGCCGCAGAACATCGTCGTCGGCAAAGAAGCCGAAGAGGTGGCGGACTTCGTCGCCAAGTACGCGGGCACCGACGCCAAGGAATCTCCTCGCCCCGGCGAGGAAACCGGCCCCGCCGAACCGTAGAGCGGCGCGATGCTTGACCTGAAGCTGCTCCGCTCCGAACCCGAGCGGGTCAAGGCGGCTCTGGCGCGGCGCGGCGCCGGCGGTGAGGTCGACGAGCTGCTGGCCCTCGACGGGCGCCGCCGCGAGCTGCTGCCCCAGGTCGAGGACGCCCAGGCGGAGCGCAACGCCGCCTCCAAGCGGATCGGCGAGATCAAGCGCGACGGCCGCGACGCCGAGGCCGAGATCGAGGCCGTCGGGCGGCTGCGCGAGACGATCGACGCGGGCAGAGAGGAGTTGGAGGCGATCGAGGGCGCGCTCCGCGAGCTGACCCTGGCGCTGCCGAACATCCCCGACGACGATGCGCCCGACGGAATGGTCGAGGAGGACGCCGTCGTCCTGCGCGAGGTTGGCGAGAAGCCGAGCTTCGACTTCGAACCGCGTGACCACCTTGAGATCGGCACCGAGCTGGGAGTGATCGACATGGAGGCCGGCGCGCGGCTCTCCGGCTCGCGCTTCGCCTACCTGAAGGGCGATCTGGTGCTGCTCGAGCTGGCGCTGGTGCGGCTGGCGATCGAGACCGTCCGCGCCGAGGGCCACGAGCCCGTCATCCCGCCGGTATTGGTCCGCGAAGAGGCGCTCGAGGGGACCGGCTATTTCCCCGAGGCGCGGGATCAGATCTACGAGATCGAGAAGGACGGCCTCTTCCTCACCGGCACCTCGGAGGTCGCCCTGGCGGGCCTGCACGCCGACCAGATCCTCGAAGCCGACCAGCTGCCGCTGCGCTACTGCGCCTTCTCGACCTGCTTCCGGCGCGAGGCGGGGGCCGCCGGCCGCGACACCCGCGGGATCTTCCGCGTCCACCAGTTCGACAAGGTCGAGATGTTCTCGTTCGTCGCCCCGTCGGAGTCGAAGGCCGAGCACGAGCGGCTGCTCTCGATCGAGGAGGGGATCCTCAGCCGGCTGGAGATCCCCTACCGGGTCGTCAACATCGCGGTCGGCGACCTCGGCGCGCCGGCGGCGAAGAAGTACGACTGCGAGGCGTGGATCCCGTCCCAGGGCCGTTATCGTGAGGTCACGTCCTGTTCGAACACCACGGATTACCAGGCGCGTAGGCTTGGTTGTAGGTATCGGCCCGGTGATGGCGAATCCCCGGAGGCGGTGCATACGCTCAACGGGACCGCTACCGCGGTAGGGAGGACGATCATCGCCTTGATCGAGAACCGACAGGAAGGGGACGGGAGCTTCACGCTACCCAGTTCTTTGCAACGGTACGGCGCGCCTGACAGAATCACCGCCCGATGAGCACCACCGTCCGTGAAGCGCGTCGCGTCGTCCTCTGTGACGACCACGAGATCGTCCGCGAGGCGATCAAGGCCCGGATGTCGGATTCGAGCGTCGTCGAGATCGTCGGCGAGGCCTCGAACGGCCGCGACGTGGTCGACGTCGTCAAGGAGCTGGAGCCCGATGTGCTGATCATCGATGTCGAGCTGCCCAAGCGCGACGGCATCGAGGCGACCCGCGAGGTCCTGAAAGTCCGCCCGCGGACCAAGGTCATCATCTTCACCGCCCACGCCCAGCCCGACCTGCTGGCGCTGGCGCTGCGCGCCGGGGCCTCCGGCTACGTGCTGAAGTCGGCGCCGGCCGAGGACATCGCCAAAGCGGTCAAAGCCGTGACCGGTGGCGGCACGTTCCTCGGTGGCGACTTCGCCGGGGGCAAGCCGTCGGAGGTCGAGAAACTGCTCGAGTTGTCGCCGCGTGAGCGGCAGATCCTGGAGCTGCTGGCCGAGGGGCTGCGGGTGAAAGAGATCGCCGAGCGGCTACAGCTGAGCCCGGCGACCGTTCACACCCACGTACGCAACGCGATCGCCAAGCTCGAGGTCGATACACGGACCGAGGCGGTCGCGCTGGCCGTGAAGTTCAGCTACCTCGGGGCCGGCGGGACCGCTTAGGCCTCGCCGCCGCCGTTCGCGGCCTTGAAGTCCAGCGCGCAGCCGTTGATGCAGTAGCGCATCCCGCCTGCCTCGACCGGGCCGTCGTCGAAGACGTGTCCCAGATGTGCGTCGCAGTTCTTGCAGACGACCTCGGTGCGGCGCATGAACAGGCTGTTGTCGGGGCGCAGTTCGACGTGCTCGAGGTTCTTCGGCTCGGTGAAGCTCGGCCAGCCGGTGCCGGAGTCGAACTTCGTATCAGAGTCGAACAGCTCCGTGCCGCAACAGACACAGGCGTAGCTGCCCGCCTCGTGGTTGTCCCAGAAGGGGCCGGTGAAGGCGCGCTCGGTGCCGGCCTTACGGGTGACCTGGTACTGCTCCGGCGTCAGCTCCTGGCGCCACTGCTCATCAGTTTTCTCCACTTTGGTGGCCATAACGTCCATTCTCCTTTCGTCTCTGAGTCCAGGGTACGCCCCCTTCCTTACGAGCTTGTGACGGCGGCCGACGTAGGTAGCGATGCGCCTACGGATCTCATACCTGATCTTCGTCGCCGTTGCGGTGGGCGCGCTGGCCTTCACCAGCGTCGCCGGTGCCCGCGGGATCAGCAAGGGGCCGCGGACGCAGCAGTCCTTCGCCTTCAGCGTCGAAGAAGTGGCGCCGCCTTCAGCCTGTCCGGGGCAGACCCAGGTCGGGCTCTCCGCCGAAGAACAGGTGGCGGTGATGCTGTGCATGACCAATTTCGCCCGTGCCTCCCACGGGGTGGCGCCGCTGAGCTCGAACGGCCGACTCGGCCGCGCCGCCGAACAGAAGTCGGCCGACATCCTCGGGTGCGACGAATTCAGCCACGAAGCGTGCGGCCGTCCCTTCCAGTTCTGGATCCAGAGATACGGCTATCTGAAGGGCTGCTGGCGGGCGGCCGAGAACATCGCCTGGGGGACCGGCAGCTACGCGACCGTCGGCTCGATCTTCACGTCCTGGCTCGAATCGCCCGAGCACCACGAAAACATCCTCGGGCCGTACCGCGAAATCGGCATCGGGGTGCGGGTCGGCGAGGTAGAAGGCTACGAAGAAGCCGCGGTCTGGACCCAAGACTTCGGCAGCCATAAGTGCTGAGGGGTGCCTAGGATGGCGCCGTGTCTGCTTTCTACGAGCCCGACGGCAAGGGGTACCTGGCGACGGAGCTGACCCGCGGTCCTTGGGACCCCGGGGCGCAGCACGCCGGTCCGCCCGCCGCGCTGCTCGGTCGTGAGCTCGACCTCTTGCCGGAAGCCGCGGACTTCCAGGTCTGCCGGATCACCTTCGAGATCCTCCGCTCCGTCCCGATCGGGCCGGTCGAGGTGGAGGCGCGGATCGTGCGGCCCGGGCGGCGGGTGCAGATGCTCGAGGCCGAGCTGCGGGTCGACGGCGAGCCGCTGATGCTGGCGCGCGCATGGCGCCTGCGCACGACCCCGGTCGACCTGCCCGCCGGCGCTGTCGCGATCCCGTCGGGTCCGTCCCTGCCGAGCGAGCCGGGCCCCAGCACCTTCCTGCCGAGCGGCCATGACGTCGGCTACCACTCGGCGATGGAACTGCGCTTCTCCACCGGGGCGTTCACCGAGCTCGGTCCCGCGACCGCCTGGCTGCGGATGCGCCACCCCCTGATCGAGGGGGAGGATCCCTCGCCGCTCCAGCGCACCCTGATCGCCGCCGATGTCGGCAACGGCATCAGCGCCGCCGTCGATTTTCGCCGCTTCCTGTTCGTCAACGTCGACCTCACGGTCCAACTGGAGCGCCTCCCGGACGGCGAATGGGTCTGCGTCGACGCCGTCACCGTACCCGGCGAGCGTGGCAACGCCACCGCCGAGTCGGTCCTGTACGACGAGCAAGGCCGACTCGGCCGCGCGCTGCAGACGTTGCTGGTGGCGGAGCGCTAGGCGACCAAGGCGGCGAGGTTCGCGACGGTCAGGTCCGGCTTGACCGCCGCCGTCGCGGGGTCCTCGGAGCCGCCCGAGCCGGCGTGGCCGCTCGTGCCGCTGAGGACGAGGATGGTCGAGAGGCCGGCGGCATGTCCGCCCGCGATGTCAGAGGAGAGGCGGTCGCCGATCATCGCGACCCGCTTGGCCCCTGGGACGCGGGAGAGGGCGAGCTCGAAGAGGTGGCGCTCTGGCTTGCCGGCGATCTCCGCCACCTTGCCCGAACAGGTTTCCACCGCGGCGAGGATCGCGCCCGTCCCCGGCCACTCCCCGCCCGGCATCGGCATCGTCGCGTCGTGGCTGGTGGCGACGAGGGCGGCGCCGGCGTCCAGCGCCTGCTTCGCGCTCAGCAGGCTCATGTAGGTGAATTCGCGCCAGCCGGAGACGACGACCACGTCGGCCTCGGTCGGCGCCTCGAAGTCGACGAGCCGCAGGCCTTCGCCCGCGACCAGTTCGCGCAGCGGCTCGAAGCCCAGCACCAAAGCGGCGCCGTCCGGCCCCGCTGCCTCGGCAGCCAGCCTCGCCGTGGTGATCCCGGCGGTGACGATCCGCTCGGGTCCGACTTCCACACCCATCCCCTGCAACCGCTCGGCATATTCCTGCGGCCGTTTGGTCGGGTTGTTGGTGACGAAGACGACCTCCTTGCCCGCCGTCAGCATCGCCGCCAGCGCCTCCGGCGAGCCAGGCACCGGCTCACGACCGGTCCACACGACCCCGTCGAGGTCGATCAGAAAACCGTCGAAGTCATCGATGGCGGGCACGGCCGCCCAGCGTATTGTTCGCCGCGATGCGCCGTGCTCTCGTCATCGCAGGGGTGATCTGCTTCGGGCTGTTCGCCGCGGCTCCGGCTCTCTCGTCGGCGGCGCCCGTCCGCAAGAGCCCGCCGGAGCGCGAAGTGACCCTTGCCTTTCGCCAGGACGGATTCGTCGTCTTCTTCGACACCACCGACAACGACGGCGAGCTTTCCGCCTACCTCGCGGTCGTGCGGGGCCGGCAGCGTGCCTCCTACCAAGTGCCGGTCACGATCACCGCCGACCGGGTCAAGGCGCGGTTCGGCAGCCTCGGTGAACTCGACTACCGCTATGTACCGAGGGGCAAGACGCAGCCTGGGTGCGAGCACGAAGCCGAAGGAAGGGCGCACTTCGAAGGCACCTTCACCTTCAGCGGCGAGAACGACTGCATCCACATCGATCGGAGCAGCGCCGACGGCGTCTTCCAGGTCTACGCGCCAGAAGGTTGCGCGCAGGCGCGACGCCTGCGGCGCGCGGTGCCCTATGAACCGACCTACAGCGATGAAGGCGCGACCCTGCAGGCAGATGCCGGTTCACCCACTCAAGAGCAGGGTCTTTCGGTGACGTTCTTCGACGTGGGTCCACGCGCGAAGGCGACCGCGAGAGGCGCGGTCTTCGCGGAACTTTGGGAAGTGCGGGAAGGGATGTCCGTGTCCCGCGGGGTGAGCATGCCGCTGGGGAGGGGCGTCTTCAGCCACAGCGTGAAGGCAGGCACTGCGACGCTGCGACCACCTGCCCCGTTCAGCGGCTCCGCCCATTTTGACCGGCGCGGGAACGGTGGTGCTCCGACCTGGACCGGCTCGCTCGCGATGCCGATCCTCGGCGGCGAACCCGTCGAACTGGCCGGGCCCGCCTTCCGGGCCCATCTCCATAGGGGCGTTCCCCAGGACGAGTGAGATAGAGCACGCGGATGGGCTCGCCACTCGACCGGGCGCCTCTCCGGGCGCCTCGCTACCGTGCAGGGGCGTGGTCGCCCCGGATGCACAGGTCGTCGTCGCCTCCGAGCTGCGGAAGGTCTATGGCTCGGGGGAGACGGAGGTCGTGGCACTCGACGGGGTGAGCACGGCGTTCGAGCGGGATCGCTTCACGGCGATCATGGGGCCGTCGGGCTCGGGGAAGTCGACGTTGATGCACATCCTCGCGGGGTTGGACACGCCGACGGCGGGGACGGTGACGCTCGACGGGGTCGACATCACTCATCTGGGTGACGGGGAGTTGACGAAGCTGCGGCGGGACAAGCTCGGCTTCGTCTTCCAGTTCTTCAACCTGCTGCCGGTTCTGACGGCGGAAGAGAACCTGGTGCTGCCGCTGTCGATCGCCGGCCGCAAACCGGACAAAGAGTGGGTCGACCAGCTGATCCGCACGGTCGGGCTGGAGGAGCGGCGCACGCACCGACCCTCGGAGCTCTCCGGCGGGCAACAGCAGCGGGTCGCGGTGGCGCGGGCGTTGGTGTCGAAACCCGCCGTGGTGTTCGCCGACGAGCCGACCGGCAACCTCGACTCGAAAGCGAGCGCCGACGTGCTCGACCTGCTGCGCCGCGCCGTCGACGAGTTCCGCCAGACCGTGGTGATGGTGACCCACGACCCGGTGGCCGCCGCCCACGCCGACCGGCTGATCACCCTGCGCGACGGCAAGATCGTCCAGGACGGCGCGCCCGGCGGTGCCGACGACGTGATCGAGCTGATGAAGCAGCTCGATTAGGAAGGCGGGCGCGGCGATCCATGTTCCGGCTCTCGCTCAAGAGCCTCTGGGCGCGCAAGGTGCGCGCGTTCGCGACCTCCCTCGCGGTGATCCTCGGCGTCGCCTTCATCGCCGGGTCCTACGTCCTTACCGACACGATCTTCGCTGCCTTCGACGAAATCTTCACCGAGTCCCTGCAGGGGACCTCGGTCGTGATCACCGCGCAGAACCCGGTCGAACAGCAGAGCGGCGAAATCGCGACCGTGCCGAACTCCTACCTGCCGAAGGTCCAGGGCGTGGCGGGTGTGAAGGAAGCGGCCGGCGCGATCTTCACCCCGGGCGGCTTCTTCGACGAAGAAAACAAGGCGATCGGGACGAAATTCGCGCCGAAGTTCATCTCCTCGACCTTGCCCGAAGGGCTCGAGTCGCTCACCTACGTGGAAGGGAAGAAGCCGCAGGGACCGGGGGAAGCCTCCCTCGACAAGTCGGCCGCCGAATCGGCCGGGCTCGAAATCGGGGACACCCTGAAGATCGTCGGCGCCGGGAAAGTGGTCCCGTTCAAGCTGGTCGGGCTGACCCAGCTCGGGCAGGCGTCCTTCGGCGGCGCCTCGATCGCCCAGGTGACGCTGCCGGTCGCCCAGGCGCTCACCCACAAGCGCGGGCGCTTCGACCAGATCTCGGTCGCCGCCGAATCGGGAGTCAGCGAGACGACGCTGAAGCGGCGGATCGAAAAAGTGCTGCCGCTCTCGGCGCGGGTGGAGACGGCGAAGGAAAAAGCCGATCGTGGGTCCGAAGAAATCCGCGACAACCTCGGCTTCCTGCAGACGATCCTGCTCGTCTTCGGTTACGTCGCCGTACTGGTCGGCGCGTTCATCATCTTCAACACCTTCTCGATCACCGTCGCCCAGCGGGTCTCCGAGTTCGGCGTCCTGCGCACGCTCGGCGCCTCGCGCCGCCAGATCCTCGGCTCGGTGCTGCTGGAAGCGGGGGCGATCGGGCTGATCGGCGGGATCGTCGGCGTCGCCGGAGGCTTCGTCATCGCGCTCGGCCTGCGGGCGGTCTTCTCGGCGATCGGCGCCGATCTTCCGAGCACCGGCCTGGTGCTCGAGGGCCGCACCGTGATCGTCTCTTTCCTCGTCGCCTTCGTGGTCACGTTCCTCTCCGCGCTGATCCCGGCCTGGCGCTCGACCCGGGTGCCGCCGATCGCCGCCCTGCACGGCTTCACGCCGACCGTCAGCGGCAGGCGACGCATCGTCTTCTTCGTCCTCGCCGCGCTGCTGGCGACGATCGGGATCGCCTTCGTCGTCGTCGGCCTGATCGGCGGCGGTGGGATCAGCGGTCGAGCCGCGAAGATCGGCGGCGGTGGGATCGCCGTCGTCGTCGCCATCTCCCTCTTCAGCCCGAGCCTGGTGCGACCGCTCGCCGACGTCGCGGGCCGCCCCCTCGAGTGGATCCGCGGCCTCACCGGTCGCCTTGCCCGTGAGAACTCGAAGCGCAATCCGGGGCGCACCGCGGTCACCGCGGCGGCGCTGATGATCTCGCTCGCATTGGTCACCTTCGTCACCGTCTTCGCCTCCGGACTGAAGAGCTCGGTCGCCCAGATCATCGAAGAAAACTTCTCCGGCGGCCTGGTGATCGAGAACACCGACGGCTTCTCGCCGATCCCGGCCGGCGCCGCCCGTGCCGCCGAACAGGTCCCCGGCGTGAAGTCGGTCGCGACGATCCGCGGCGCCGAAGCGAAGGTCATCGGGCCGGGAAGCACCGTCAAAGTGAACGGCCCCAGCCCGAACATCGAAGAAGGCGTCGAAATCGAATGGCTGAAGGGCGGACCGGAGAAGCTGCGGAACCTCCGTGACGGCGAAGCGATCGTCTCCGACGACTTCGCCAACGAACAGCACCTCGAAGTAGGGGACACGTTCGAACTCCTGAGCCAGTCGGAGGCGCACTCGAAGCTCCGCGTCGCCGGCGAGTTCGAATCGAAAGCCGGGATCTTCGGCGGCGTCCTGGTCACCCAGAAGGTGATGGGGGACGCATTCGGGCAGCGCCAGGACACGACCGATTTCGTCATCCTCGAACCCGGGGCAGACGCCGAAAAAGTGCAGGCGATCCTCACGCTCGGCGCCGAACGGGCCTTCCCGACCGCCGAAGTGCTGAACCAGGGAGAACTGCGCGAAGAACGGGAAGCGCAGATCGACCAGGTCGTGCAGCTCTTCTACCTCCTGCTCGGCCTGGCGGTGATCATCTCCCTGATCGGCGTGATCAACACGCTCGGCCTCTCGGTCTACGAGCGCACGCGAGAGCTCGGCATGCTCCGCGCGATCGGCATGTCGCGCCGCCAGGTGCGGACGATGATCCGCTACGAGGCGGTGATCACGGCGCTGATCGGCG
>JAFDWG010000084.1 GCA_018268605.1 Actinomycetota bacterium | reverse complement strand
GTGCCGGCGACGATCCCGCCGACGCCGAAGGGCTTGTAGAGAGCCGCCGCGGCGATCGCCGAGACGACCAGGTCGATCACCGCCAGCCCGGTCGCCTGCCAGGGCCGCTGGAGGCTGAAGAAGGTGCGCGTCTGCAGCAGGTAGACGCCGTTGGTCGGCAGCGAGAAGGCGAACCAGAACAGCGCGGTGCCGACGAGGGTCGTGTCAGCCCCGCTGAATTCGCCACGTTGGTAGACGAGGCGGATGATCGGGTCCGACAGGGCCAGGAACACCACCGCCGCCGGGATCAGGACGAAGAGGATCTGGCGCATCCCGTTCGCCAGCGTCGCCCGCAGGTTGACGTATTCCTTGTTGTTGGCGAAGCGGGCAAGAGTCGGGAAGAGGACCGTGGCGATAGCCACCGAGAAGATGCCCTGCGGTAGTTGGTAGAGGCGGAAGGCTTTGTCGATCGCGGCGGGCGCTTCGTGGGAGACGAGGCTGCCGAAGAGGCTGTTGATCAGCGCGTTGAAGTTGATCAGGCCGAGGCTGATCGTCACCGGCAGCATCAGCAGGAGGACCCGGCGCACCCCCGGATTTCGCCATTCGAAGCTCCAGCTGAAGCTGAACGGGGTGTGGCGGAGGTCCCAGGCCGGGATCGCCAGCTGCACGGCGGTGCCGATCAGGATGCCGATCGCGTAGGCGTAGATCCGGTTCTGCTCGGAGAACCTCGGCTCGAGCACGACGAGCACGAGGATGATCGTCAGGTTCCAGAAGAGCGGGGAGATCGCGAAGGCGCTGAAGCGGTCGTAGCTGTTGAGGATGCCGACGACGATGCCGCTCGCCCCGAGCAGGATCAGGATCGGGAAGAGGATCTGGGAAAGCGTGACCGTGAGGTCGAGGAGATGGCCTTCGAAACCGGGCGCGAAGATCGGGATGATCACCGGTGCGGCGAGGACGAAGATCGCCGTCAGGGCGCCCATCACCATCGTGATCAGCAGCAGGAGGGTCGAGGCGAGACGGAAGGCCTCCTTGTACTGCTTGCGGCCGACCAGGTCGGTGAAGACGGGGACGAAGGCCGGCTGCAGGGCGGCGTCGGCGAACAGCGCGCGGACCAGGTTGGGGACCTGGAAGGCGATCGTGAAGGCGGAGATCGGACCGTTGACGCCGTAGTAGCCGGCGGCGACGATTTCGCGGGCGAGGCCGGCGATCCGCGAGGCGCCGGTGGCGATCGAGAAGAAGGCGGTCGAGCGCGCGATCCGGCCGCCCTGCCCGGTGCGCGGGGTCGGCAGGACGAATTCCTCGCTGGGATAGAACGCCTCCGCCTCGCCGATGGCCACATCGGCGTTGATGGCCTGAAGGCCATGGACGGGGGTGTCGGGTGCCTCGGATCTCTCCAAGTTGCGTTCTCAGTCGCTATAGTCGGCGGCCGCCCGGAGCCGAGAAGACTTGGTCGGGCACAACGACATGGCCAACATAGCCTCACAGAAAAAGCGGATACTTCGCAGCGAGCGCGAGCGCACCGAGAACCGACTGCTGACCAGCACCGTGAAGACCTACTTCCGGCGCCTGGAGACGGCGGTCGGGTCGGGCGACTCCGATGCGATCCTCAAAGAGCAGCGCGAGCTGACCTCGAAGATCGACAAGGCCGTCCAGAAGGGCGCCTTGCACAAGAACACCGGTGCACGCAAGAAGGCCAAAGCGGCCCGTATTGCTGCTGGCGCTTCTGCCGAGTAGAGCCCTCGCGGGCCGCGAAAACCAAGCAGGTCAAGGAAGACCGAGGGAGCGTGCTCTGCACGTTACCGAGGCCTGAACTCGCGCTGCGCGCTCACACCGCTCCCTTCGGTCGCCGAATGCGCCGGATGCAGTGCCCTACGCCAAGGTGGCTCTACGTAGAGCCAAGGTGAGGGCCAGGTCGTCGCCGTAATCGGCGTCGCCGCGGCACCAGCGCTCGAGCTGGGCGAGCGCCTCGGTCGCCAACCGCAGGTCGGTCAGGTCGACGTTGCCGAGGCGGGCCACCAGCTGCTTCGCCGCGTAGGGATGCATCTTCAGCTGGGACTCGATCTCCCGCGGAGGCATCCCCTCCTCCAGCATCGCCGCGGCGGCACAGGCGGCGCGCAGTCGCGAGGCGAGGCCATAGATCAGGCCGGTGACGTTCTCTCCCTGCTCGATCAGCTGCTCTCCGACGCGGAGCGCGGTGCGCGCGTCACCCTCCACCACAGCGTCGGAGAGCGTCCAGACGGCCGCTTCGGAGGTATCGGCGATCATCGCCTCGATGTCGGCGGCGGTTACCTGGCCGGCGTCGCCGGCCCAGAGCGCGAGGCGCTCGAGCTCGTGGCGGAGGCGGAGTGGCTCGGCGCCCATCCGTTCGACCAAGAGCCGGGCGGCGGCCGGATCGAGCTTGAAGCCGAGTCGCTGGGCGTCGCCGACGAGGACGCGCGGCATGTCGCGGACTTTGGGCGCCTCGAAGTTGTGGACCTCCCCCTTTGCGGCTTTGACCGCTTTCAGCAATTTCGGAGGCGCTTTCGCGCGGGAGATCAGGACCAGGGTCAGGTCCGGCGGCAGTTTCGCGCCGATCACCGCCGCCACGGCGGCAAGCTGTTTGTCGCGCCATTTCTCGACCCCGTCGGCGAGCAGATAGCGACGGGTGCCCATCAGCGACATCGCCGGGATGGCGGCCAGGAGCGCCTCGTGGTCAGGCGCGCCGCGGCCCTCACTCGGCTCGAACACCTCGAGCGCGCCGTCGCCCCCCTCCCGTTCGGCGCGTGCCCGCAGGCGGTAGCGGGTCGCCTCGATCTTCGAACCGTCGGTCCCGGAGATCAGATAGAGCGGGCGCATCTCGTCGGGCATCAGCTCGAATCTACAGTGAAGCCCCGGTGGGTCACGTCGATCTCGATCGTGCCGTCGGAGTCGGTGCGAAGAGTCGGAACGTGGTGCGCGGTGAGGGTCGCCAGCGTGTCCGGGGTCGGGTGACCGTAGGGGTTGTCGGCGCCGACCGAGATCACCGCGAGGCGTGGACGGATGCGGTCGAGCAGCGGCCCCAGCCCGGCGTCCTCGGAGCCGTGGTGGGCGACCTTCAACACGTCGATCGGCCCCGGATCGAGGGGCGTGGATTCCGCCTCGGCGTCGGCGGTGAGCAGCATCGTGAAGCGGTGCCAGCGTGCCCGGATCACCAGGGCGAGTGCGTTGGGGTCGGTGCGTGGAACATCTTCGGCGAGCAGCTCGGGCGGCGGCCAGAGAACTTCGAGACGCAACGATCCCGAACGAAGCGTGGTCCCGGCGGCGAGCCGTTCGGGGACGGCGTCGTCGGCGCGGGCCGTCGCGATCAACCGCCGGTCGAGGCGGCCATAGGCGAGCCGTGAGATCGGCAGTCGGCCGAGCGCTTCGGCGATCCCCGCGGCGTGGTCGGACTGGTCGTGGGTGACGATCGCTGCCCCGAGGCGCTCGACGCCCGCGTCGCGGAGCTTCGCCACGAGTTCGTCGCCCGGCGGGCCGCCGTCGACGAGGACCGCCGGCGCGCTACGCGGCTGCAGCAGGATCGCGTCTCCCTGCCCCACGTCGAGTACCTCGATCCGCAGCCCCGGCGGCGGGCCGGTGGGCGTTCTCGAGCCGCGTGGCCAAACGATCAACCCGAGGACGAACAACAGGCCCGCCGCAAGGACGACCGGAATCCATCGCTGTACGCCCTTTCCAGGCCATACGGCGGAAGAAGCATGGAGCGGGGCCGGCGCGCGGGCGGTGGCGAGGCGGCGGGCTCGCGCCAGCTGCGCGCAGGCCACGATGGCAGCGGCCAAGGCGGCGTAGGTCGCGAACATCGCCGCGAGGTCGATGTGGACGTGGATGACGGCCCAGCCGGGGCGGCCGAACCAGGCGGCGACCTGGGCGATGTAGGCGAGCAGGAGGGCGTCGAGGCCGTTGATCGGAGTGAGCGGGATGCCAGGGACCTGGGACAAGGCGGCCGAGACCATGCCGAGCCACATCGCCGGCGCCACCGCGGGCATGGCGAGGACGTTCGCCGCCAGGCTCGTCAAGCTGACTTCTTCGAAGACGAAGGCGATCAGCGGGCCGGTCGCGAGCGTCGCGGCGACCGTGACGGCGATGCCCTCGGCCAAGGCGTGCCGCCAGCGTCCCTCGCCGAGTCGCGCGACCACACAACCCCGGATCGGGGCGGCCAGGAGGAGGATTCCAAGGACGGCGGCGAAGCTCAGTTGCCAGCCGACGTCGGCCGCCACGGATGGATCGATCGCGAGGGTCGCCACCAGCGCCACGCCGAGCGCGTAGAGACGGGACGCGCGTCGCCCGGCCAGGGTCGCCAGGAGGCCAACGGCGCCCATCACGCCGGCGCGCTGGATCGAGGGCGCGGACCCGGCGAGGGGGACGTAGACGGCGATCAGGCCGATCGCCCAGACCAGGCGCTCGCGCAGGGGAATGCCGAAGGCGGCCAGGATCGGCATCGCCAGGAGCGCGAGCAGCGTCACGTTCTCACCGCTTACTGCCGTCAGGTGGCTGAGACCTGCCCGGATGAAGTCTTCCTTGGTCGCTTCGTCGAGACCGTCGTCTTCGCCGAGGACGAAGCCGCGCGCGAGCGCCGCCTCCCGCGCCGGCACGCCCTCCCCTAGCGCGGCCGTCGCGCGCTCTCGGATCTCGGCGCTGCGGGCGACGGCGATCACCACGAGGAGGGCGATCGCGACGAGAATCGGCACGGAAGGACGCGGCGAGCGCACGGTCGGGGTCAGGGCTGAAGGCGGTCGCGTAGCGCTTCCATCGTTGCCGGGCCGACGCCGGGGATCTGGTCGAGCTGGTCGATCGACGAGAGGCCGCCGTGTTCGTCGCGGAAGGCGATGATGTCTTCGGCGGTCACCGGCCCGATCCCGTCGATCGTGTCCAGCTCCGCCGCGGTGGCGGTGCTGAGGCTGATCGGCCCTTCTTCGGTATCAGCCCCAGGGATCGCGGCGTCGGTTCCTTCTTCTGGGACAACCACCTGCTGACCGTCCGCCAGGCGGGCCGCAAGGTTGATCGAGTCCAATGACGCCCTTGCCGTCGACCCTCCCGCCCGCTTCACCGCATCGTCCACCCGGCTCCCGGCCGGCATTCGGTACACACCTGGCTTCTGGACCGCTCCGGTGACGTCGACGACTACATCGGTGCCACCTTCTTCTACCGAGATGCTCGATTCATCTGACGTGGAGTACGAGTCGTAGGTCGTTTCGCCGCCCTCGCCCCGCACCGCCCGCGCGCCGATGAAGAGGAGCGCGACGGCGATCGCGCCGCACACCGCCACCTGGGTTCGGCTCAGTTCCGGCATGCCCGCCACGCTGGCGAGAAATCACGCAAGAGTGGCGCGCAGAATGAAAATTCCGCGCAACGAGACTGTGACTAGTAGTCGTCCTCGTCGTCGTACCCCGCCACCTCGGCGAGTTGATCACTGTAGAGCTCTTCCGCCGCCACCGGAGGCGATTGGATCGAGATACAGGCGAAATCCTCGGTGCCGTCGTTGCGCACCGCGTGCTCGGTCGCGGGCGGGACGAGGATCAGATCGCCCTCGGTGACCGACTGGGTGTCCCCGGCCACCGACATGGCTCCTTCCCCCCTGACCACCACGTATACCTGCTCTGCTTCTTCCTGGGAGCGCAGCCGCTGTTCGCAGCCGCCGGGCAGCACGAGCCAGGTGACGGAGAGGTTACGGGCCCCGAGTTCGCCCGCGTCCATGAGGACGTGGGTGCGAAGCCGATGCCATTCCTGGACGGAGCTATCCGAGAGGCGCCTGACGAGCACGGGCCGTTTCTACCAAATACTGCCGTGGGGGCGCGTGCAATCGGACACGTTGCCTACTTCGCGACCAGATTCACGAGCTTGCCGGGGACGACGATCTCCTTGACGATCTCCTTGCCGTCGAGGAATTTCGAGACGTTCTCGTTCCCCTTCGCGAGCGCCAGGAGCTCGTCCTTGGAACCGTCGGCGGGCGCCTCGATCTTGGCGCGCAGCTTGCCGTTCACCTGGACGACGAGGGTCACCGTGTCGCTGACCAGCATCGCCTCGTCGGCGGTCGGCCACGGAACCTCCCAGACGCGCTCTCCGGTCATCCGCTCGTACAGCTCCGCGCCGATGTGGGGGGCGAAGGGGAATATGAGCGAGGCGGCGGTGGCCACCGCGAAGCGCAGCGACGCCTCTCCCCCAGAGTCGCCGTAGAGCCCGTCCTTCAGCCGGTAGGCGTCGTTGACGAGCTCCATCACCGCCGAGATCACGGTGTTGAACTGGAAGCCACGTTCGAAGTCCTTGGTCGCCTTGTCGATCGACCAGTGCGCCTTCGCGACCAGCGCCCGCGCGTCGCCCTCTGCCGCCGCCGGGTCGCCACCCGCGGTCGCGCGCTCGTCGACCTCCTCGCAGAGCCGCCAGAGGCGGGAGAGGAAGCGGTTGACGCCCTCGACACCCTCGTCGCTCCAGTCCCCGCCGCGCTCGGGTGGACCCATGAAGCAGACGTAGGTGCGGGAGGTGTCGGCGCCGTAGCGCTCGACGTACTCGGCCGGGCTCACGGTGTTGCCGCGGGACTTCGACATCTTCGCCCCGTCGCGGGTGATCATCCCCTGCGCGAAGAGGTTCGCGAAGGGCTCCTGGACGTCGAGGTGGCCGAGGTCGGCGAGCGCCTTGACCAGGAACCGCGCGTACATCAGGTGGAGGATCGCGTGCTCGACGCCGCCGATGTACTGGTCCACCGGCATCCAGTGGTTGGCCGCCTCGAGGTCCCACGCCGCCTCGTCGTTGCGTGGATCGAGATAACGGATGTAGTACCAGGAGGAGTCGACGAAGGTGTCCATCGTGTCGGTCTCGCGCCGCGCCGCGCCGCCGCACTTCGGACACTCGGTGGCCACCCAGTCGGTGGCGGCGGCGAGCGGGCTCTGGCCGTGCGGGGCGTAGTCCTCGATCTCGGGGAGCTCGACCGGAAGCTGATCCTCGGGCACCGGCACCGTGCCGCACTCGTCGCAGTAGACGATCGGGATCGGCGCGCCCCAGTAGCGCTGGCGCGAGAGCAGCCAGTCGCGGAGGCGGTAGTTGATCGCGGTCTTGCCACGGCCTTCCTCGCCCAGCCATTCGACCATCGCCGCGTAGGCTTCGCGATTCCCCTGGCCGTCGAACCGCCCGGAGTTCACCATCGGCCCGTCGCCGGTGTAAGGCAGGCCCTCGTCGTCGCCGGACGCCTCGGGGTCGACCCCTTCGATCACGCGCTTGATCGGCAGGCCGAACTTCTTGGCGAAGTCGTAATCGCGTGAGTCGTGTCCGGGGACGGCCATGATCGCGCCGGTGCCGTACTCCATCAGCACGTAGTCGGCGACGTACATCGGGATCTCCTCGCCGTTCACCGGGTTGACGACGGTGCGGCCGAGCGGGACGCCGGTCTTCTCGCGGTCCTCGGCCCCGCGTTCCTCGGCCGACTCGCGGCCGACCCGGTCGATGTACTCGCGCACCGCCGCCTCGGCGGGGGTGGCCGCGACCAGCTTCTGCAGCTGCGGATGCTCCGGCGCGAGGACGAAGAAGGTCGCGCCGAAGAGCGTGTCGGGGCGGGTGGTGAAGACGGGGAAGTCGAGGTCGACTTCGTCGCAGCGGAAGACGACTTCGGCTCCCTCGGAGCGGCCGATCCAGTTGCGCTGCATGGTGATCACGTGCTCCGGCCAGGACTCGAGCTTGTCGAAGTCCTCGAGGAGGCGGTCGGCGTAATCGGTGATCTTGAAGAACCACTGCTCGAGGCTTTTCTGGATCACCTCGGTCCCGCAGCGCTCACAGCGGCCGTCGACCACCTGCTCGTTGGCGAGCACGGTCGCGTCTTTCGGGCACCACTGGACCGCGGCCTCGGTGCGATAGGCGAGCCCGCGCTCGAAGAGCTGCAGGAAGATCCACTGCGTCCAGCGGTAGTAATCGGGCTGGTGGGTGGCGAGCTCGCGCGACCAGTCGATCGAGACGCCCCAGGACTGGAACTGCCGCCGGAACGACTCGATCGAGCGCTCGGTCGCCACCCGCGGCGGCTCACCGGTTTTGATGGCGTTGTTCTCGGCGGGCAGGCCGAAGGCGTCGTAGCCCATCGGATGCACGACCTGGAACCCCTGGCGGCGGCGGAAGTGGGCGATCGCGTCGCCGACCGCGTAGCACTTCAGGTGGCCGACGTGAGGTTCCCCGGAGGGGTAAGGGAGCATCTCGCAGACATAGGCCTTCGGCTTCGCCGCTTCGAAGCCGGGTTGCCCCGGGTTGGGGACCTCCCAGGTGCGCTCGTCGGCCCACACCGCCTGCCACTTGCCCTCGATCGCTTTCGGTTCGTAGCCACTCATGGGCAGGCGATCTTATGTAGGCGGAGCGCCGGACAGCGCGTCAGTGAGCGAATCGTCCGGCGAGCGAGTAGTGATAGTCGCTCAGCGAACGCAGGATGTGGGGCCAGACGTAGACCTCGATGGTCGCCGCGACGACCAGCATCGGCACCGCGATCGCGACCGTCACCGCGGTTGCCGCGAGCAACTGCTTCCACTCTCCGCGACGACTGGCGATCAGCCAGGCGGCCAGCGGCAGGAACAGGGCGGTCAGCTCGATCAGTGCGTGCGGCAGCACGCTGAGGATCAGTTCGAGGCGGCTGATGTGGAGCTGGTAGGCGAGCGTCGAGCCTTGGAAGCCCAAGTAGAGCGCCTGGGTCGCGAGCGAGAAGATCGTCACCGCGGCGACGAAGAGAATCGCGAGCTCCCCCGCCTTGACGTGGATCCAACGCGAGAACCCGGTGCGCTGCTCGGCCGCGAGCGGCATCGACGCCCCGGCGATGAAACCGGCGACGCAGGCCGTCGCGTGCAAGGCCAGGACGAGGGCGTTGCGGTAGAGGATCGGCAGCAGATCGGAGAAGTGAGACGGTTCGGTCAACCCGGGCATCCGCCACGGCGTCAAGTCAGGCGTCAGCAGCCCCGAGACGATCCCGGTGGCCGTCAGCAGCGCCAGCGCGATGCAGAGGCTGAGTGCGAACCAACCGCGCAGCACGCTCCAGCGCCCGTCCCTCCAGACAGCCAGCGCCTCCCGCGTGTCCTCCATCCCGTGGGACAGCACGTGGTCGTTGACGGTGCGGGCGATACGCATCGATCATGCATCGGCAGCGACGTTCACGAG
>JAFDWG010000083.1 GCA_018268605.1 Actinomycetota bacterium | reverse complement strand
GAGTGGACCCGGATCCCGATCCTCGTCCTCTCCGCGGTGGGGGAGGAGGACCGCAAGGTCGAGGCGCTCGCCGCGGGCGCCGACGACTACATCACCAAGCCGTTCGGCCCGCGTGAGCTCGTCGCCCGCCTGCAGGCGGTGCTCCGCCGGGCGGCGCCGGAGGGGGCGGAGCCGAAGATCGTCGCCGACGGCCTCGAGATCGACCTCGCCGCCCGCACCGTGAAGCGCGACGGCGAGCCTGTCCACCTCACCCCGATCGAGTTCTCCCTGCTCCGAACCCTCGCCCGCAACCGCGGTCGCCTGATGACCCACCGTGCGCTCCTGGTCGAGGTCTGGGGCGTCGAGTACGAAGACGACTTCCAGGTCCTCCGCGCCCACATCGCCAACCTGCGCCGCAAGATCGAGCCGCCGGGGGGAGAGGGACCGAAGTACATCAAGACCGACCCGGGTGTCGGGTATCGGTTCGCGGAGTAGATGGTGGGCGGCGGCGTTGCCCCGGCCGCCCCAAGTCGGTTTTGGGACCTGAGGGTTCCGTGAACAACTCCCGGGAGACGTCACGCTTGCGCCCGGAACTCCGCTATCTCTTCACGCTTCCGTCGCCATAGGGGGTGTCACGAAAGGTGCGCGTCGGCCGAGACGGCCGTGTTCGCCGACCCCGCCTCGCGTCCATTTCCTGGCGCTCCCGTCCCTTCACACGATCTGTATACGCCGCCGGCCTAACTTCATGCGACCTTGACGGGGTGGGGCGCACGATGATGGTGTGCTCTTCCTCGCAGACATCTTCCCCGGCGGTGGCGGTCCCCTGGCCGACGTCTTCTCGCTCGTCCTGGCGGTCGCCATGTTCGCCCTCCTCTACTGGCTCGTCGGCCTGATCGACCGGATATGAGCGTCGCCGACCTCCTCGGGCTGATCATCGCCTTCGCGGTCTCCGTGTACCTCGTCTACGCGCTCTTGCGCGGGGAGAACCTCTAGTGCTTCAGGGGTACCTGCAGATCGCGATCTTCGTCGTCGTCCTGGTCGCGCTGGTCAAACCGGTCGGCATCTACCTGGCGCGCGTCTTCGGTAACGAGCGCGTCTTCCTGTCTCCGGCCCTCGGGCCGATCGAGCGCGGCGCCTACCGGCTGCTGCGTGTGAGGCCCGAGGCCGAGGGGCAGGACTGGAAGCAATACGCGCGCAGTCTGATCGTCTTCTCACTGCTCTTCTGGGTCCTGCTCTACCTGATCCTGCGCACCCAGGGGATCCAGCCCTTCAACCCGCAAGGCTTCCACTCCGGTCCCTGGGACCTCAGCTTCAACACCACTTCGTCCTTCATCACCAACACCAACTGGCAGTACTACGGCGGTGAAACGACCCTCACCTACTTCGCCCAGATGGCCGGCCTCGCGGTGCAGAACTTCGTCTCCGCGGCGGTCGGCATCGCCGTGCTCGCCGCCCTGATCCGCGGCATCGTCAGCCGCTCGGGGGCCTCGCTCGGAAACTTCTGGCAGGACATGGTGCGGATCATCCTCTACGTGCTGCTGCCGATCTCGGTGGTCGGGGCGCTCTTCCTCGTGTCCCAGGGCGTGATCCAGAACCTCAGCCACTCCACCGTCATCCATACCCTCACCGGCGGCACCCAGATCCTCGGACAGGGCCCGGTCGCCTCGCAGGAGGTGATCAAGGAGCTCGGCACCAACGGCGGTGGCTTCTTCAACGTCAACTCGTCCTTCCCGTTCGAGAACCCGAGCGGCCTCACCAACTTCTTCGAGATGCTGCTGATCCTGGTCATCCCGGCCGGACTGACCTACACCTATGGGCGGATGGTCGGCAGCCAGCGGCAGGGCTGGACGATCTTCGCCGCGATGTTCGCCCTCTTCATCGCCGGTGTGGTCGTCGTCTACATGGCCGAGCAACACGGTTCGGTCGCGCAGCACGCCGCCGGTCTGAACACCCATGCCTTCCACGGCTCCACGGGGGGCAATATGGAGGGCAAGGATCAGCGCTACGGCATCGCCAACACCTCGCTCTGGACGGCGATCACCACCGTCACCTCCTGCGGCGCGGTCAACGGTGCCTTCGAGTCCCTCACCGGGATCGGCGGAACCGTCCCGTTCGCCAACCTCGGCCTCGGCGAGGTGGTGTTCGGCGGCGTCGGCACCGGCCTCTACTCGATGCTCCTCTACGTCATCCTCGCCGTCTTCATCGGCGGCCTGATGGTAGGACGCACCCCCGAGTACCTCGGCAAGAAGATCGGCGCCAGGGAGATCAAGCTGGTCTCGCTCGGGGTCCTCTTCACGCCCTTGGCGACCTTGCTCTCGGCGGGCGCCGCCTCGGCTACCGAGCTCGGCAAACGCTCGCTCTACGCCGGCATCACCCCGACCGGCTTCTCGGAGAACCTCTACGCCTACCTCTCGCAGGCGAACAACAACGGCTCGGCGTGGGCCGGCTACACCGGCTTCGTCCAGCCCCACGCGCCCGGCAACGTCGGCGCCTACGGCATCACCTTCGCCGACCTGCTCGGTGGCTTCGTGATGGTGACCGCGCGCTACGCGCCGATCCTCTTCGTCCTCGCCGTCGCCGGCGCGATGGCGGGCAAGAAGGTCTCACCCGCCGGGCTCGGCACGATGCGCACCGACAACCCGACGTTCGCCTTCCTCCTCGTCGGGATCGTCATCCTGGTCGGGGCTCTCACCTTCTTCCCCGCGATCCTCCTCGGCCCGGTGTCCAACGGCCTCTCCGGGAGCGTGTTCCGATGAGCGGGGGCCTGCGCAAGGACCTCCGCACGGCGGCGATCGCGATCCTCGCGATGACGGTCGTCCTCGGCCTGCTCTACCCGCTGGCCATCACCGGCATCTCGCAGGTCGTCTTCCCCGGGTCGGCCAACGGCTCGAAGGTGTCGGTCGACGGCAAGGTCGTCGGCTCGCACCTGATCGGACAGGAATTCGAGGGCAAAGCCTGGTTCCACTCGCGGCCCTCGGCGACCGGCTACTCGGGCAACGTCACCTTCTTCGGCAACGCCGGCCCCAACAGCGCCGAACTGCGCGAAGAAATCCGCGAAGAGATCGCCGCCTACCTGAAGGTGAACAAGCCCTACGACCGCTCGCTGACGCGTGCCGATGTGCCGGTCGACGCGGTCACCCAGTCGGCCTCCGGCGTCGACCCCGACATCTCCGAAGCCAACGCCGAGATCCAGGCCCACCGGGTCGCCGCCGTCCGCCACCTGCCGCTCGCGAAGGTCGAAGACCTGATCTCCCAGAACACCGACAGCCGCTCGCTCGGCGTCCTCGGCGAGCCCGGCGTGAACGTGCTCGAACTCAACATCGCCCTCGACCAGGAAGCACCCCTGAAATGACCGCCGACGCCAAGTCACGCTCACTTTTCGACCTCGAGATCCTGCGGCCGGCGATGGTCGAGTCGGTGCGCAAGCTCGATCCCCGGGTCCAGGTCCGCAACCCGGTCATGTTCGTGGTCGAGGTCGGTGCCGCCATCACCACCGTCGCCTGGGTGATCCAGGCGTTCGGCGGCGAAAGCCTCGGCGGCGGCCACCAGCCGGCCTGGTTCAGCCTCGCGATCACGGTCTGGCTCTGGCTCACCGTCGTCTTCGCCAACCTCGCCGAGGCGATGGCGGAGGGACGCGGCCGCGCCCAGGCGGCGAGCCTCCGCGCGATGCGCTCGGAGACGACGGCACGGATGCGCGACGGCGCCGAGAAGCCGGCCTCCGAGCTGACCCGCGGCGACGTCGTCGTGGTCAAGGCGGGGGAGACGATCCCCGGCGACGGCACCGTGATCGAGGGCATCGCCTCGGTCGACGAGTCGGCGATCACCGGCGAGTCCGCACCGGTCATCCGCGAGGCGGGCGGCGACCGCTCCGCCGTCACCGGTGGCACCAAGGTCCTCTCCGACCGGATCGTCGTCGAAATCACCCAGGAGCCGGGCAAATCCTTCCTCGACCGGATGATCAACCTGGTCGAGGGCGCCGAACGCCGCAAGACGCCGAACGAGATCGCGCTCGGGATCCTGCTCGCGGCGATGACCCTGATCTTCATCTTCGTGATCGTCAGCCTGCGGCCCTTCGCGCTCTTCGCGAACACCGAACTCTCGGAGACGACGCTGATCGCGCTGCTCGTCGCGCTGATCCCGACCACGATCGGCGCGCTGCTCTCGGCGATCGGCATCGCCGGCATGGACCGGCTTGTCCGCCGCAACGTCCTCGCGCTCTCGGGGCGCGCGGTCGAGGCATCCGGGGACTGCGACGTGCTCCTCCTCGACAAGACCGGCACGATCACGCTCGGCAACCGCGAGGCGACCGAGTTCATCCCGATGCCGGGCGTGAGCGAGCAGGAGTTGGCCGAGGCGGCGCAGATGTCCTCGCTCGCCGACGAGACGCCGGAGGGGCGCTCGATCGTCGTCCTCGCCAAAGAACGCTTCAACATCCGCGAGCACGACTTCGACGGCGAGGAACCGACGTTCGTCCCCTTCACCGCCGAAACGCGGATGAGCGGCGTCGACTTCAATGGCACCCAGCTACGCAAGGGCGCGGGCGACGCGGTCGCCGAATGGATCGCCGCCGAGGGCGGCCACGCGCCGCCGGAGCTGCGGGTCGAGCTCGATCGGATCGGCCGCGAAGGGGGCACCCCGCTGGCGGTCGCCCGCGACGAGCGCGTGCTCGGCGTCGTCTACCTCAAGGACGTCGTCAAGGAGGGGATGAAAGCGCGCTTCGATCAACTGCGGGCGATGGGCATCCGCACGATCATGGTCACCGGCGACAACAAACTGACCGCCGCGAAGATCGCCGAAGAGGCGGGGGTCGACGACTTCCTCGCCGAAGCGACGCCGGAGCGAAAGCTCGAACTGATCAAGGAGCAGCAGGCCGACGGGCGGCTGATCGCGATGACCGGGGACGGGACCAACGACGCCCCGGCGCTGGCGCAGGCGGACGTCGGCGTGGCGATGAACACCGGCACCCAGGCCGCGCGGGAGGCGGGCAACATGGTCGACCTCGACTCCAACCCGACGAAGCTCATCGAGATCGTCGAGGTCGGCAAGCAGCTATTGATCACGCGTGGGGCGCTGACGACCTTCTCGATCGCAAACGACGTCGCCAAGTACTTCGCGATCCTGCCGGCGATGTTCGCCACCACCTGGGCGGCGAGCGGCGGCAACGGCCCGCTTCACTCGCTGAACGTCATGAACCTGGGGACGCCGGAGTCGGCGATCCTCTCGGCAATCATCTTCAACGCGCTGATCATCCCGCTGCTGATCCCGCTCAGCCTCAAAGGGGTCAAGTACCGGGCGATCGGCGCGACGGCGCTCCTGCGTCGCAACCTGCTCCTCTACGGGCTCGGCGGTCTGATCGTCCCCTTCGTCGGGATCAAGTTGATCGACCTTGTCGTGCACAACCTGCTGGGGGCGTGAGATGGTCTGGGTCGAGCGCCTGACCCGACGCCACGAACGCCACATGCGCGAAGCCTTCGCCTTTTCGCTGGAACGCGCCGTCCGCGATGTGGATGAGCCGCTGCGTCGAGGAGGCGCCGCCGTCACGATCGATCGGCCCGCGGTCGCCGAGGCGGCCCCCCTCCTGTTGCGGGTCGCGGCGCGGTTGCGCGAGGGGCCCCAGTCGGTGGAGGCGATGCGGCTGGCACGCCGGCTCGTCACCGACGCCGCCGGGCCGCTCTACTCGCCGACGCCGCACCGCTCGGAGTACCCGCGGGGCACGTTGACCCGGTCCGCCTTGGAGATCCTGATCCGGAGCTGACCGTGGCCGGCAGCTACAAGATCTTCCTGGGCATGGCCGCGGGGGTCGGCAAGACCTACCGCATGCTGCAGGAGGGACATGCCGAAGCCGTGGCCGGGCGCGATGTCGTGATCGGCTACCTGGAGCCCCACGACCGGCCGGAGACCAGCGAGCAGGCGCGCGGCCTCGAGGTGGTGCCGCGGCGGGAGGTCGCGATCCGCGGTCGGGCCACGGTCTCGGAGATGGACCTCGGGGCGGTCATCGAGCGCGCCCCCGAGCTGGCGCTGATCGACGAGCTCGCCCACACGAATCCGCCGGGCCTCGAGCACGAGAAGCGCTACCAGGACATCGCATCGGTGCTGGCCGCGGGGATCGACGTCTTCTCCACCGTCAACGTTCAGCACCTCGAGTCCCTGAACGACCAGGTCGCCGAGCTGACCGGGGTCCGGGTGCGGGAGACGGTCCCCGACAACGTGCTCGCCGAGGCCGACGAAGTCGTCCTGATCGACCTCACCCCGGAGGCGCTGATCGCGCGGCTGCGCGAGGGGCGGATCTACCCGACCCGCAACATCGACGCCGCCCTCAACAACTTCTTCAAGATCGAGAACCTGGCGGCGCTGCGCGAGGTCAGCCTGCGGCAGGTCGCCGAGGAGGTCGAGTCGAAGCGGCTCGTCTTCGCCGAGACCGAGCCGGTCGGGACGCGCGACGCCGAACGGGTCGCGGGCGACGCGGCCAAGGCGGTGGGGGAGAGGCTGCTGGCGTTGGTGCGCCCGCAGGCGAGCTCCCAGCGACTGGTGCGCCGCGCCTGGCGCTCGGCGCAGCGCCTTGGGACGGACCTCGACCTGCTCTGGGTGAAGCCGCCGGGGGCGACGATCGACGGGGAGTGCGAGCGTCAGGTCACCGCCCTGCGGCGACTCGCCTCGGTGCTCGGCGCGACCTTCCTGATCGAGGAGCACGACGACGTCGTCGCCGGCGCCGCGCGGGTCGCCCGCGAGCGCGGCAGCACCTACATCATGGTCGGCGAGTCGCCGCGGCCCCGCGGGTTGGCGCGCCTGCGTGAACCGCTGCCCCAACGCCTGATGCGAGCGACCCCACCCGGAGTCGACGTCCGCATCGTCGCCAACCGTGGGGTCAAGGACGAAGAGGAGAAGCGATGAACGCACCCGGCACCGCCGCCGCCGGCGCGCATCTCCTCGCGGGAACGCTAGCGGTGGTCGTGCTCGCCGCGATCCGGCTCGAGCACTTCCTGGTTGCCGCCGCCCTTGCCATCGGCCTCTTCGGCGGCTTCTGGCTCGCCAAGTCCCGGCACCGCCGGGCATCCGCCGAGACCGACGTCGTCCACCACATCCTCCTGCCCTTCACCGGGCTCGAGATCTCGCGCCGCGCCGTCGACGCCGCCCTACGCCTCTCCCGTGCCGAGGGCGCAACGCTGATGCCCGCCTACCTGGCCCAGGTGCCGAAGAGCCTGCCGCTCGACTGCCCGATCCCCAAGGAAGCGGGCCAGGCGATGGCGATGCTCGAGGCGATCGAACAACAGGCGGCCGCCAAAGGCGTCCCGGTCGACGCCCGCATCGAGCGCGGCCGCACCTACCGCCACGCACTCGCCCGACTACTCGCCGAAGAGGACTTCGACCGCGTGGTTGTATCCGCCGGCGCCACCGGCACCCAGGGCCTCTCCGGAGATGACCTCGTCTGGCTCCTGGAGCGCGCCCCGACCGAGGTGATGATCCTCCGTCCGGGTCCCGAAGACCACCGCGTGGTGGTCCCGGCGGCGCCGCCGCGGTGGAACGGGAACGGGAGCGGGGTCCCGGCGTAGGGATGTGGGGACGGGCAAGGGAGGCAACGGGTGGCGGCGAGCGCGGCCGGGTCAATGCCGTGGGGCGAAAGTGGCTCCATACGCCACCAAAGCTCCACAGGCACCGTGACGAGGCCTCGGAACCTCACGAGACCGTCACGTAGATCCGACTTCCCCACGTCACAATCCCAACACCGTCACCGCCACCAGGATCAGGGACAGCGTCGAGGTGATCCCCACCGTCGCGGCCGTCACCCAGTCGACCGGGCCTTTGTTGCGGTGCTCGCCCATCAGATCCTCGGAGCGGGCGAGGCGCCAGATGAAGAAAAGGTTGATCGGGAGGAGGACGCCGTTGACCACCTGCACGCCGACCAGGAGGGAGATCACGGGGAGGCCCGGGACGACCGCGACGATGGTCGAGACCACGATCATCACGGTGATGAGGCCGACGAAGACCGGGGCTTCCTCGGTGCGCCGGCCGATGCCCTTCTCGAAGCCGAGGCTCTCCGCCACCACGTATGAGGTCGCGATCGGGAGGATCGCTGCGGCGAGGAGGCTGGCGCCGAGCAGTCCCACACCGAAGAGAAGCTCCGCGTACTGGCCGGCGAAGGGCTCCAGCGCCTTGGCGGCGTCGGCGGCCGAGCCGATCGAGTGGATGCCGCCGACGTAGAGGGTCGCGCCGGTGGCGATGATGATGAAGGCGGCGACGAGATCGGCGAAGATCGCCCCGCCGATCGCCTCGTTGGACTCCTTCTTCAGGTCGGACTCGGTCGCCCCGCGCTCGACCACCGCCGACTGCAGGTAGAGCTGCATGTAAGGGGTGATCGTCGTCCCCGCCATCGCGACGAAGAGGAGCAGGAAGGTCGGGCTCGAGTGCATCTGCGGGACGACCAGCGCGTGGCCGACTTCGCCCCAGTCGGGATGGGCGAGGATCGCGGCGATCGGATAGGCGAAGAAGGGGATCGTCAGCCAGATGAAGACGCGCTCGGCTCTGCGGTAGGAGCCACGCACGATGATCAGCCAGATGCCGAGGGCGGCGATCGGCACCGACACCTGCGGCGGGATCCCCGCCAGCCTGAGCGCCGCGCCGACGCCGACGAAGTCGGAGATGCAGATGCCGAAGTTGGCGACCAGGACCGCGAGGGTGGCGAAGGCCGACCACCGGATGCCGTAGCGCTCGCGGATCAGCTCCGCGAGGCCCTTGCCGGTGACGGTCCCCATCCGTGCCGCCGCCCGCTGCACCAACGCCAGCGACACGGTGATCAGCACCATCGCCCAGAGCAGCGTGTAGCCGTACTTCGCCCCGACTTCGGAGTAGGTGGCGATGCCGCCCGCGTCGTTGCCCGCGTTGGCGGCGATCAGGCCCGGGCCGAGCAGCCCGAGGAAGACAAGGACGCGACTACGCCGGGAGCGTAGCCGTGTGGGCAGGTGCGGCCGCGTCGCGAAGCGTCGGGACCACGACCGCCACCTGGCGGCTCGTACTCGGCCCGGCATCCAACTGATCGCTCCACTCGACGACGCTCATGACGGCGATCCTAGCCCTATCGCCATAAAGGCCGCGTGAAGATCCAGCGCCGCGGACCTAGTCCTCGCCGAGCAGGCCGAAGCGCCGTCGCCAGCCCTTCGGCAGGAGGACCTCGAGCACGTCGTCGACGGTGACCACGCCGATCATCCGCTCCTCCGGATCGAGGACCGGGGCGGCGATCAGGTTGTAGTCGGCCATCAGCCGCGCGACTTCCTCGAAGTCGGCCTCGGGGAGGAGGTG
>JAFDWG010000082.1 GCA_018268605.1 Actinomycetota bacterium | reverse complement strand
GGTCGAGGTACGGCCGCTGATGAGCGCCGAGGAGATGATGCGCTACCGCGACGCGGAGGCCACGGCCGAAGCGTGAGCGCCGAGGTCGACGTTGCGCTCGGCGCCGCCTTCCGCGAGGAGCGCGGTGCCGTCCTTGCGGCGCTGATCGGCCAGGTCGGCGACTTCGCCCTGGCCGAAGACGCCGTCCAGGACGCCTTCGAGGCGGCCCTCGGCGCCTGGCGGTCGGGTGGCGTCCCGGCCCGGCCGGGCGCCTGGCTGACGACGGCGGCGCGGCGCAAGGCGATCGACCGCCTGCGCCGCGCCCGCGCCACCGAGGGCCGCGCCGAGCGCCTGGCCGAGCTGATGCGGATCGACGCCGCCGCGGAGGAGGAGCCCGAGATGGACGAACCGACGGCGATCGTCGACGACCGCCTGCGGCTGATCTTCACCTGCTGCCACCCGGCCCTCGGCCTCGAGGCGCGCGAGGCGCTGACGCTGCGGGCGCTCGGCGGCCTCGGCGCGACCGAGATCGCCCGTGCCTTCCTGGTCGAGGAGCCGGCGATGCGCAAGCGGCTCTCGCGGGCCAAGGCCAAGATCGCCGCCGCCGCGATCCCCTACCGCGTGCCGCCCGACGAGGAGCTGCCCGAGCGCCTGCGCGGCGTGCTGCGCGTCATCTACCTGATCTTCAACGAGGGCTACGTGCGGACGGGCGGTGAGGAGCTCGTGCGCGCCGACCTCTGCGTCGAGGCGATCCGCCTGGCGACGCTGCTCAGCGAGCTGATGCCCGACGAGGCCGAGGTCTGGGGATTGCTGGCGCTGCTCCTCCTCCACGACGCGCGGCGGGCGGCGCGCACCGACTCGGCGGGGCGCTTCGTCTCACTCGGCGAGCAGGACCGCTCGCTCTGGGACGAGGCGGCGCTCGCCCGCGGCCGGGAGTCGCTCGCCCGCGCCATCCGGCTCGGCCCGGCAGGCCCCTACGCCCTGCAGGCGGCGATCACCGCGCTCCACGTCGAAGCGCCCGACCCGCAGGAGACCGACTGGCCTCAGGTGGCGGCGCTCTACGGGCGGCTGGCGGAGCTCGACCCTTCCCCGGTCGTCGCCGTCAACCGGGCAGCGGCGGTCGGCTTCGCGGCCGGGCCGGAGCGAGGGCTGGAGCTGCTCGAGCCGCTCCTGGGCGACCCGAAGCTGGAGCGCTACGCCCCTCTCCACGCGACCCACGCCGACCTCCTGCGCCGCCAGGGCGACACCGACGGCGCGGTGCGTGCCTACGAGCGCGCCGCAAGCGCCAGCGCCAACCCGGTCGAGCGCGACGAGCTCCTCCGCCGCCGCGCCGCCCTCCCCCCACGTTGATGGGCCGAAAACTTGCCTTATAGGCAAGTTTTCGGCCCATCAACATCGTCCTCAGGGGCAGACGACGATCAGCTGGAAGTCGCTGTCCTCGTTGCTGCCGCTTTTGTCCTTGGTGTGGACTTCGATCGCGTTCTGATTCACGGCGGCGACGTTGGTCTGGGCGTAGCCCGGCTGCGGTGGTGAGGTGCCGTCGTTGTTGCGGCCCGCGACGTTGGCGCAGTCGGCGACGCCGATCGGGAAGATCACGCTGACCGCGCCGTTGGCCTCGGTCGCCGAGATCGCGCCGGTGTCCGAGGAGCGGGTGAGGGTCGCGTTGTTCGGCCCGGCCGGGTTGTGGACGACCGCCCAGAAGGTGTGCGTCGTGCGCTTCGCCAGCGGCACTTCACCGAGCTTGTTCACGTTGATCTGGTAGCCGGTCAGGGTCTGCCTTTTCAGCTTCCCTCCCCCGATCGACTGCTTCACGATCGAGTTACCGTTGATCCGGCCGGCGGCATAGGCGGTGCCGCCGAGCGCGGCCACCAGGGCCACCAAGGCGACGATCATCGCGGGCGACGGCCCCCGGCGCTTCAGCTTCTGCATCATCTTTGACTCCCTTCCTGGGTCGATGTCGGTCCTCCCACCGCTTCGCGTACCCGCTCGCCGCGCAAGGCACCCCGCGGGTACGCTCGGCGCGTGTCGTCACGGGACTGGGCCCTCGAGCAACGTGTGCGCGGCGCCGCCCGCGTGCGGCTGGGAGCCCTGCAGGGCTCGTGGCTCGCGATCGTGCAGTCGGCGGTCGCGGCCGGGGTCGCCTGGGCGATCGCCAAGCTCGTCGTGGGACAGCCGGAGCCGTTCTTCGCCCCCGCTGCGGCGGTCATCTCCCTTGGGCTCTCTCGCGGCCAGCCGCGACGGCGGGCGATCGAGCTCTCGGTCGGCGTCGCCGTCGGCATCGGCATCGCCTCGGCGATCGTCTACCTGATCGGCGTCGGCGCCATCCAGGTCGCCGTCCTGGTTGCTCTGGTGATGACGGTCTCGCTGCTCCTGAACGGCAGCCAGGTGCTGATCAACCAGGCCGCCGTCTCGGCTCTCCTGATCATGACCCTTCCCGGCCAGGGGGCGGAGATCGACCGCTTCCTCGACGCCTGCGTCGGCGGCGCCGTGGCGATCGTCTTCGGACTGCTCTTCTCCTTCCACGAACCGCTCGCCGCGGTCGAGGACGCGCGCCGCGACGCCTTGGCCGGCCTTGCCGCCACGCTGGAGGCGATCGCCCGCGCCCTCACCGCGCGCGAGCTGCCCGCCGCCGAAGCGGCGCTGGCCGATGCCCGCAAGCTCGACCGCGGCGTCGACATCCTCTACGACGCGGTCTCCGAAGCCGGCGAGGCGGCCGCCTTTTCACCCCGCCGCCGGGCGCTGATGCAGGAGCTCGACCCGCAGGCGGGCGAGGCGCCCCAGATCGACTACGCGGTCAGGGACACCCGCGTCCTCGCCCGGGCCACCACCACCGCGATCCGCCGCGAAGCCCACCTCGATCCCCGCCTCGGCGAAGCGGTCGCCGAGCTGGCGGCGACGACCCGCGCCCTCGACGCCGCCGACCGCGGCCACCGCGGCGCCCGGGCCGACATCCGCGAACGCGCCTCCCGAGCGGTCGAACTGGCGGGCGCCGCCGACGTCCACAACTCCCTCTGGCCGACGATGATCTTCGGCCAGACCCGGGCCCTCGCCTTCGACCTCCTCCAGGCCTCGGGCGAGGATCCGGACGCGGCGCGAGCGTTGATTGACGCCGCCGCGACGACCAAGATCGCGGAGAGGCCGGTGAGGGACGGGTAAGGGACGCAAGGGCCTGCGGCGAGCACGGCCGTCTCGGGAGACGTGCGGAGATGTCACGAAGTCCACGCTTTCGTGCGTGTCGCACAACACCGCGGCGACGCTCGCTGAGTTGAGCCGCCGATAGCGCGCCTAACTCAGCGAGCGGCGATCTGGGTCCGACGGATCGGCCGCGGTGTGGCCTCTCACCTCGAGGCCGGTGAGGCTGAGGCCGTGCGAAGCCATGGTTGGGCGTGGTCCAACCACCATCTCGGGGCCGCCGAGAACGACGTCCTCGGGGCGCTCGACGACCGGCGGCGGGAGCAGCTGTTCGAGCTGCTCCGACAGGCGACCGCCGAGCGGGTGCCCGACCGCGGCGACGCCGCGGCCGGGCACGAAGAGCCCGAGGGCTCCTGCTAGGACTTCAGGACTTGCTGGGGTCCGGGACGATCCGGATGTAGGGCTTCGGCGACTCCCAGGTGCCGAACAGCTCCTTCGCCTCGTCCTCTTTGACCGAGCCGGAGATGATCACGTCGTCCCCGCTCTGCCACTGCGCGGGGGTCGCCACTTTGTTCTTGGCGGTCAGCTGAAGCGAGTCGATGACGCGGAGCACCTCGTCGAAGTTGCGCCCGGTGGTCATCGGGTAGACCAGGATGAGTTTGACTTTCTTGTCCGGGCCGATGACGAAGACGTTGCGGACGGTCTGGTTGTCGGCGGGGGTGCGCTCGGAGGCGTCGCCCGAGACGTCGGCCGGCAGCATTCCGTAAGCCTTGGCGATCTCGAAGTCGGCGTCGCTGATGATCGGGTAGTTCGGCGCGGTGCCCTGGGTCTCCTCGATGTCCTTCGCCCAGCCCTCGTTGCTCTCCAGCGGGTCGACCGAGAGGCCGATGATCTTCGTGTTCCGCTTGGCGAACTCCGGCTCGATCGAGGCCATGTAGCCGAGCTCCGTCGTGCATACCGGCGTGTAGGCCTTCGGGTGTGAGAACAAGACGCCCCACGAGTCGCCCAGCCAGTCGTGGAAGTTGATGTGTCCCTCGGTCGTGTCGGCCTCGAAGTTGGGGGCTTCGTCACCAAGTCTCAATGCCATTTTGGCTCCTTCTTCCTTAATTCCGATCAGGTTTAAGTAGATTAGCGCGCGCCGGTGGCGTTCGGCGCTCTTCCTGAGTCCTCAGGTCAACATGCCTACCACGATCGCGGCGGCCATCGCAACCAACGCGAGCGGTACCCCACGGCGGGAGAACTCGACCAGCGAGGGACGCTCCCCCACCACCCGCGCGGCGCGGAACCAGAGCAGCGCCGAGAGCGCGCCGGTCACCGCCAGGTTCGGCCCGACGTTGAGGCCGAGCAGGAGCATCCGCGAGTGGTCGACGGCGTGGGCCGAGTAGAGCGCTGCCGAGGGGAGGTTGTTGACGAAGACGGTGGAGATCGCCGCGAGGCCCGCGGTCTCCGGCCCACTCGCCCCGTCGATCAGTTCGGCGGGGCCGTTCCAGTGGCGGGCGAGGGTGCCGAGGGCGACGGTGAGGACGAAGGCGGCGGTGAGGCTCGGCAGGCCGACGACGTGCCAGACGTCGGCGAGGCTTACGCGACGGCGCAGGAGCTCGACCAGCGTGGCGACGACCCCGACCGCGAGAACGGCGAGCGCGGGCTGGCGCAGGACGAGGACGAGGACGACCGCCGCCGCCGTGGCGATCGCGCCTGGCCCGATCTCCGCCTCCGACTCGGCGGGCACCGGCGCCGCGCCCCCGGCGGGGTGGACGCCGAGGTGGTGGCGGAAGCTCACCCCCACCCCGACCGCCGTCACCACCGCGGCGGTGATCGCGATCGGGAACATCTTCGCCGCGAAGTCCGCCCCGCTACCGCCGTTGTGGGCATTGAGCACGAGCAGGTTGGTGAGGTTCGAACCGGGCAGGAAGAGCGAGGAGGCGTTGGCCATGAAGACGCAGCCGAAGAGGAACGGCTCGATCGGGACCCGCCGGCGGCGGGCGGCGAAGATCAGCACCGGGGTGAGGAAGACCACCGCGGTGTCGAGGTTGAGCACCGCGGTGACGACGGCGACGAGCAGCAGCGCCGCGCCGAGCAGCGCGGCTCCCCCGCCGGGCAGGCTCTGGAGCCGGGTCCCGCCCCAGGCGAAGAGCCCGTCGCGGTCGGCGAGCAGGCCGATCATGAGCAGCCCCGCGATCAGGACGAACGGGGGCCAGGACTGTTGGAGCGCTGCGGACACGGCGGAGCTTCTACCCGATGACGGCTAGCCTTGCGCTGATGCCCCTCCGGCCCGACGATCCCGACGCCTTGGTGGCGGCCGAAGTGGCCGAGCTCGAGGCGCTCGCCGCGTCCCTCCCCGAGGACGAGATCGACGGCGTGCCGCCGGTCCAAGGGCCCCAGGAATGGGAGTGAGCGTGACGTCGGTCGAGACCGCGATCGCCGCGACCGAGCGGCTGAACCCGACCCTGAACGCCTACCTCCACCTCGACCTCGAAGGGGCGCGGGCCGAAGCGGCGGAGGCCGCCGCGGTCGACGCCGCCGGCGGGCGCCCGGGGCCGCTCGCCGGGATGCCGATCTGCGTCAAGGACATCGTCGACGTGGGCGGGATGCCGACCACCGCGGGGGCCGCCGACTGGGGCCGCCACCCGGCCGAGGACGCGACGGTGGTGGCGCGCCTGCGGGCGGCGGGCGCGGCGATCGTCGGCAAGGGCAACACGAACGAGTTTGCCTGTGGGATCGACGGGCGCAACCCGCATAAGGGCGACTGCCGCAATCCCTGGGATCCCGCGCGTCTCAGCGGCGGCTCCAGCTCCGGCCCCGCGGTGGCGGTCGCGGCGGGGATGGCGGGCGGCGCGGTCGGCTCCGACACCAGCGGCTCGATCCGCGTCCCCGCCGCCCTCTGCGGCGTCGTCGGCATCCGCCCCACCCGCGGGAGCGTCCCCGCCGAAGGCGTCGTGCCGCTCGCCTGGAGCCTCGACTCGGTCGGCCCGCTGGCGCCGGATGTCGCGACCGCGGCGCTCCTTCTCGACGTCCTTGCCGGACGCCCGCCGGGCACCGCGCCGCGACCCGACGTCGCCGGCCTGCGACTCGGGGTGGCGACGAGCCTGATGGCCCTCGCCGACCAGCCGGTCACCGACGCTCTCGATGCCACCACCGACGGCCTTCGCGACGCCGGCGCCGACGTCGTCGACCGCGCCCTCCCCGATCTCGACCGGGCGACGGCGATCCACCGGATCGTGCAGGCCTGCGAGGTCGCCACCGTCCATGCCCCCTGGTTCGAGCGCCAGCGCGACCGCTACGCGCCCGGGGTGCGGGCGCGGATCGAGGCGGGTTACGCGCTCTCCGCCGAGGCCTACCTGCGGGCCCAGCGGCACCGCCGTCTGTTCACCGGCGCCTTCGCCCGCGCGATGGACGGCCTCGACGCGATCCTCGCCCCCGCCTCACCGGTGCTCGCGCCGCCGATCGAGGCCGAGGAGGTCACGCTCCGCGGCGGGCGCCACCCCGTCCGCGAGGCCCTCCTGTCCTGCGTCGCACCGCTGAGCCAGCTCGACTGCCCGACGGTCGTCGTCCCTGCCGGGGTGCGCGACGGGCTGCCGGTCGGCGTCCAGATCATCGGCAGGCCGGGCTCCGAAGCGCTCCTGCTGCGGATCGCCGCCGCGGTCGAGTCGAACGTCGGGCCAATCCGCCCGCCGGCCTTGTAATGTGAAAACTAGGTATGCGCCTGCTGATCCTCACCGATGACCCGTCCGCCGAGACGACCCTCCGCGAGCCGCTCGAGGAGATCGCCGCGGGCGAGGATCTCGAGGTCAAGGTGGTCGCCCCGCTACGCCCCGAGTCGACGCTCGACCTCGTCACCGGGGAGATCGACAAGGCGAAAAATGCCGCCGAAGAACGCGCGGCGAGTGCCGCCGAGGAGAGCGAAGCGGCGGAGCCCGTCACCCAGGCGCAGGCCGGCGTCGGCGACGCCGATCAGCTACTGGCGATCGGCGACGCGCTCGCCGAATTCGAAGCCGAGCACATCGTGCTGGTCGACCCCGACGACGAAGAGCTCGCCGCCGCGGCGCGCGAGCGCTTCGCCCTCCCCGTCACCGAGCTGTCGGCGGCCTAGGCCGCCGACGAGTCCTCGGCCGCGTCGCGCAGCTTGTCGAGCGAGCGGCGTAGCAGTCGGGATATGTGCATCTGCGAGCAGCCGATCCGCAGCGCGATCTCGGTCTGCGGCAGTTCCTCGGCGAAGCGCAGGCGCAGCACTTCCCGTTCCCGCTCGCCGAGGACGGGCAGTACCGATTCCATCGCGATTCGGTCCTCGACCAATTCGTAGTTGCCGTCGGCGCGGCCGACCCACTCCGAGCCGGAGGCGTCCTCGGGGTCTTCACCGACCGGCGGCGCGTCGAGCGAGAGTGGCTTGCGGTTGTGCTGGGCCTCCAGCACCTCGAGGACTTCGGCGGCCTCGATCCCGACCTCCTCGGCCAACTGCTCCACCGAGGGCGGGCGGCCGTGCTCGAGGGTCAGCTTCTCGGTCGCCTTCTCGACTTCGCCCATCCGGTCGTGGACCGAGCGCGGCACCCGCACCGTCCACACTTTGTCGCGGAAGTAGCGCTTCAGCTCACCGAGGATGGTGGGCTTGGCGAAGCCCGCGAAGGGCGTGCCGCGGCTTGCGTCGAAGCGGTCGACGGCGTTCAGGAGGCCGAGGCTGGCGACCTGCAGGAGGTCGTCATAGGGCTCCGATACGCCGGCGTAACGACTTGCCATCCGTCGCGCCAGGGGCATGTACAACTCGACCAGCCCGGCTCGGGACGCCTGATCGCGGTGCTCGGTGAATCGACTCCAGAGCTCACGCTCCGAAACTCCACGGTGGGGCTCGCTGACCGTTGCGCTCATCGCCTCTCCTATCCAATGCCTTGGGAAACCTGGTTCCTCCCGATCCCGCCCATAGGCTCTGTGGAGAAGCGTGCGGGATCGGCCGATATCCGACGGATCGATGCCGTCTCGTTCGGCCTACCCGCCTACCTGAATCCGTAATCCAGTTTTCTGGAGACTCCCCGTGCAGCTTTGGGAGCACGAAAAAACGACCGGGGGGACGCTCGTCGCCTGCCGCGCGCGTAGCCTTCGCGCTCAGAAGCTCGGTCGCGTCGCCTTTGAGACGGCCTCCCCGCTCGGCTTCCGGCGGGGCGCCGGTCTCTCCCGGTCGCAGGGAGGAATCTACCTGCCGTCCGGCCGGGCGCAAGGGGGCGCCGAAAGGCGAATCCGCAAAACCCGGGATCTTGCGATCAGGCCGTGATCGAAACGTAGCCAGGTAGCGCCCGGATCCGTCCCATCCATTCCTCGATCGCTCCGAAGCGGCCCATCTCGAAGCCGCCCTCGTGGGCGACGTGGGTGTAGACGTAGAGGGCCAGGTCGGCGACCGTCGCGCTGCCGCCGACGAAGAACTCGCGCCCCTCCAGGTGGCGCTCCATCGCCTCGAGCGCGCGGTAGCCGCCCGCCAGCTTCGTCGCAACCTCCCGCGGGTCGCCCTCGATTCCGGCCTCGGCCCAGAATCTCAGCACCGCCACGTTCGGCTCGTGGTTGTACTGCTCGAAGAACATCCACTGCAGTACCTGCGCCCGCGCGTACCGATCCTCCGGCAGGTACTCGGTGCCCTCCGCGAAGTACACGAGGATCGCGTCGGACTCCGCCAGCGGCCGGCCGTCGTCGAGCACCAGCGTCGGCACCCGTAGCCCGGGGTTCAGCCCCCCGAGTATCTCCGGCCGATCCGACCGATCGAAGACGTCGACCTCCCGCCGCTCGTACTCGATCCCGAGCAGCGAGAACAGCAACCGCACCTTGAAGCAGTTGCCCGACAGCGGGTTGTCATAAAGCAGCACCGGCGCAGCCTACCCCGCCGTTTTGCGGGTGACGAATGTCAGACACGCGGGTGAATCGCCCGTTCCCCGGCGCTGGGGCGGGGGATGGTCCTCACATACCTCCCCCATGCTTCTGCTCGACCAGTCGCGCGGGCACTGGCGAGTGGTCAGCGCCGTAGACCCAGCTGATCACAGGGCCAGGGCGATCGGCTCTTCCAGGAGGCGCTTGATCTCAGCGAGGAACTCGGCTCCGTCGGCGCCGTAGAGGATGCGGTGGTCACAGGAAAGGGTCATCTCCATCACCTTGCCGGGGACTACCTGGCCGTCGCGGACCACGGGGCGGTCGGCGATCTCGCCGACGGCGAGGATGCCCGCCTGGGGTGAGTTGA
>JAFDWG010000081.1 GCA_018268605.1 Actinomycetota bacterium | reverse complement strand
TGTTCAGGCCGGCGGTGGGCTTCGCCACCGTGACCTTGGCGCAGTCCTGCGGCTGCGGATCGATCGTGTCGACGATCGCGATCCCTTCCGGATGGCCTTTTTCGCCGCACTGGATGTACCAGTCTTTGACGCTGTCGACGGCGACGATCACGTCGTTGCCGCCGCGGCCGAAGAAGCTGTCGACGCCGGGCTGTCCGATCAGCACGTTGTCGCGCGAGTCGCCGATCAGGACGTCGTTGTCGAAGGAGCCCTCGATGTCCTCGTCGGAGCGGGGGAGGCGGACTTTGTCGCAGCCCTTGATCGCGTTGATCCAGGCCCAGCCTTGGGCGAGGGAGATGTAGAGCGTGCCGGGGTGGGCCTGCGTCTCGGCGAACGACGCGTCGTCTTCGCCGGCGCCGCCGTCGAGGGTGCCGCCCGCGCAGCCGCCGCCGGCCGCGAGCAGATCGCCGCCGCCTTCGCCATAGAGGTAGGTCGGGCCGGGGAGGCCGCCGATCAGCCCGTCGGAGCCGTCCCCGCCGTAGATGTGGTCGGAGCCGGGGCCGGACTGGAGCAGGTCTTCCTCGGGGCCACCTTTGATCGTGTCGTTCCCGTCGCCGCCGTTGACGCGGACGAAGTCAACCTTCTCGAGCGTCCCTTCGACCGTGAGGCTGTCGTTGCCGGGGCCGAGGTCGGCCATCAGCCAGCGGCCCGGGCCGAGGGCGGGGCAGGTGACCTGCTTCGGGTTGCCAGGATCCTGGGAGCAGTCTTCGCCGGCGGCGAGCGCGGCCTTGGCGGTGACGGTGAAGGTCCCCGTGGTGGTCGCTTCCGGCGCCGGTTCGCTCGTGCCCGCGGGCTTGCCGCTTTCGGCCGGCGGCGCTTCGATCGCTTCCTCGGCGTAGGAGACGGTGAAGTGGTCGGGGCCCGCGCCGCCGACGATCTGCAGGCCGCCGCCGCCCGCCGCGTCGGGGTCGATGGTGACGTAGGCGGAGCCGTTCGGCGGCGCTTCGGGGCCGCAGGAGATCCGGGTCGGCCCGCCCTGGCAGTGGTCGATGCCCTGGCCGCCGTTCAAGGTGTCGCGCCCGCCGCCGCCTTTGATCGTGTCGTTGCCCGGGCCGCCGAGGATTTCGTTCGGGTGGTGGTCGCCGATCAGCGTGTCGTGGAAGGCCGAGCCTTCGATCGACTCAAAGCGGAAGAGCCGGTCGTGCCCGTCGCCGAGCGCCTTGTGCCGGGGCAGCGAGACCCAGACGCCGGAGCCCTTGCGGCCCGCGACCGCGGTGGAGAAGGAGGCGATGTCACCCTTGCCGGGGCCGCCGTCCAAACGGTCGTAGCCGTAGTCGCCGCGGACCAGGTCTTCGTTGCCGGGGCCGCCGCTGACGGTGTCGATGCCGAGGCCGCCGCTCACTTCGTCCTGGTCGCCTGCGCCGCCGCCGACGTGGTCGTCGCCGAGGTCGCCGAAGAGGCGGTCGGTGCCGGCTTCGCCGAGCAGCCAGTCGTTGCCCCGGCCTCCGTGGATCAGGTCGTTCCCCGCGCCGCCGCAGATCGTGTCGTTGCCGAGCCCGCCGTAGATCGTGTCGTTGCCGGGGCCGGCCCAGATCACGTCCGACTTTTCGGTGCCGACGATGGTGTCGTCGCCGTCGGTGCCGACGATCGTCGCGCGCTTGCCGTGGCACATCGGTGTGGCGCCGCTTTCGGCGCCCGACGCGGCGACGACGAGCGTCGCCACGGTCGCGCAGGCGAGCAGGGCGATGGCGGCCAGTCGTCTCCTCACCGCCGGGATTCTGCCGTTTCGGGCGGCGGCGCGCCGCCGGCTCGCCCTCGCCGCGCCCAGCGGCGTCCTCGACCGCTCGACCTGGCTAAAGTCGGCGCCTTCGGGTCTGCGTCCTTGTCGGGCACGCCGATTGCGGCGCCAGTCTCCGGCTAGCGTGGTCCGGATGGAGGCCCGCTCTCACAGCCACATCCGTGGCAACCCGGCCGTCGCCGTCGGGATGGTCATCGGGTCGATCTCCTCGGTCCAGTGCGGGGCGGCGCTGGCGACGACCCTCTTCGACCGCGTCGGGCCCGCCGGCGCCGTGTTTCTGCGCGGCTTCTTCGCGGCGCTGATCCTGCTCGCGGTCGCTCGCCACGACGTCGCCAAGGTGCGCCGTTCCGACCTTCGCGAGATCGCCCTCTTCGGCCTCACCCTGGCGGCGATGAATTTCTGCTTCTACGAGGCGATCGACCGACTGCCGCTCGGCATCGCGGTCACCCTCGAGTTCACCGGGCCGCTGGCGGTGGCGATCTTCGGCTCGCGGCGGCGTCGCGACCTGATCTGGGCCGGTCTGGCGGCGGTCGGGATCGTGCTCCTTGCCGGGGACTTCGGTGGCGGCTCGATCGACCTCTTCGGTGCCGCGCTGGCCCTGACCGCCGGCGGGTTCTGGGGCGCCTACATCCTGCTGAGCGCGCGGATCGGGGGACGCTCGGAGGGGCTCGGCGGCCTGGCGGTCGCGATGTCGATCTCGGCGTTGTTGCTGGCGCCGGGCGGCCTCGCCGCCGGTGCGGGGGAGATGGCGTCGGCCGAGGTGCTCCTGCGCGGCCTCGGCACCGGCCTGCTCAGCTCGGCGATTCCCTACGCGCTCGAGATCGAGGCTCTTCGCCGTCTGCCGAACGCGGTCTTCGGGGTGATGATGAGCCTCGAGCCCGCGGTCGCCGCGCTGGTCGGCTTCATCGCGCTCGGCCAGGGGCTGGAGGCGATCGAAATGGTGGCGATCGCCCTCGTCGTCGTGGCCAGCGCGGGCGCGCTGCGCTCCGCCGCGACTCCGGCGCCGCGAGACGGGTAGAAACCCACCATGGCCGGTCGCGGGAAAGCGAAAGGGAAGGGCGTGCGGGCGACGGTCCGCGGGGGTGTCCAGGGCGTCGGCTTCCGCTACGAGACGGTGAAGCGGGCGAACGGGCTCGGCGTGCTCGGCTGGGTCCGCAACGAAGACGACGGCACGGTGGTGGTCCAGGCCGAGGGACCCGACGAGGCGGTCGACGCCTTGGTCGAGTGGCTCGGCGAGGGGCCGCGCGATGCGTCGGTCGACGGGGTCGAGGTGGCGAAGACCAAGGTCGAAGGCCACGAGCAGTTCGCCGTCCGCGGGGTCAGTGCAGGCGTCTTCGTCGTCCAGGAGCACCAGGCGACCGCCCACCACTGGGACCTGCGCCTCGAGGTCGACGGCATGATGCGCTCCTGGGCGGTGCCGAAGGGCCCCTCGATGGACCCGGCGCAGAAACGGCTGGCCGTGCAGGTCGAGGATCACCAGAGGTCGCACAATGACTTCGAAGGGCGGGCGGGAGAGGGGGCGGTGATCGTCTGGGACCGCGGGACCTACGAGCAGGGCGGCCGCGTTCCCTGGCCGGAGGCGATCGAGCGCGGCCATGCGGTCTTCGTCCTCCACGGCGAGAAGCTCTCCGGTGGTTTCGCCCTCCAGCGGACGCGACCGGGAGAGAAGCCCCAGTGGCTCCTGATCAAGCGCAAAGACGACTCGGCCCGACCGGGATCCGACGTGGTCGCGGAGTTCCCCGAGTCCGTTGTCAGCGGCAAGACCCTCGCCCAGATCCTGGGCGACTGAGCGCCTAGCGCAGGATCTCATGCAGATCCGGTTTTCCGCCGGGACCGGTGCCACACTCGAACACATGTTCGTAGAGACTCATGAAATAGACGGAACGGAGCCTCGCGACACTGTCGCGGAGGTGAAACAGAGCGAGCGCCCGACGAGGCTGCGGCTCGTTCACGACGCCGATCGGGAGCGGGAGGCGCAGGCGATCATCCTGCGGCTGGTCCTCAGCGAACGGCCCTCGGAACTGCGCATCGAGGCGGTCATCGCCCGCATCGGCGATGTCGAGCTCGCGGTGCGGGCGATCACGGCTCTGGCCGAAGGCGGTCTGCTGCTGAAGGTCGACGAGTACGTGATGGCAACGGCCGCGGCGGTCAGCTTCAACGAAGTCGCCCTCGCCGCCTGAGGCGACCTGCGCTTGAGCTTCCGCTCAGGCGCGGTCGCTACCGTTCCCGGATGGCTCCACGGGTGAGATCGGCCGTCCTGGCCTCGATCGCGTGCGCGCTGGCGATCGCGCCGCTGGCCGTCATGGCCTACTCCTGGAACCCGTTCCAGAGCGTCGATCTGCGCGGATTCATCCATCTGCGCCACGAAGAAGGGCCGATCCACGCGTTCGCCGCAGTCTTCGTCAATCTGGGCGACCTCGCCGCCCTGCTGGTCTTCGTCGGCGTGGCCTGCGCGATCGGGCTTCGCCATGGCCGCCGTCGCGAGGTGCTCGCCGCGATCGTCGTCGTGGTCGGCGCCAACCTGACGACCCAGCTGCTGAAGACGACGCTCGAACACGCCCGTCACAAGGCCTTCGAACACGGTTTCGAACTTCCTTGGCCGAACTCCTTTCCCAGCGGCCACACCACGGCGGCCGCCTCGGTCGCGGTCGCGCTCCTGCTCGTCGTCCCCGCCGCCCAGCGCCTGGTCGCCGCGGTCCTCGGCCTCGCGATCACCGCGTCGGTCGGTTTCTCGGTCGTCGTCCTCGGCTGGCACTACCCGAGCGACGTCCTCGGCGGCCTCCTCGTGGTCGGCGCCTGGAGCTTCGCGGCGCTCGCCTGGCTGCGCTCTCGGCGCGGCCCCGACCGCGCTCCGAGCACCAAGGAGAGCCGCCGTCCGCGGCACCTGGCCGTCTCCACGGACTAACGCGCTCTACAGTTCCCTCGCGGTCCCGTGCCGGAGTGGCGGAATTGGCATACGCGATCGACTCAAAATCGATTGCCCTTGCGGGCTTGAGGGTTCGAGTCCCTCCTCCGGCATCGTCACCCCCGTCCAGCTGGACGGGGGTGCTTGGGGCTCAGGCGGGCTGGGGGGCGGTGCCGCCGGAGGAGCCGGCGCCGTAGTTCTCGCCGTTGCCGATCGGGCGCTCCTCCTCGACGTTCCAGGCCTGGTTGAAGCCATAGAGGGCGACGACGATCACCGCCAGCTGGACCACCGCGAGGATGATCACCAGCACGCCGACCACCGAGGAGGAGAGGGCAGCTTCGTCGAAGCCGGCCTTGTCGCGGGCGAACCAGCTGTCGGCGCCGACCGCGCAGAAGATCGCCAGGATCATCGAAAGCGCCGCGGCCAACGGCAGGATCCCGCGGCGCCACCGCGCCACCAGGATGGCGAAGAGGAAGTAGAGGATCGCGTAGATCGCGCAGACGAAGCCCATGCCGCTGCCGCCCTCGAGCACGCTCCAGCCGCCGATCGTGATCACCGCCGCCAGACCCGCGGTCAGCAGCAACAGCAGCACGGTCAGCCACTTGGTGGTCACCGACGCGGGTTTCTCCCGATTCGGGCGCCACAGCTCGTAGCCCGGTCTCACCTCCCCTACAGGCACGCGACGATCATAGAATCTCCCCGCGACGCGGCAATTGACCGCTGATTAAGCCGTCGGATCGCCGTGCGGGCGTGGCGGAATTGGTATACGCGCCAGGTTTAGGTCCTGGTGGGCGAAAGCCCGTGGGGGTTCAAGTCCCTCCGCCCGCATCGACTTGCGTTCGCCCGAACGCGGCTTAGTCTCGTAGGCGCCAATCGCACGCGACCTAGGAGGGCCGGATGAGCGGGGTGGGGATGAAGCTCGAGGTGGTGCTGTTGCCGGTGTCCGAGGTGGACCGGGCCAAAGCGTTCTACGAAGGGCTCGGTTGGCGGATGGACATCGATTACGTCGGCGAGGAGGAGGGGTTTCGGATCGTCCAGTTCACGCCGCCGGAATCGGAGTGCTCGATCATCTTCGGCGAAGGGTTGACGGCGGCCGAGCCGGGGTCCTATGAGGGGCTGCAGCTGACCGTCACGGATATCGCCGCGGCGCGGGAGGATCTGGTCGGCCGGGGGATCGACGTGTCGGAGGTCTTCCACGACGCGGGCGGCATCTTCCACCACATCGGGGCCGCCAACCGGGTGATCGGGCCGGCGCCGGAGAACGCCGACTACGGGTCGTTCGCCTCGTTCTCGGACCCGGACGGCAACGGATGGCTGCTGCAGGAAATCAACACCCGGGCGCCGGGTCGCTGAGCGGCGCGGCGGGCGAGAGGAGAGTGAAGATGGCGACGACGTATGAGTCCGCGCCGGAGCTGGCGGAGGCGCTGCGGCGCGCCGCCGCCGCGCACGGCGAGCACGAGAAGCGGATCGGCGAAGAGGACGCGAACTGGCCCGACTGGTACGCCGAGTACATGGTGCGCGAGGCGGCCGGCGAGGAGCTGCCGCAGTGAGTGCCGCGGGCGGGCCGGACGCCGGGGACGGGCCCGACTTCGACGCGATCGTCCTCGGCGGCGGCTCGCCCGGCGAGCATTGCGCGGGGGCGCTCCGCGCGGGCGGCCTGCGGGTCGCGATCGTCGAGCGGGAGCTGGTCGGGGGCGAGTGCTCCTACTGGGCCTGCATCCCGTCGAAGTCCCTGCTGCGTCCCGGCGAGGCCGTCGCGGGGGCCCGGCAGGCGGCGGCGAGCGCCGAGGTCGATATCGAGGGGGTGCTCGCCTGGCGCGACTACATGGTCAGCGACTGGAAGGACACGGGCCAGGAAAAGTGGCTCGCCGACAACGACATCACCCTGATCCGCGGCGACGGGCGGCTGGCCGGGGCCGGCGCGGTGGAGGTGGACGGCAGGACCTATACGGCGGCGAACGTGGTGCTGGCCAACGGGGCGGCGCCGTTCGTCCCGCCGGTGCCGGGGCTGCGGGAGCTCGACGGCGTCTGGGGGACCCGCGAGGCGACCAGCATGAAGGCGGTGCCGCGTCACCTGCTCGTGCTGGGCGGCGGCCCGGCCGGCGTGGAGCTGTCCCAGGTCGTGAACCGGCTGGGCGGGTCGGCGACGGTGATCGACGGCGCCCCACACCTGCTCGCCCGCGAACCGCCGCCGCTCGGGGAAGCCCTGGGGGAGGAACTGCGCGGCGAGGGGATCGAGCTGGTGCTCGGCGCGAAAGTCACGGCCGCGCGACGCGACGGCGACGACTACGTGCTGGAGCTGGACGACGGCCGCGAGCTGCGCGGCGATCGCATCCTCGTCGCCACCGGGCGCCGCCCGCGGGTCGAGGACATCGGGCTGGAGACGGTCGGGGTCGAGGCCGATCCGCACGGCGTCAAGGTCGACGACCACCTGCGGGTGGCCGACCGCCTCTGGGCGATCGGCGACGTCAACGGCGCCTGGCCGCTCACCCACGTCGGTAAGTACGAGGGCGAGGTGGTCGCCTCCAACATCCTCGGTGAGGACCGCCCGGTGAACTACGACGCGGTGCCGCGCGTCACCTACACCGACCCCCAGGCCGGTGCGGTGGGCGCGAACGAGGGCGAGTTCAGCGGGACGACGAAGCTCTCGGAAGTCGCCAAGAGCGCCACCTACACCCACGCCTGGGATAGCCGACACGGCTACTTGACCCTGCTCGGCGACGGCGAACGGATAGTCGGCGCGCACGCGCTCGGGCCGGAGGCGGGGGAGTGGCTTCAGCAGGCGACCCTGGCGATCCGAGCACGCGTCCCACTCGACGTCCTCGTCGACACGATCCAGCCCTTCCCGAGCTTCTCGGAGATCTACGTCGAGGCGCTGAAAGCGCTCCGCGCGGCGAGCCGCTGAGTCACATCCAAGGTCCGTGCCGTGTCCCTCTGGTGAACCGACCATCGAGGAGGAACCCATGGCATTGCGCGTCCCAAAGGCAGAGATGACGGGCTTCGACGAGGAAAAGCTGGCGCTCTTCGGAGGGCGCCTGCCGGAGCCACTCGAGGTCGGCTGGCACAACCCACCGGTGATGGAGGCGGCGCTCGCGTTCGGGATGGCGGCGGACAGCTGGACGGCGGTCGATCCGAGCCTGAAGTCGTTCGCCCACATGGCGGTGGCCGCCTACGTCGGGTGCAGTTGGTGCCTCGACATCGGCTACTTCGCGGCATTGAACCAGCAGCTCGATGTGGCGAAGGCGAGCCAGGTGCCGCGCTGGCGCGAGGCCGACGTCTTCACCCCGCTCGAGCGCGACGTCATGGAGTACGCCGAGGCGATGTCGCAGACGCCGGTGGCGGTGACCGACGAGCTCTCCGCCCGCCTGCTCGACGCCCTCGGCGAGGCGGGCATGATCGAGCTGACCGCCTATGTCGCCTTCGGCAATTTCTCCACCCGCAACAACGTGGCGCTGGGGATCGAGTCGCAGGGCTTCTCGGCGGACTGCGAGATCCCGCTGGCGACGGTGAGCTAGGCGGCGAGCCAGCTCAGGTCGAGGTTCGCGAGGCGGGCCGGGTCGGAGAGGAAGTCGACCTCGACGATCCGGCCCTCCCGGACCTGCATCGCGCCGACCGAGAAGAGCTTCCCGTCGAGGAAGGCGACCGTGCCGACGCCGCCGTTGACCCGCACGAGGTGGCCGCGGGCGCCCATCGCGGCAAAGTGCCTGGCCTGCGAGACGACCGCGTCGGGGCCGTGGATCTCGACCGCGGGCCGGTCCGGGCCGAAATCGCCCCGTAGGACCACATCGGGGTGGAGGACCTCGAGGAGGCGGTCGAAGTCCCCTTCGCGGGCGGCGGCGACGAAGGCCTCGACCACCTTCCGTTGCTCCTCCAGGTCCGGTGCCGGGACCGGGTCGGCCGTACGCAGGCGGCGACGGCCGCGGCTGGCGAGCTGGCGGGCGGCGTCAGGGCTGCGGTCGACGATCGCGGCGATCTCGTCGAAGGGCACGCCGAACATGTCGTGCAGGACGAAGGCCAGTCGCTCGGGCGGGCTCAGCGTTTCCAGCACCATCAGCATCGCGATCCCGACCGAGTCGGCGAGCAGCGCCTCGTGCTCCGGATCGGTCTCGTCGATCGGGGCGACGATCGGGTCCGGCACGTGGATGTCGAGCGGTTCCTCGCGGCGCGAATTGCGCGAGCGCAGCATGTTCAGGCAGATCCGCGCCACCACAGTGGTCAGCCAGCCGCCGAGGTTCTCGATCTCCGCGGCGTCGGAACGGTTCAGTCGCAGCCACGCCTCCTGCACCGCATCGTCTGCCTCTCCGGTCGAGCCCAGCATCCGGTAGGCCACCGCCCGCAGGTGCGGTCGCTGCTCCTCGAACGCCTCGACGATCCGGTCGCCGTCAGTCATCGGTCACGAACCCCCTTCATGTCGTGTCATAGCAGTGACACGCGAGAGGCGGGGGATGTGACGTGAGGTTGTGAGGAACTGGGAAAGGGACGCAAGAGTCGGCGGCGAGCACGGCCGTCTCGGCCACGGCGGCCCTGGCTGGCTGTGGCCGTGGCCGAGACGGCCGGGGTATGGAAGCCGTCGAGGAGGTGCGACGTCATCCCGGGAGACGTGCGGGAGATGTCGGGAAGTCCACGCTTCCGTGCGTGAGAGCG
>JAFDWG010000080.1 GCA_018268605.1 Actinomycetota bacterium | reverse complement strand
GGAGATCACCCACCCATGGTCGGGGCGCTCTTGGCGGCGCGATTTCGAGGGACTCATGCGCGCATCCTCCCACGAACGCTGTCGCGCACGCGAGTCATCCGCCGAAGTCGACGACCTGGAGGTTCAGCGGCAGCGCGGCCTGCCGCGGCCCTCGCGGCGCTGCCCTCAGCTTCGCCTTGTCGCCGAGGACGAAGAACCGCGGGAAGTTCGCCAACCTCCCTTCGGCGGTGAATGAGGAGAAGCGGTACGGGATGCCTTCGGAGCCGAGCGGCGAGGGCCCGTCCATCAGCTGGAAATGGAGGTGCGGCGCGTTCGAGTTGCCGGAGTTGCCGAGCAGCCCGAGGACGTCCCCGGGCCGCACGCGCTCGCCGATCTTGACCCCGACACACTTCGTCGCCGTGGAAGGGGTAATTGCCGAGTATCTTGCCGGACCCTTCGGCGATCCTTCCCGCCGAGGTCATCTGGACGAAGTCGATCGCGTAGCGCTCGCCCCCATGTCGACCACCCAGGTCGGGGCGACACCAAAGCGGCTGAGTTCGACCGAGCGGGCGGGCCGGGGGAGACGACAAATTCGTGGTCGGGCTTTCGCGGCGCCCTCGTGCCGGGCGGGTAGGTCACGTCCATCAGCACCTTCGCGGTGCCACCCGGCGCGATCGTCGTCCGCCTCTTTTGGTCGACGACGCCGGACGGTTCCATCATTTCGTTCAGGTGGGCCGCAGCAGCTCGTAGACGAAGTGTTCCCGTCCGTTCCCGCCTCGCACCGGTTCGGGCGCGTGTAGAACCCTGGCGGAGAGCGGCGTAGACGCGCCCCGGGCGCCGGGCGGGGCCGAGTGCCGGAGTGCGCAAGAATCCGGGTCACGATGAACACCACCTTCCCCGACTCGCATCGCGACCTCCTCGACGCGCAGTTTGCCACCTTGGCGACGCTCGGCAAGGACGGTGGCCCGCAGCTGACCGAGGTCTGGTTCCTCTTCGAGGACGGCGAGGCGAAGGTCTCGCTGAACGACTCGCGGCTGAAGACCAAGAACCTGGTGGAGCGTCCCCGGTGCTCGCTCTTCATCCTCGATCTGGCCAACCCGTTCCGCTATCTCGACGTGCGCGGGACGGCGCGGATCGAGCCCGATGACGACTACGCCTTCGCGCAGCGCGTCGGCGCCAAGTACGGAGCCGAGCTTTCCGAGCACGACGGTCCCGGCGACAAGCGCGTCGTGGTGACGATCGACCCGACGAACGTCTTCGCGGTCGACATGGGCGCCTGAGCGTCGCGTCGAGCGCCTAGATTTCCCGGCGAGATGACCTTCCGCCGGATCAGCCTCCCTTCGCTCGCGCTCGCGCTGCTCGCCCTTGCCCTCGTCGCGCCGGTTGCCGCCGCCCGGGTGACGATGGCGCCCGACGACGTGGTCGGTCAGGCGGCGCCCAGCGAAGTGCCGAACTCGACCCTGCCCGGGGTCGGGCGCTTCGAGGGCCCGGTATGGACGCTCCCGGTGAACGGGATCGAGATCGGCTATCGGCAGTTCGGGAAGGGGCCCGACCTGATCATGGTCCAGGGCGACACCGCCTCGATGAGCCTCTGGATGCCCTACCTTCTGCGTCCGCTGGCGCGGCATTTCCGGGTGACCATCTTCGACAACCGCGGAGTCGGCTACACCACCGACGACCTCTCGAGGCCGATCACGGTCCCGTTGATGGGGCGTGATACCGGGCAACTGATCGAAGCGCTCGGGCTGGTCGAGCCGACCTTGGTCGGTTGGTCGATGGGCGGCGAGATCGGCCTCACGCTGGCCGAGCGGGAGCCCGCGCTCCTCGGCGCGCTGGTGACGACCGGCGGCGATGCCGGCAGCCGCCACACGGTCCCGCCGCCGCCAGGCCTGATCCGCAAGCTCGCCGCGCCCCATCCGAGTACCGAACTCTTCCTCGGCCTCCTCTTCCCGCCGACCCAGAACGGAGCCCAGGCGACCGCCCGCTTCATCGAAGGCTTCGAAGCGATCCCGCAGGAGACGGTCTCGTCGCGCACCCTCAAGCGCCAGGAAGCCGCCGAGGAGGCGTTCCTCCGCTACGACGGCACTTGGCGAGGTCTGCCCGGCATCACGACGCCGACGCTGATCACCAACGGCGCCATGGACACCGGCGTGCCGCCGGTCAACGCGCGCCGACTGCACGCACGCATCCCGGGCTCCGCGCTCTCCGTCTACGCCGGGGCGGCCCACGGCATGCTCTTCCAGGACGCCGAACGGTTCGCCGGCGAAGTCGCGCGCTTCAGCGCCCGGGCGAGAGCAGCCGCCGCAGCCGGCTGATCGCCGCCGGCCGCCACGGGTCACCGTCCTCGACGAGCTCTCCTCGTGAAGGCGGTCTGCGCGCAGATCTGAAGTCCGCGCCGCGCTCCGACCGTGGTCGTCCTTTGGCCCGCTCGACGGGCCTTAGGACGACCGCGCCGGAATGGCGCCGCGCTCGATGACCCGCCGTAGGGAGTCCGCGACCCGCGGGTCGAACTGGCCGCCGGCGCCGGCGGCGAGCTCTTCCAGCACCCGCGTCCCCACCATCGCGACGCTGTAGGGACGTTCGCTTGTCATCGCGTCGAAGGCGTCGCAGGCGGCGATGATCCGCGAGCCGAGCGGGATCTCCTCGCCGGCCAACCCGTCCGGGTAGCCGCCGCCGTCCCAACGCTCGTGGCTCGAGTGGACCAGGCGGGCCACCGGCACCAGCGCCGGCGCCGCGGCGATGATCCGCTCGCCGATGCGGCCCCGCTTAAACGCGATCAGCCCGGCGAAGGCGATCGGGTAGAAGAGCAGGTAGCCGGCGTCGGTGGGGGAGGGGATCGGGATCGAGCCCGTTCCCGCCAGCACGATCTGGAAGTAGATTTCGCCCGCCGTCCAAGAGAGCAGGGCGGCGCCGAGAAGCGTCCAGGCGAGTCGCTCGCGACGAAAGAGCGCCACCCGCACGAGACAGGGCGTGGCCGCGCCGATCAGCACCAGGTTGTAGAGCCAGTTCTCGAAGACGGACGAGAGGCCGATGTCAACGGACACGATCTCCGTATCGGTCGACTGAAGCCGATTCGATAGTTTCCCGGACAAGCAATGTCCGACCGCCCAGCCCCGGGCCGGCTAGCCAACTTTCCCCACCGCGCCGCCGTTTGACGTAGGATGCACCGCTTCCGCCCCAGGAATTTCATGCGCCGATCCACCCTTGCCACCCTCTCGCTGCTCGCGCTCGCCCTGGTGCTGGCCGTGGCGGGCTGCGGCGGCTCGAAGTCGAGCTCCTCGTCGGGCTCGACCGAAGCAGGCGGCTCCACCGAGGCGTCCGAAGGCGGTGACGAAACCACGAACGCGGCAGAATGCACCCCGTCGACGATGGAAACGCACAAGGAAGGCGTGCTGACCGTCGCCACCGACAAACCTGCCTACCCGCCGTACTTCGAAAACGACGAACCGGAAAACGGGGAAGGCTTCGAGAGCGCCGTCGCCTACGCGATCGGCAAGCAGCTCGGCTATCCCAAATCGAAGATCGAGTGGACGGTCGAGTCGTTTGACTCCTCCTACGCGCCCGGCCCCAAGAACTTCGACTTCGACGTCAACGAGATCTCGATCACGCCAACCCGCGAAAAGGCCGTCGACTTCTCCATGCCCTACTACTCCGCCAACCAGGCGGTCGTCGCCCTGGAAGGAACGGAAGCGGCGAAGGCCAGATCGCTGGCCGAACTGAAGGACACCAAGATCGGCGTCCAGCTGAACACCACCAGCCTCTCTGCGGTCAACGAAGAAATCGAACCGTCGAGCAAACCGGAAGTCTTCAACAGCTCAGGCGACGTGGTCACGGCGCTGAAGAATGGCCAGGTCGAAGCGGTCGTCATCGACCTTCCGACGGCGCTCTACCTGACCGCCGCCCAGGTCGAAAACGCGACCATCGTCGGCCAGTTCGGCAAGGCCGAAGGCGAAGAGTGGGGCGCCCTGCTGGCGAAGGAATCGCCCCTGACCGCGTGCCTCTCCGGGGCGATCGAAGCGCTCGAAAAATCGGGCGAACTGGAAAAGATCACTCAGCGGTGGATGAGCCAGGCCGCGGAAGCACCCGAGCTCCACTGAGCTCGGCCGGACCTCGCGGCGGGTGACCGAGACCGCCACCACCGCCCCCGGCGAGCGCCGCCTCGAACGCGCGGCGGCGAAACGGCGCCGGAACCGCCGCAACGCGCTGATCGCGGCGCTCTCCTCGGTCGTCGTCATCGGCGGCCTCGCGGCACTCGTCCTCACCAGCCCGGGCTGGCCCTCGGTCCGGGAAACCTTCTTCTCCTGGAGCGAATTCAAGAACGCCTTCCCGGAAGTCCTGAGCGGCTTCTGGCTCGACATCAAGATCTTCATGGTGGTCGAGGTGGCGGTGCTGGTGATCGCGTTGGCGATCGCCCTGATTCGTAACAACCGCTCGCCCGGGTTCTTCCCGGTGCGCCTTTTGGCGACGGTCTGGGTCGACGTCTTCCGCGGCGTCCCGACCATCCTGCTCGTCTACCTGATCGGCTTCGGCATCCCGGCGCTCGAACTCGAAGGGCTGCCGACCGAGCCGGTCGTCCTCGGCGGCATCGCCCTCACCCTCTCCTACAGCGGCTACGTCTCCGAGGTCTACCGCGCCGGGATCAATTCGGTCCACAAGGGGCAGACCGACGCGGCGCTCTCGGTCGGCCTCACCAGGGCGCAGGCGATGCGCCACGTGATCCTGCCGCAGGCGATCCGGCGCGTCGGCCCGCCGCTCCTGAACGACTTCGTCGCCCTGCAGAAGGACGTCGCGCTGATCTCGATCATCGGCCCGCAAGAGGCGTTCCGCGTCGCCCAGATATATCAGGGCGAAAACTTCAACTACACACCGATCATCGCCGCCGCGCTCCTCTACCTGCTGATCACGGTGCCGCTGGCGCGCATCGTCGACCGCATGGGCGGGGCGGAGGGGGTGCGCTGATGGCGGGCGCTCCGGTGATCGAGGTGAAGGGCGTGACCAAGGCCTTCGGCGACCGCGAGGTCCTCCACGGCGTCGACTTCGACGTCGCCGAGCACGAGGCGGTCGTCCTGATCGGCGCGTCGGGCTCGGGCAAGTCGACCCTTCTGCGCTGCATCGACCTGCTCGAGGAGATCGACGACGGCGACATCTTCCTCGACGGCGAGGTGATCACCGATCCCTCCGTCTCCCCGGTCGCCGTACGCCGCAAGCTCGGCGTCGTCTTCCAGGCCTACAACCTCTTTCCCCACATGAGCGTGCTCCAGAACGTGGTCCTGGGACAGATGCGCGCCCAGAAGGTAGGGCGCCGCGAGGCCGAGGAAGAAGGCCGCGCCCTCCTCGGCCGTTTCGGCCTCGAGGGCCGTGAGGGAGACCGCCCGGAGGAGCTCTCGGGCGGCCAGCAGCAGCGCGTCGCCATCGCCCGCGCGTTCGCCGGCAAGCCTCGCGCACTTCTCCTCGACGAGGTCACCAGTGCCCTCGACCCCGAGCTGGTAGGCGAGGTCCTCGAGGCCGTCTCCGACCTGAAGGCCGAGGGCATGACCATGGTGATCGCCACCCACGAGATGTCCTTCGCCCGCGAGGTCGCCGACGAGGTCTGCTTCCTCCACGAGGGCCGCATCGTCGAGGCCGGCCCCCCGGCGCAGGTCCTGGAAGAACCACGAGCCGAGGAGACCCAGAAATTCCTGGCACGGCTCCTCCGCGCCGGCCGCGCCTAGGCGTCGCAGTAGGACCGCAGCATCAGCACGGGGACCTTGGCCTTGTGCAGGACCTTCTCGGAGACCGATCCCAGTAACGCTCGATGGACGCGGCTGTGGCCGTGGGAGCCCATCACGAGGAGGTCGTATTGGTCCTCGGCGACGACCTTGAGGATCGTCAGGGCGATCTCGCCGTGCTCGAGGCGGGTGGTCACACCGATGTCCTTGGGGATCTCCTTGAGGGCCTCGCGGATGACCTCGTCGTGGGACTCATCGGTCTCCGGTGGGGGAGCGACGCCGGGGCCGACCGGGGTCGCCTGGTGGGGGACTACGGAGAGGAGGGTGAGCTTCGCGTTCTGGTCGCGAGCGAGGGTGACCGCGTGGCGCAGGGCCGTCTGCGAGTCCGCCGAGCCGTCGAGCGCGCAGAGGATGTGGCGATAGATGCTCACGAATCGTCCCTCACTTTGTCACTGCTTGATGACAATCTCTCCCCGAAGATTACCGACTGCGCTGACCGGGTCCGGACGCCGAGCATAAATGCGCAAACGGCCGACGGCTACCACTTCCAAACCGCTCCCCAATGCGTCGTTTGCAGGCGATTAGTCACAACTCTTGCGCAGCACTGGTGCCGGCACGGCCTCGACGCGAAGACCGGCGGCGAAGTCTGGACGGAATCGCTGCCGTCGGGCTCCAACTCTGGGTGGTCGCCTCCGGTGACAGCCCGATCGTCGCCGCCGGGATCCCGGTGGCCGAAGGCCAGACGCCCTCTTGGTCGCCTACGCACTCGGCGGCTGAGGCACGGGTGGGCTTCGAATGAGGGCCTTCTAACGAGAAATTTCCCACTTTGTAATCGCTGTCTCACCGGGGCCTTAGGTGGCGGGCGGACGCTCGCGGAATGGCCCGTACGCCCCCGGCAGCACCCCTCACCGAGTCGCTCCCGCCGCCGCCGCCGGCCGCGGCCGGTTCCACCACCGCCGCCCCCCATCACGGCAAGGACTGGGACCGCCACGTCCGCCAGGCCGACGAGCTCTCCCGCACGCCCGGCTTCCAGGACCTGCGCGACCGGATCGTCGCCAAGGCGGCGCCCGGGGCAGACGATTGCGCCCTCGACGTGGGTTGCGGGACCGGACTCCTCGCCCTCGCGATGGCGCCGCGCTGCGCCTCGGTCTGGGCGATCGACAACGCCCCGGCGATGGTCGACCACCTGCGCTGGATGCTCGCCGGGCAGGCCGTCGCCAACGTATACCCGCTGATCGCCTCGGCTTCCTCACTGCCGCAGATGGACTCGAGCGTCGACGTCGTCGTCTCCAACTACTGCTTCCATCACCTCGACGAGCGCGGCAAGCGCGACGCGTTGGCGGAGGCGATGCGGGTGCTGCGGCCCGGGGGACGGCTGGTCTTCGGCGACATGATGTTCAGCTGGACCCCGGCCGAGGGGCGCAACCGCGCGGTGGTCTGGTCGAAGGTCCGGGCGATCGCGCGGCGCGGCCCGGCGGGCTGGATGCGGCTCCTGCGCAACGCGGGACGAATGCTGATCGGGCGTGGGGAGCGCCCGGCGTCGCCGGACTGGTGGCGGATCGCCCTGCTCGAGGCGGGCTTCGACTCGGTCGAGATCGAAGTGCTCGCCCACGAGGGGGGAATCGCCTCGGCGATCAAGCCTGGATGAGCGCGGTCGGCGCCCGCTCTCGCCCGCGGCGCGCCACCTTCTGGCGCCGCCGGCTCGCCGCCCTCGCCGCCGTGGTCGGCGCGGCGTTACTGGTCGCCCTGGTGTTGGTCCGCGGCGTCGGCGGCGGGGGGACCGAGATGCCGGCCCCACCGCTGCCACGGTTCGTCTCGGTGAAGCTCGGCGGCCAGACGTTGGCGCACGTCAAGGCGGCGACGCTGAGGCGGCCCGCGGTCCGCGCGCGGATCGTCGCCTCCGTCCCCGCGCATCAGCACCTCCAGGTCGGCAAGGCGACGATCGACTACGACGTCGCACGCGGCTCCCTCGACGCGGCACTGCGGCGCGCGGCCAGGGCAGGCGCCGGGAAGCAGGTGGTCGTCCCGCGGCGGCCGGTCGCCGCCGCGATCGATGTCCCGATGATCGCCCAGCGGCTACGCGACGACTGCGAGGCGACGGCGCTCTCGATGGTCCTCGGGTACGCGGGTCACCCGGCGGACCAGCTGTTGCTGCAGCGCCAGGTCGCCCACGCCAAGCCGCTCGATCCGACCGTCGGGCCGAACGGCGAAGAGGTCTGGGGCGACCCCGTGCTCGGCTTCGTCGGGCGCGCCGACGGCGGCGGGCCGGCGGGCGGGTTCGGGGTGTACCAGGGCCCGATCAAGGCACTGGCGGCCCGGCATGGGCTGGAGATGGACGAACTGAGCGGCTCCTCGCCGCAACGCCTCTACGCGGCGCTGCTCGCCGGTCACCCGATCCTCGCCTGGGTGGCGCTGGCCGAAGGCCCCTACGCGACCTGGACCTCGCCCGCCGGGCGCCCGGTCAAGGTGAACTATGGCGAGCACGCCGTGGTGCTGACCGGTGTCGATTCAGAAGGCGTCAAGGTGAACGACCCGCTCTCCGGTGAACGGTTGACCTGGTCGAAGGCCGAATTCGAACGGATGTGGGCGGGGCTCGGCCACCGCGCCCTGGCCGCCTGATCCTTGTGGTGGTACGGTCCCGGGCGTGTCACCGGTCGGTGACAAGGCGACCGCGACCCGGCGCCCGCATGATGCCGAGGCCTCACGCCGCGCCCTGCTCGAAGCCGCCCAGGAGGTATTCGAGACGGTCGGCTACGACCGGGCGACGACGCGGGAGATCGGCGAACGCGCCGGCGTCGATCCGGCCCTGATCGCGCGCTACTTCGAGTCCAAGGAAGGCCTCTTCCTCGCCGCCATCGCGGCGGGCTCGGCGGAGGCCGACGGGATCGACTTCGCGCCGCGGGCCCTGGTCGGCTTCCTGCTCGAGCGCTGGGACGAGCGGGGCCACAGCCCGATCAGCCGCGCGCTCGCCAGCCCGACGCTGAGCCCCGGCGCCCGCGACCAGATCAAGCGGGTGGTCCGCGACCGTGTGCTGGTCGGCCTGGTCGAGGCCCTGGAGGAGCGTGGCGCCCCGGACCCCGAGTTGCGCGCCGAGCTGCTCGTCGCGTTGGCGATCGGCGTCGCTGTGACCCGCGCGAACGGCACCCTCGAGACGCTCGGCGCGACCCCGCGCGAGGACGTCCTCGCCACCCTCGCCCCGCTCCTCGACGCGCTGGAGTCCTGACCGGTGGCGACAAAACGAAGCGCGGGCATCCTCCTCTACCGACATCGCGACGACGGCGAGACCGAATTCCTGCTCGTCCACCCCGGCGGCCCCTACTGGACCAAGCGCGACGACGGTGCCTGGTCGATCCCCAAGGGCGGCATCGAGGCGGATGAGGACTCGCGCGCCGCGGCCCTGCGTGAGCTCGACGAGGAGCTCGGCTCCGCCGCTCCCGACCTCGAGCCCTCCGAGCTGATCGATCTCGGCTCGATCCGCCAGCGGGCGGGCAAAGTCGTCGACGCCTGGGCGGCCAGGGGCGACTTCGACCCGACCAGGCTCGACAGCAACACATTCGAGATGGAGTGGCCCCCCAAGAGCGGCCGCGAAGTCGAGTTCCCCGAGGTCGACCGAGCCGACTGGTTCGACCTCGACGTCGCCCGCCAGAAGCTGCTGCCGGCGCAGGGCGAGTTCCTGGATCGTCTGTTGGCGTACCTGGGGAAGTCGGCGGGGGGATAAGGGCACGAGACAACGGACGCAAGGGTCTGCGGCGAGCACGGCCGTCCCGGCCACGGCCCGGGCAGGCTG
>JAFDWG010000007.1 GCA_018268605.1 Actinomycetota bacterium | reverse complement strand
CGCCCGCCATCTACAACTACTACGACTCCAAGGAGCACATCCTGGCGGCCGCCTCGCGCGACGCGTTGCGCCGCTTCTTCACCGCGGTCTTCGGCCCCCTCGCCGAAGACCCCGAGGAGAAGCGTCTGGAGCTGGTCGTCCGTCGTTGGGTCGCCTTCCAGATCGAAGAGCGGGCGATCGCCCGTTGGAACGACTCGCTGATCGACACCGGCACCCTGAAGCGCGTGCTTCCGACTGACGAATGGCGACACATCGCGGCTGCCCTGCGGGCGCCACTGGAGCTCCTCGCCGGCCTCCTCGATTCGGCCCCCGGTACCGATCCGCGCCTGCTGGCGGTGGCGATCGCCGCGGCCTGCGACCGCTCGGGACGAAGGTTGGGCCCTGACCATCCGCTCGACCGGGAGGGGGTGGCCGATCAGATCTGGCTGCTCTGCCGGCGGATGTCGGCGATCCACGAGAGCTCCGGTCTGGCGACCGTCTGATCCCGCCTCCGCACCGCGGAGACTTGACCTCCTCGACGGTTGCGGTACTGTTCACGAACGTTCGTTAACCAAGGAGGATGGATGATCGAGGCGAGCGATGTGCTCGTGCTGGGGGGCGGTGGCCTCCAGGCAAAGGCGTTGATCGAGGCTGCCGCACGCGCTCGTGACCTGTCCCGGTGGACCGCGCTCGATCGAGCCTGGCGACCCGACCGCAGCGAGGGCCTTGCGAAGCTCGGCCTGCGAACGGCGACCTGCGACATGCTGGAGGAGCCCGACCGCCTGCTCGAGCTGGTCGGCTCGTCGAGCCTGGTCATCAACTGCGCGGGGCCGTTCTACCGCACCGGCGCGGCCGCGCTCGACGCCTGCATCGAGTGTGGGACCGACTACCTCGACATCTGTGACGACGCCGATGCGACCCTCGAACTGCTCGAACGTGACGCGGATGCGCGCGCTGCCGGGATCAAGGCACTGATCGGGATGGGCTCGTCCCCGGGGGTGACCAATCTTCTGGTCCGCGTCGCCGTCGATGCCCTCGGTGAGGCCGACGAGGTCGAGATCTGCTGGGTCGTCGACGTAGAGGACGTCGGCAACGCGGCCGTCCAGCACTTCTGGCACATCTTCTCCCTCCTCGACGATGCCGGCGTGCGGCGGCCAGTCGCCGCCTGGGAGGACCTGTCGACCCGCGAGGTGGAGTTCCCCGACCCGGTCGGCAAGGCGACCCTGCTCCAGCTCTCCCATCCCGAGCCGATCACCGTCCCTCGCTTCCTGCCGGTGCGTCGGGTGCGGAACTTCGGCGGCATCGTCCCGAACGATGCGATGTTCGTCAGCTGGGCGATCGCCCGGCTCGGCGGCGACAGCTCCGAGTCGATCAGCATCGAAGGCTCGCCGATGCCGATCCCCGATCTCGCGGTCGCGCTTTACGGCTCCTACCGGGAGCGGCGCGAGCCGACTCCCTATCGTGGCAGCGGGCTGATCATCGACGTCCGCGCGGGCGATCGCGGATTCCGATTCTCCTCCGCCGACTCGCTCAGCATGGAGGAGTCCACGGGGACTCCGGCCGCGGCCGCGGCCTTGCTCATGCTCGAAGGGTGTGATCTCGAGTCGGGTGTCGCGGCACCCGAGTGCCTCGATCCCGCCGCCTTCTTCCCGGCCCTGGGCAGGGTGAGCCGCAGCACGGGTTCCTTGACCCTCCGCTCGCTCGAGGACGGTCGCCCGGGGGAGAGGCTCCGCATCCGTGACCTGATCTCGCGGGGGGCGGCCGCGTGAGCGACCTGGTCGTCATCGGCGTCGGCGAGATGGGCCGCGCCAGCCTCGCGATCCTCGCCCGCCGCCTGCCGGAGCAGCCGATCCGCGTCTTGGACGCGCGGGAGGACAACCTGCGGCGCGCGATCGCGCTCGCACCCGATCGCATCACAGGAGAAGTCACCGACGTCTACGCCAGTCCCCCCGACCTGTCGGGAGCGCGCCTCGTCCTCAATTTCGCCGGCCCCTTCTACACCGGGACCGACGCGATCCCGCGAGCCGCGGTGGCGGCGGGGGCCGACTACGTCGACATCTGCGACGACGTCGAGGGGATCGGCCCGGTCCTGGCGCTCGATCCGACGGCCCGGGAGGCAGGCGTCACGCTGATCACCGGTGCGGGCAACTCACCCGGCACCTCCAACCTGATGGCCAAGCGCCTGCTGGAGCTCCATCCCGGCTGCGACGGCGTCCGCGTGGTCTGGGTCGTCGGCGACGATGACCCGGGTGGCCTCGCGCCCCTGCGACACATGCTCCACATGGCCGTCGCGCCGTGCCCCGTCTGGCGTGACGGTGAGTTCGTCGACGAGCCCGGGTTCGTGCCCGAGACCGCCGAGGTCTACGACCTGCCGGAGATCGGCGAAACGGTCGCCTACAACACCGCCCACTCGGAGCCCCTGACCTTGGTCCGCGCGTTTCCCGAGCTCCGCTACGCGGCGGTGCAGGGCGCGCTCCTGCCGGCCTGGTCCAACGAGCTCTTCAGCTCGATCGGCCGACTCGGGTTCGGTGTCGACGATCTCCGGGTCGAGATCGAGGGCCGCGAGATCGATCCCGTCGAGGTGCTCTGGAAGCTGCTCTGGAAGCGACACGAACGGCGTAAGCCGGGGGTCGGGCCGGATGGCCTGACGATCGTCCAGACCCAGGTGCTCGAGGGCGACGACGTGGTCGCCAAGATGACCGTCGTCGATCCGTACCCGATGTCTCGTACGACCGCCCTCGGCGCGGCCGCCACGGCGCTCGCGGTTCTCGCCGACGACCCGCCCGCCGGCGCGTCGGGACCCGAGATCCTGGAGGCGGAGTCGACCCTCGCGCTGGTCGAGGAGCTGGCCGCCGAAGAAGGGGCGATCCCGGGCGGCCTGCGCATTGAACCGGCCGCCACCCAGCGAGCCTGAAACGAACAAGGAGGTTTCGATGTCCCCGAGCCAGCCCACCATCGATCCGGCAGACCTCACCTGCACGGTGGACGGGAAGCCTTGGGACTCCGCCGCGGAGGAGCCGCAGGCCGTCGTCAATCCGGCCGACGGCAAGCAGATCCGCACCGTCCCGGAGGCCGGCGAGGCCGGCGTGGAGGCGGCGGTCGCCTCCTCGGTGCGTGGGTTCGACGAGTGGCGGCGCAAGACTCCGAAGGAGCGGGCGGAACTGCTCTTCAAGCTCGCCGACGCGATCGAGGAGGCCGCCGACGATTTCGCCTACCTCGAGAGCATCGACGTCGGCAAGCCCCTGGCGGCAGCGCGAGCCGAGATGGTCGGGGCCGCCGACAAGTACCGCTTCTACGGTGGCGTCGGCCGCTCGATGGGCGGGATCGCCGCCGGCGAGTACAAGCCCGGCATCACCAGCATCGTGCGGCGTGAGCCGATCGGCGTGGTCGCGGCCCTGGCGCCGTGGAACTACCCGATGGCACTCACCGCCTGGAAGATCGCGCCGCCGTTGATGGCGGGCAACGCGGTGGTGCTGAAGCCGTCCCCGGAGAGCCCGATGACGGCGATGCTCCTCGGCCAGATCGCCGCCGAGATCCTTCCCGCCGGGGTACTCAACGTGATCACCGGCGGCGGGGCGACCGGAGAAGCGCTTTGTCTGCACCCACACGTCGGCATGCTGTCGCTGACCGGCGGCACCCCGACCGGGAAGAAGGTCATGGAACTGGCCGCGCGGGGCATGAAGCGGGTCCATCTCGAGCTCGGCGGCAAGGCCCCGGTCGTCGTCTTCGACGACGCCGACCTCGAGCGCCTGGCCAAGGCTCTGCGGGTCGGGTCCTTCTGGAACAACGGACAGGACTGCACCTGCGCCTCGCGCCTCTACGTCAGCCCCGGCCGGCACGACGAAGTCGTCTCCGCCCTCGCCTCGGTCGCCGACGGCCTGCGGCTGGGCGATCCGTTGGGCGCCCCGCCACCTGACGCCGGACCCCTGGTCTCCTTTCAGCATCGGGAACGCGTCAGTGGCTTCGTCGAGCGAGCGCGGGAGGCCGGTCACGTCGACGTGGTGTCGGGCGGGAAGAACGGCGATGGGGATGGCGCCTATTACCGCCCCACCGTCGTGGTCGGCTGCCGCCAGGAGGACGAGATCGTCCAGCAGGAGATCTTCGGCCCGGTCGTCTCGATCCTTCGCTACGAGGACGAGCGTCAGGCGATCGAGTGGGCAAACGACGTGTCCTACGGGCTCGCCGCCTCGGTGTGGTCCCAGGACATCGATCGCGCCCTGCGCGTCGCCAACGAGCTGCGCGCCGGAACCGTGTGGGTGAACGAGCACGGACCGACGGCGGCCGAGATGCCTTTCGGCGGATTCAAGGAGTCGGGCATCGGTCGCGACAACTCCATCTTCGCGATCGAGGAGCACACCGAGCTGAAGCACGTCGCGATCGCGATCGCACCGGGGGCTTGACGCGGTGGACCGCGAGGCGAGAGAAAGGATGATCAGATGAGTCGTTCCGGGAAGCCTTCGGTGGCCGTGATCGGCGCCGGCGTCGCCGGGGTCAGTTTCGCGTTGCGTGCGGCCGAGCTGGGCTGCGAGGAGGTCACCGTGCTCGAGCGGGCGCACGTGGCCGCGGGCTCGTCGGGCCTCTCGGCCGGCGTCTTCAACATCAACGCGACCGACCCTTTGAACGTCGAGATCCGGGTGCGGACCCGCGCCATGCTCGACTTGCTGGAGCGCGAGAACGGCCTTCATCTGGCCCATATCGGCCACCTGCGGCTGGGTCGGAGCGAGCATCACGTCGAGCTCCTGCGGGAAGTGATCGCGATGCAGGCCGACCTCGGGGTCGAGACCTCGGTGCTGCTCGATCCCGAGCAGATCCTGGAACGGGTCCCGGATCTACGGGTCGACGACGTCCTGGTCGGCCTTTGGAACCCGTGGGACGGCCACCTCGACGGTCCGCTCCTCTGCGGCGCCCTGGTCGAGCGCGCCGAGGCCCTCGGGGTCAAGATCGTGCCGAAGCAGCCGGTCGAAGCCTGGCGCAAGCGCGAGGGTGGCGGCCACGTGTTGACCACGCCGGAGGGCGAGCACGCCGCCGACGTCGTCGTCAATGCGGCGGGTCCATGGGCGACCCGCATGGGCGAGATGCTGGGGGCGGCGCTGCCATTGGTGAGCCAGGTCCACGATGTGATCAAGGTCAAGCTTCCGGACACGGTGGATTACACGGTCCCGATGGTCCAGGAAGCGATCCCCGGGGAGGAGGCGGCGATCTACTTTCGCCAGGACGGTCCGGACAGCCTGATCGGCGGCGAGCACACCTACTCGGTGATCGAGGAGCTCGGCTCCGCGGACCCAGACCATTATCGGAAGACCATCCCATGGGAGACCTGGGAAGAGGTCGCCTCGCGGATCTCCGCACGCCTGCCGGTGGACGGGCTCGGCTTCGAACCTGGCTGGACCGGCCTCTATCCGATCAGCGCCGACGGTCGCCCGATCATCGGCCCCTACGAGCACGACGAGTCGATCGTGGCCTGTGGCGGCCTCGGCGCCGACGGGGTGACCGCAGGGATCACCCTGGGCAGGGTCGCGGCGGAGTGGGCGGTTCTTGGCGAGCCTGAGACGATCGGCGGTGCCGAGGTCTTGCTGCCGGATCGGCCGACCCTCGCCGAGGTGAAGGCAGAGGCTTAGACCATGGGGCCGATCCTCCTCACCAACGACGACGGGGTGATGGCCACCGGCCTGCGGACCTTGCACCGGGCGATGCTGCGGCGCGGCCTGGACGTGCTCGTCGTCGCACCTTCGGAGAACCGCAGCGGCGTCTCCCGTAACGCCACCTACGGAACCCCGGTGACGCTTACCCCGGTCGACGGCGACGAGCGCGTGCTGGCCTGTTCGGGCACGCCGGTCGACTGCGTGCGAGCGGCGGTGCTGGGCGATCTGGCGCCCGACGCCTCGCTTGTCGTCTCCGGCATCAATCACGGGCCGAACCTCGGCGACGACACCCTCAACTCGGGAACCGTCGGCGCGGCGATCGAGGGCTCGTTGCTCGGGGTCCCGGCTTTCGCCGTGTCCCAGCAGGACCACGTCGGCCACTTTCACATCCTCGACTCGTTCGACCAGACCACGCCGATCTATGACGACACCGCGGCGATCGCCGCATTGCTGGTGGAGAGAGCACTCGCCTGGACCGACTGGCCGGACCGCCTGGTGCTGAACCTGAACGTCCCGGCCGAGGTGGACGTGCAGAGGACGCGGCCGGAGGTGACCCGCCTCGGGCGGCGCTTCTACGCGCCCGGCAGCGTCCCGCGAGAGACCGACTCCTCCGGCTATGCCTATCGAACCTACGGCAAGCGGACCGACCCGCCGCCGCCCTTCGAGAGCGCCGCGGGCACCGATTTTGGCGCTGTGGCGGCAGGCGATCTGGCGCTGACGCCGTTGTCCTACGACTGGCAACAGGGCGGCGACGGCGACTTCCGCTCCTGGACCGCCGAACGCTGTCGCGACTTCGATCGCGCCCTGCGCGAGGAGTACGGGGAGGCGGATCCGGCGTGAGCCTGCCGCTCGACCCGCCGCCGCTCGAGGCCCTGCTGGGGCGCGGACGGGCGACGGTCGGTGAGCTGTTTCTGGCGCGCGCGGAGCGCAGCGCCGAGCGTCCGTTCCTCCTCTTCGCCGGGAGGACCTGGAGCTACGGGGAGGCCCGGCAGGAGGCCGAACGCTTCGCCGGCTGGTTGCTCTCGCGCCCGAGCGGGGGGAGCGCCGGCCTGCGGGTGGCGAGTTTCTTGCCCAACCGGCCGGAGGCGATCTGGGCCCTGCTCGGATCGACCCTTGCCGGGGCCGTCTACGTGCCACTGAACCGTGCTCATCGCGGGCCGGTCCTCGGCGACATGATCGCCCGCGCGGGTGCCCAGGTGATGATCACCGACCTGGAGGGTCTGGAGCTCCTGCCGGACCTGTCGGCGACCGCGGTCGACGCGGTCTTGGTGGTCGACGGTGAGCCGGGTCCCGACTCCGATTTCGCGCGCCGGCGTTCGTGGCAGGAGGTCGAAAGCTCCACGCCGGGGGCCGCGCCGGTGTCGGATCCGAGTGCGCTCGCCGAGGTCCTCTATACCTCGGGGACGACCGGGAGGTCGAAGGCGGTCCTCCTCCCGCACAACTATCTCGTCAGGAACTCCAGCTGGGTCGCCTGGTCGCTCGACCTCGGCGAGGACGACGTCATCCACGCCTGGCTGCCGCTTTTCCATATCGCCGGCCAGATGGACACGGTCCTCTGCTTCATCGCGGCCGGGGGCGTCGTGGCCCTGCAGCCGACTTTCTCGAGAAGCCGGTTCTGGGACCAGGTCGAAGGGTGTGGGGCCACCTGCTTCATCGGCTTCTCCAACGTGATCGAGCTGATCTGGGGGATCGAGCGCCGGGAGTCGGACGCGGCCACGAGCTTGCGGATCGGCATGGTCGGAGGCATCCCGCCGAAGCTCCATCGGGACTTCGAAGCCCGCTTCGACGTCCGGCTCCACGATATCTACGGCATGACCGAGGCCGAGCCGCTCGCCTTCCGGCACCCCGGCACAGAACCGCCCGTCGGGGCCGCCGGGCAGGCGAACCCGGACTTCGAGCTGGCGATCCTCGGTCCGCGGGACGAACGTCTGCCGGCCGGGTCCGAGGGGCAGATCGCCTTTCGGCCGCGGGTGCCCGACGTGATGCTCAAGGGATACGAGCATGACGAGGCGGCGTTCGTGGAGGCGACGCGAAGCCTCTGGTTCCACACCGGCGACCTCGGCAAGCTTGACGACGACGGCAACCTCTACTTCAAGGATCGCGCCAAGCACGCGATCCGCCGTCGCGGCGAGAACATCTCCTCGTTCGAGCTGGAGCGGGTCCTGATCGGCCACGAGCGGATCGCCGAGGCGGCCGCGGTGGGAGTGCCGTCGCCGCTCGGCGAAGACGACGTCAAGGTGATCGTCGTCCCCGAGCAGGGCGCGGCGCTCGATCCGGTCGAGCTCTGGGAGTGGTGCCAGGAACAGATGGCGGCCTTCATGGTCCCCCGGTACATCGAGATCTCCGAACGCCTGCCAAGGGGGCCGACCGGCAAGGTGCAGAAGGAGGAGCTGACCCAGGTTTCCGCGGACCTCTTCGACGCCGAGCGCGATCGCGGGAAGAGCCGCAGCGCGACGGGGGCGGGGCGGTGAAGATGGTCGAGACGACTCGGCCGTGGGGCCCGTCCGGCCCGGTGGTCCGGTTCGGCGACGACGTCCTCGGAGGCGACAGGGCGATCGTCGGCCGGCTGCTCGCCGCCTGTGCACCGAGCGTCTTCGCCGACGAGGAGGTGACGGTCGCCTGCCTCCCGGGGGGCGCGAACAACCGGAACTACACTGCCGCCGGCGGTGGCCGGAAAGTCGTCGTGCGGGTGGCGAACGAACTGTCCGAGCGCTTCGCGGTCGACCGGGCTTCGGCGACGCAGGCGCAACGCGACGCGGCCGCCGCGGACCTCGCCCCGCAGGTGATCGCCGCCGAGCTTCCCGCGGGTCACACGATCTCCGAGTTCCTGGTCGGCGAGACGCTGCGAGACGAGACGATCCGCGACGACGATGTGATCCGGGCGGTCGGCGCGGCTCTTCGTCGCCTCCACTCGACGTCCTCGAGCTGTCGCGACTTCTCACCCTTCGTCGAGATCAGGCTCTGGACCGATTGGGCTCGGCGCGACGGGACGGAGTTGCCATCGGACTTCGATCAGATGCTCGAACTTTGCGACCGGGTCGAGCGGGTCGGCTTCGAGCTCGAGCTGCCGCCGGCCTTCTGCCACAACGACACCGTGCCCCAGAACTTCATCCGCGACTCGACCGGCGCCGTACGGCTGGTCGACTGGGACTTCGCGGCCAACGGCTGGGCCAGCTTCGACGTCGCCTCCTTCATCAACATCGCGCGCCTCGACGACCGCCGGCGCGAGCTCTTCATCGACGCCTACTCGGGCGGTGCCGGGGACGGCCAGATGGCGATGCTGGAGTTGCTCGGCTTCGTCGCGGCCGTGCGGGAGGTTGCCTGGGGCGTGATGGCCACTCCGGTCCTGTCCGGCTCGACGACCTTGATGGAGGGTTGGTCCTACGAGTCCTTCTGCGCCACCAACCTCGCCGAGGCGCGGGCGCGCCTGGATGCCCCAGGCTTCGAAGGGTTGTTCGCGATCGCGGCGTCCGAACGGGGACGCGCCTGGTGACAGGACGAGCGGCGCTCGTGCTGTATTCTTTACGAACGTTTGTTCACAGGCTTTGCTTTCCGCATCGGCCTCGTCTCGGCGCCCTGCGCCTCGCCAACCAGACAGAAGGAGAATCGGAATGACCTCGATCGATTGGGATCGCGTTCAGGCAGGACTCGAGCGCGGCGGTCATCGCTGCATCTCACAGCCCTACGGTCTGCCCTCGCTCGGGAACCCGGTGGAATCGGCGTTCTTCGAGGGCGAGATCTCGCCTCGCTGGGATGTCCCGCAGGACCTGATCATCGAGGTGGCGATCACCGGCGCCTTCGTGCGCCGGACCGAGAACCCGTCCCAGCCCCTGACGGTCGAGGAGATCCGCGATGAAGCGCGCGCCTGCATCGAAGCCGGTGCCAGCGCGATCCACATCCACGTCCGCGACGAGGACGGGTACAACGTCCTCGATCCGCAGCGTTTCGCCGAAGTGATCGATCCGCTGCGCGCCGACTTCCCCGACGTGTTCTTCGACGGCTGCCTCGTCTGCTCGCTCGACGGCGAGTGGGAGAAGATGAAGGAGGTCCTCGACGCGAAGACGCTCGACGGCTGCCCGATCAACCCGACCGCGACCTACGTCGGCGACACCCTGTTCGCGAAGCCGGCGCCGATGATCCTCGAGAAGACGCGGCTGATCCTCGAGGCCGAATCGACGGTCGAGATCGCGGTCTACACGGACGGCGACGTCGCCAACGCCGACCGCTACCTGTTCCGCAGTGGCCTGCTCGAGCACGGTCAGTTCTGGCTGATCCTGCCGGCGCTTCCCGGCTGCAGCCCGATGGCCAACCCGCGGCAGATGGCCGACGGTCTGCTGCGCATGTCGCGCGCGATCTACGACACCGATCCGGAGGCGAAGATCATGGTCTGCGCCGCGGGCCGGGCGACGAGCTACCTGGCGACGATGGCGACGCTGCTCGGTCTTCACATCCGGGTCGGGATGGAGGACACGATCTGGCGCTGGCCCCACCGGGAAGACCTGATCGAATCCAACCTGCAGGCGCTCGAGCAGGCGAAGAGCATCGCCGCCGCACTCGGCCGCGATGTCGCGACGCCGCTGCGGTACCGCGAGATCATGGGCGCCGCCGCTCCAGTAGCCGACTGAGCGGGCTCGTGGCGCTGCTGCCCCAGGCACGCGCGATCGTGACCGGCGGTGGCGCCGGGCTCGGGGCCGCGATCTGCGACCGCCTCGCATCCGAGGGGGCGCGGGTCGCGGTTCTCGACCGCCGACTCGAGCCGGCGCAGCAGGTCGCCGCGCGAGTGGGAGGGATCGGCATCAAGGCCGATGTCGCCGACGCCGAGGCCTGCCGCGAGGCAGTGGACAGTGCTGTCGCCGGGCTCGGCGGCATCGACATCCTGGTCAACAACGCCGGGGTCGGCTGGATGAACCCGTTTCTCGAGACGCCTCCGGCAAAGTGGGACCGGGTGGTGTCGGTCAACCTTGGGGGGACGTTCAACTGCATGCGTGCGGCGCTTCCCGCGATGCGGGGGGCCGGCGCCGGCTCGATCGTCAACATCGCCTCGATCAGCGGAGTGAGGCCCTCTGCCGGGGAGTCGCCGTACGCCGCCTCCAAGGCCGGGGTGATCGCGCTCACCGCAAGTGCCGCGCTGGAGTTCGGGCCGGACGTGCGCGTCAACTCGGTGTCTCCCGGGCCGGTCGACACGGCGCTGCTCCACAACCTGTTCGAGAGCCATCCCGAGGAGCGCGAGCGCTACGTCGAGCGCACGCCGCTGGGGCGGATCGCCGAGCCCGACGACATCGCCGACGCGGTCCTCTTCCTCGCCTCGCCGCTCTCCCGGTTCATCACCGGGCAGAATCTGGTCGTGGACGGCGGGATAACCCTGCACGGGTCCTCGGTCGACGGCATGTTGGAGGTCCTCGGACAAAATGGATCCTCGACCTCGATGGTGCCCAAATACGCGCGTGACGACTGAGGGCGAAAAAGGCGGGGATGCCTCCGCCATCGGCGTCGCGGTGGTGACCGGCGCCGGCGGCGGCATCGGCCGGGCGACCGCGCTGGAGCTGGCAGCGCGTGGTTACTGCGTCGGCCTTTTCGATCTTTCCGAGGAGGCGGCCGAGGCGACCGCCGAGCAGGCGAGGTGGCTGGGCGGCAGCACCCTGGTGGCGGTCGGAGACGTCGCCTCGGCGATCGACGTCGACGCCGCCGTCGCGGCGACGGCGGCGAGGTTCGGAACGCTCGACGCGGCCGTCGCCTGCGCCGGCATCGAGATGGCGGGCAGCGCGATCAAGATCGATCCGGACCAGTGGCGGCGGGCCTTCGCGGTGAACGTCGACGGTGTGCTGAATCTGGCGCGCGCCGCGATCCCGGCGATGTCACCGGGAGGCGGGGCCTTCGTGGCGATCAGCTCCGACGCCGGCGTCACCGGCTGGCGCGGTTGCGCCGCCTACGTTGCCTCCAAGCACGCCGTCGTCGGGCTGGTCAGGGCGCTGGCACTGGACCACGGACGCCACGGCATCCGCAGCAACGTGGTCGCGCCCGCCTTCGTCGAGACCGAGATGACCGAGCGGATCTTCGCCGGGTCCGAGGAGTTGCGGGGCGACTACGAGGCATTGATCCCGATGGGCCGCTTCGCCGACCCGACCGAGGTGGCGCGGGTGGTCGCCCATCTGATCTCCCCGGAGGCGGCCTTCACCAACGGCCACGTCTATATGGTCGACGGCGGTGAGACCGCCGGTCTCCATGCAGGCCGCTCGGAACCTCCACCCAGCCATCGCTCGCGAATTTAATTAGCATTGGTTTTCAGATGGATCTTCCCAGTCCGTTCCAGCAGTTCTCCCTCGAGGACCGGGTGGCCGTCGTCACCGGCGCGAGCTCCGGCCTCGGCCAGCGGTTTGCCCGCACCCTCGCCGGGGCGGGGGCGCGGGTGGTCCTCGCCGCCAGGCGCAGTGAGCGCATCGATGTCCTCGCCGCCGAACTGCCTGACGCGATCGCCGTCGCTACCGACGTCCGTGACGACGAATCCCTCCAGCGCCTCACCGATCGGGCCGTCGCGGCCTACGGGAAGATCGACGTGCTCGTCAACAACGCCGGCATCACCAATGACGCACCCGCGCTCGAGGAGACGCCCGATGGGATCCGGGCCGTGATCGAGACCAATCTGATCGGGCCTTTCCTTCTTTCCCAGATGGTCGCCAGGCAGATGATCGAGAACGGCGGCGGCTCGATCGTCAACATCTGCTCGATCAATTCCGTCGTCGCGTCGGTGGTCGGGCCGGAGGCCAGTTACTGCGCCTCGAAGGGGGGGCTGCTGCAATTGGGGCGGGAGCTCGCGGTCCAGTGGGCCGACAAGGGGATCCGGGTCAACGCCATCGGTCCCGGTTACTTCGAGACCGAGATGACCGCCGACCTCTTCGCCATCGCCGCCGGAGAGGCCAAGCTGAAACGCCGCACCCCGATGCGCCGGCCCGGCCGAATCGAGGAGCTGGACGGGGCGCTCCTCTTCCTCGCCAGCCCGGCAAGCAGCTACGTCACCGGCCAGTTCCTCCTCGTCGACGGCGGCTGGACCGCGGTCTGAGACACGGGCCTATCCCGTCGCGGCGATCAATGCGGCCGCCGAGATGAGGACCCCCACACCCAGCCACTGCGTCGGCCGCAGTCGCTCGCCGAAGACCACGGCGCCGGCGATCGCCGCCGGGATCGCGTACTGCGAGGCGGCGACGGCGGCGATCGCGAGGGAGTGCCTGGCCCCCTCCACGTAGCAGATGAAGGCGAGCGCGTCGATCACCCCGCTCGCCGCAAGCCAGGGTCGCGCCGCGAGCGGCGGGCTCACCATGCCGGTGCGCAGGCAGACGAAGAAGGCGATCACGATCGAAGGCACCCTCACCACGGCGACGACCCACAGTGGATTGATCCCGGTGGCCTTGCCGGAGAGGAAGAAGACCGTGCCGAAGCAGAAGGCGCAGGCGAGGGCCAGCATCACGACGTTCGCCGTCGAGCGGCGGTCGGGCAGCGACGCGCGGGCGGTCACCTGCTCCTCCGTCGGCGCGCCCGCGGTCGTCACCAACAGCAGCGCCGCGACCATCGCCAGCAGGCCGATCGCGGGGCCGATGCCGAGCGCTTCCCCCGCGGCGACGGCCAGCAGCGCGGCGAAGGCCCCGTCGCAACCGACGATCGGGGCGACAAGGCTCACCTCACCGCCCCTGATCGCCATCATGTAGAAGACCAGGTTGCCGGTGTAGGCGATCCCGGCGATCGCGACCAGCGCCCAGTCCTTCGGTTCCCCGCCGGGCGGCCCCGTGAACGAGGCGGCGATCGCGGTCAACGTGGTCGACGTCAGGCCCATCCACAACAACGTGGTCCAAGGGCCCGAAAGGCGCGCGGCATGGGTCAAGGTGATTCCCAGGCCGCCCCACGCCACGGCCGCGATCACGCCGAGGATGAGTGCGTCCCGCATCTTCAGTGTCCCTTCCCGGTCCTCTGGGCCGGGCGTGCCGACGGAGGCCTTGATCGTCTCAAGCCTATGTCGGCGTCGTGACCACGACTGTGTCGGAAGCGGGACACGAGCGGCTGGACCTGTGCTCTTTCCGGGACACTAGACCCGTGATGCCGGGTCTTAATCTGCACACACCATGTTGACCGACCCGACCGAATCCCCGCATCCAGACGTCGACGACAGGCCGCCGTCCCAGGTGATGCGGCTGTTGATCACCTGCCCCGACCAGGCCGGCATCGTCGCCGCCGTCTCGAGGTTCCTGTTCGAGCACGGAGCCAACATCATCGAATCCGACCAGTACTCCTCCGATCCGTTCGGAGGCCAGTTCTACCTGCGGATGGAATTCGCCGTCGACGCCGGCGAGATCGGGCAGTTGGCGGAGCGCTTCGGGTTGATCGCCGAGCGCTTCGAGATGACCTGGCGGCTCTGGAACGCCGGCGAGCGCAAGCGCACCGCGCTGCTCGTGTCGAAAGAAGACCACTGCCTCCAGGATCTGCTCTACCGCTGGCGACGCGACGAGCTGAACGCGGAGATCGTGCTCGTCGCGTCCAACCATCCGGACCATCGTGAGCTCGTCGAGTCCCTCGGCCTGCCCTATCACCACGTCCCGGTCGCCGATCCACAGAGCAAGCCGGAAGCCGAGCGGCGCCTGCTCGAGATCCTCGACGGTGAGTGCGATCTCGTCGTCCTGGCCCGTTACATGCAGATCCTCTCCGGCGAGTTCCTGCGCCGGGTCGGAGTACCGGTGGTCAACATCCACCACTCGTTTCTCCCCGCGTTCGCGGGCGCCGGACCCTACGCCAAGGCGAGGGAGCGGGGGGTGAAGCTGATCGGGGCGACCGCCCACTACGTCACCGAGGAGCTCGACGCGGGACCGATAATCGAGCAGGACGTCAACCGGGTGAGCCACCGCGACGACGTCACGACGCTGACCCGCCTCGGCGCCGACATCGAGCGGACCGTCCTCGCCAGGGCCGTCACCTGGCACTGCGAAGACCGGGTCCTCCGCCAGGGCAACACGACGGTCGTCTTCTGAGACGTCAGGCGGGCCCGCCGTCCCGGGGACGGGACATTTCGGACCCTTCGTCCGTGCTTAGTCTGGTTGCTCCCCAACGGAGGTTGCGCCTGAATGGAAACCCAACGGCCCGCTGAGTCATCTGCCCGCAAGACCCCGTTCCACGACGTATTCGCGGAATTAGGGGGGGAGTTCGTCGAATACATCGGCGGCTACTGGCCTGACCACTTCGGAGACGTTCCGGCCGAGTACAGGCTCCAGCGTGAGCACTTCGGCGTCTTTGACGCCTCGGCGATCAACAAGTGGGACTTTCGCGGACCCGACGCCACCGTCGCGGCCCAGCGCGTGCACACGAACAACATCGCGGGGGAGGCCATCGGTCAGGTCCGCTACGGCGCCTTCTGCGACGAGAACGGCCTGATGATCGACGACGGGACCGTCTTCAAGCTCGCCGACGACCACCTCTGGGTGATGACGAACTTCAACACCCGCGCCGAGCACTTCGCCGCGGCGACGAGTGACCTCGACGTCGAGATCGAGGACATCACGCCGACCTTGCCACACCTCTTCTTCCAGGGCCCGGAGTCTCGGGCCGCGCTCGCCAAGGTCACCGACGCCGACCTCGACAGCCTGGGTTATTTCCGCTTCCTCCCCGACCAGGTCAAGGTCGCCGGCGTACCGGTGTGGCTCTCTCGCACGGGGGTGTCGGGCGAGCTCGGCTACGAGTTCTTCTGCCGTCCCGAGGATGCCGAAGAGCTGCTGCGTAACCTGATCCGCGACACCGGCGTCAAGCCCTACGGCCTGCAGGCGATCGAGCCGGTGCGCATCGAGTCTGGCGTGATCGTCACCGAAACCGACTATCCGGAACACACCTACACGCCGTTCGACCTCTCCTTCGATCGCCTGGTCGACCTCGAGCAAGACTTCCTCGGTCGCGATGCACTTGCGAAGCTCGACGCGGAGCCGCGTCGGAAATGCCTCACCACCCTGCGCCTCTCCTCCTCCGAGTTGCCCGAGTACAGCACCCCGATCCTCGACTCGGGGAACGAGGTGGGCACGCTGACGAGCCCGACCGTCAGCCCGCTCTACGGCCCGATCGGACTGGCGATACTCGATGTCGAGCTGGCGCGTCCGGGTCGCGAGGTCCAGATCGGCGATGGCACTGCGACCGGGGTGGTCAACGACACGCATCCGGCCTACGACCCCGAGAAGCGCCGCCCTCGAAGCTAGGTGACAATGGCGGCGACCGTGATCAGGTGGCGGCCGCGGGTCGGCCGGTGATCAGGCGCCAGTATCCGTCGGCGACCTCGATCGCATCCGCCGGCTCACGGAGCGGGTTCCATTGCGGCGTGTAGTCGACCATGGCGATCAAGGACGAGCGCACCAGCAGCGGATCGCCTGATGAGAGCGTTCCGCCGCTGCGCAACGCACCCAGGAGGGTGTCGAGTTGGTGCTCGAACGCGCTCCTCTTCTCGCGTAGGTAGAGCCAGGCGGACTCACGTTCGAGCGTCGGCCGCTCCTGGGAGACGACACGAACGTGGTCGTAATGCGCCTGGTAGTGCAGTAGCCAGGCCCGCAGGAGGTCCTGCAGCTTCTCCTCCGGTGCCCCGGCGCCCGCCGCCGCCTCCTCGGAAAGCCGGAGTAACGGGTCCATCAGCTCTTCACAGATCAGGAGCAGGAGTTGTTCCTTGTCGTCGACGTAGTGATAGAGCGCGGCACCGGTCATTTCGGTCGTCTCAGCAAGGTCGTTCATCGAAGTCGCCCCATAACCGTGTTCGGCAAAGAGCTGGGCGGCGCGGGCGACGAGCGCCTGTTTGCGTCGTTCGTACCGCGCTCGTAGGGCCGGTCGTTTCGGTGGGCTGCTGGCCGACATGGGTCGAAAATCTACCTGGCCAATTCATGAACCGTTGGTTTCCTAATACCTTGTAGAAATTCTAATCACCTATAGATATACTCCTGAGATGGGTTGCTGGCAAGCGGCAGACGAGTCTGGCGACGGGAGGTCAGGACTATGCCGGTCGAGGGATCTGTAGCTGCGGGCTTCACTCCGGTGCGCGATGCGTTCGAGGAGAACCTTGCTCTGCGTGACGAGGTCGGGGCGGCTTTCGCCGTGGTTCACGAAGGCGAGGTGGTGGTCGACCTCTGGGGCGGCGTCGCCGACGTCGAGACCGGGTCCGCCTGGGACGAGGACACGATTCAGCTGATTTTTTCCGGCAGCAAGGGCCTGGTCGCCGTCTGCATGTTGATGCTGGTCGATCGCGGGCAGGTCGACCCGTCCGATCGCGTCGCCGATCACTGGCCCGAGTTCGAAGCGGGAGGAAAGGAGCGGGTGACCGTGGCGGAGGTGATGTCCCACCGATCCAGGCTCCCCGGCATCCGTAGGAGGTTGGGGATCGAGGATCTCCTCGACGACAACGCCCGGGCAGCCGAACTTGCGGCGCAGGTCCAGGAGATCGACCCTCGTGCCCGCGACGTGTACCACGCCCTCACCTACGGCTGGCTATGTGGTGAGCTCGTCCGTCGCATCGACGGGCGCAGCGTCGGCAGGTTTTTCGCCGATGAGATCGCGACACCACTGAATCTCGACATCTGGATCGGCCTGCCGGCCGAACTCGAGTCGCGGGCGTCGAGGTTGACGCTCGATGGGAGCTGGGAGGAGAACCTTCCGGCCGAGGAGGATTTTGCGGCCGATCCCCTTCTCAACTCGGTCTGGAACAACCCGCCGCTGATCGTCCCCGGGAATCTCTATTGGAACCGACCCGAGTTCCACGCGGCCGAGATACCCGCAGTCAACGCGATCGCCACCGCACGCTCTCTGGCTCGGCTCTACGGGTGCCTCGCGCAGGGGGGCAGCCTCGACGGCGTTCGCCTGCTTTCGGAGGAGACCTTGAAGCTGGCGTTGACCGAGGTCGCGCGGCGGCATGACCCGTTCGCCGAACAGGTCCTGGCTTACTCATTCGGCTTCGAACTCCCGGCGGAGTTCGAACTCCTAGGACCGGCCGCGGTCGCATTCGGGCACTCGGGCCTCGGCACATCGGCCCATGGCGCCTGGCCGGAGAGAAAGGTCGGTTTCTCCTACTGCATGAACCAGATGCGGTGGGCCGAACCCGATCCAAGGCCGGCTTCTCTGCTCAGGGCGCTCGACGCGTGTCTCGCCTAGGTCATCAACCCGAAAGGACAGTCCATGTCGATAGTCGATCGTGAGCTTTCTCGGCGCAAGCTCCTCCAGGCGGGCGCCGCGGGCGCTGCCGCGATAGCCGCAGCGGACCTGTTGGCCGCGTGTGGGGGCGGCAGCACCAGCTCCTCGGGCTCGGCAACCGGGTCCGCCGTCACCATCGGCGAACCGACCGCCGGTGGCGGCAAGCCCGTGCGGGGCGGCACCTATAACGTCGGCATGATCTCCGGCGGCACCGCGGAGACCCTGAACCCCGCCTTCATCATCTCCTACCCCGATTTCTTCCGCGGGTACCAACTGTACGACCTGCTCTTCGAGCTCGACGAAAACGCCAAGATCAAAGGCGGGCTGGCGACGAGTGCCGAGCCGAACAAAGACAGCACCGAGTGGGTGTTGAAGCTTCGCGACGGCGTCACCTGGCATGACGGCCAACCGTTCAACGCGGACGATGTCGTCTACAACTTCAAGCTCTGGAGCAGCCCTGAAAACTTCGGTCATTACTCGATCGCGGGGCTGGTCGACTTCAAGGGGGTGAAGAAGTCAGGGCCCTTAGAGGTGACGGTGCCGCTGACGCAGCCGGTCGGCGATTTCGCCTCCCTGTTCGCCTCGTTCACCAATTTCGTCTCCCAGGACGGTGCGACCGCCTCCTCGTTCAAGACCAACCCGGTGGGGACCGGTCCCTACAAGTACGTCTCCTTCGATCCGGGCAAGCAGAGCGTCTTCGAATGGAACACGAGCTATTGGGAAGAGGGAAAGCCCTACGTCGAAAAGATGATCGTCGACTCGAGCTTCACCGACGAGAGCTCCCGTCTCAACGCTTTGCTGGCCGGAAAGATCAATGTGCTGCCGCTGATGCCCTTCAACGAGGCGCGAGGGCAGGCCGAAAACGGGTCGGTCAAAGTTCTCTCCAGCCCGGGGCTCGGCACGTACCAGATCGCGATGGCGGTCGACATGGCCCCCTTCGACGACGCGAAGGTTCGTCAGGCGATGAGCCTGCTCTGCGACCGCCAGGCGATGATCGACGGCGCGCTTTCGGGGCTCGGCGAGGTCGGCAACAACCTCTTCGGAGGTTTTCCGGAAACGCACGTGCCCTACTACGCGACCGACCTGAAAGCCGAGTACGACCCCGAAAAGGCCAAAGCCCTGCTCAAGTCGGCCGGCAAGGAAGGGCTCAGCTTCGACATGCCGATCGCCGAAGCGGGTCCCGGTTACGTCGAATCGGCGACCCTCTTCGCCCAGCAGGCCAAGGCGGCCGGTGTCAACGTCAATCTCCAGAACATCCCGACCGGCGAATACTTCTTGGTCAAGCCGGGCGGCTATCTGAGCAGGCCGATCCAGGTCTCGGCCTCGATCCCATACGCCTCTCTCACCGCCTGGTATCGCGCCTACCTCACCTCCGGCAGCCCGACCGGTGAGACGCATTGGGGCTCCCCGGCCCATGACAAGGAAATCAATCGCGCGATCGCGGCGACGGATCCCGCCAAGGCCGCCGAAGCCTGGCACTCGGTACAGGAAACGCAGCTGAACGAAGGGGGCGAGCTGATTTTCGCCTACCCGAATTGGGTCGATTGCGTAGCGAGCAATATCAGCGGTCTCAAAGAGGCCCCCTGCAACTACCTGAACAACGTGCGGATGCTCGACGGGTGGATCGGGAAGTGACGGTGGCCGCGATCGAGATCGCGGCGATCGACGTCACCTTCGACGTTGGGGCCGAGATGCGGGACGGCACCGTGCTGCGCGCCGACGTCTACCGACCGGCTGGGGAAGGGCGGTGGCCGACGATACTCGTCCGCACTCCGTATGGAAAGGTCGCGGCGGAGACCCAGGCGATGGTCGATCCGGTGACGGCGGCTCGCGCCGGGTTTCTCGTCATCATCCAGGACACCCGCGGGCGGGGTGCCTCCGACGGCCAATGGGAGATCGGACGGTGGGAGAGCGAGGACGGCTTCGACTCGGTCGAATGGGCGGCCGCGCAGCCGGGCTCGAACGGTCGCGTCGGGATGCTGGGCGAAAGCTACTCGGGCTTCACCCAGTGGTCCGCCGCGGCTGCGGAACCGCAGGCGTTGAAGGCGATCGTCCCGGCGATGACCTGGTCCGACGAGAACGACGGTCTCTATGCCAGGGGCGGGGCGCCGGAGCTCGCCCTCCAGGCCTGGTGGGCTCTGTACACGGGTTTCGACCACGTCGCGCGCCTCGGCCTTCCTCCCGACGAGGAAGCCAAGCGGGCCTTCGCGCTCATCGAGGAGATGGACAACCTGCCCGAGCAGGCAGTGTGGGACCTCCCTGACCCCGAGCGTCAGCTGCTCGAGCGTCACCAGATCCCGGGGGCAGGCAACCGGCATCCGGCCTCCGTGGTGGGCAGGTATCCGCAGGGCGACCTGCCGAGCCTGAACATCGGCGGCTGGTACGACAACTTCCTCCAGGGGACGATCGACAACTTCATTGCGATGTCGCGGCATGCCGCCGATACCCGGCTTCTGATCGGGCCCTGGTCTCACATCGCCTGGCTCGACCCCGTCGGCGATGTGGCGTTCGGCCTGTTCTCCTCGCGCCGGGAGATCCCACACACCGAGGCGGGGGATCTCGAGGAATATTCGCGGGAATTTCTGCGGGCCCATCTCGATCCCGACGCCAACGCCGAGACCGGCAGGAAGCCGGTCCGCTACTTCACGATGGGCGTGAACGAATGGCGGGATGCCGAGACTTGGCCGCCGCCCGGAGTGCAGTCGGAGCGCCACTACCTTCGAGCTGACGGCTCGCTATCGGTGGAGTGCCCCGACACCGGTGAGGCGTCGCTCGAGTACGCCTACGACCCGGCTGATCCGGTCCCGACCAGAGGCGGGGCATACTTGGTTTCACTCTCCGCCAAGACCGGCCCGGTCGACCAGTCGGAGATCGAGGAGCGGGGTGACGTGCTCGTCTTCACCTCGCCGCGGCTCGAGGAGGCGCTCGAGGTCACCGGCCGGGTGACCGCCGTCCTCCATGCGGAAACCTCGGCACCGTCGACGGACTGGATCGTCCGGCTGTGCGACGTCCATCCCGACGGCCGGTCGATGAACATCGTCGAGGGCATCCTCCGCTCGGCGCATGCGGCCGGGCTTCAGCGTCTCGAGCTCGACCTGTGGTCGACCAGCCACGTGTTTCTTCCCGGCCATCGACTCAGGGTTCACGTCGCCAGCAGTTCGTTCCCGCGCTGGGAACGCAACCTCAATACTGGCGACCAAAGCTCGGTGCAGATGCAGGTGGCCCACCAGACCATCCTTCTGGACGCCGAGCATCGCTCTTATCTGGACTTGGCAAGGCTTGAACGTTAAAGTCTAGAACGAGATGGATCGCGAAAAAGTCGATGTCGAACTGCGGCTGCTGGGCCTGGACGGCCCGGATCCGTACCCGGGGTATCGATGGCTACGGGACAACCAGCCCGTTGCCTGGAGTGGCGACGCGGACGGCTGGATCGTCTCCAGGTATGAGGACGTCGTCGCGGTGCTGAAGGATTTCGAGACCTTTCGCCAGGTGCCTTTCTTCGCCGGCGGGAAGCGGTTCGTCTTCGACATCGATGAACCGGAGCACAAGCCTGCACGCCGCATCTACACTGCCGGTGCGAGCTTCTCCGGCAGCACGATAGATGGCCGCATCGGCGCGCAGATCTCCTCGATCGCCGAGCAGGCCGTCGGTGCTCTTCCCGGCGCGCGCTTCGACGGTATGGAGGATCTCGTGTTCCCCGCCGTCGTCGAGATGATCGGCCGTCTCTTCGAGCTGCCCGATCCGGCGGACTCCCGCATCGACTGGTCGGCGAGCCTTACGGATACCTACCCCGACCCGACCAGCGCGCGGGGTGCCGAAGAGCTGGCCTTCGTCGAAGACGTGATCGCCACGCGGCGCGCGGCACCGGGCAACGATCCGTTTTCGCACATCATCCGCGCCAAGGAAGCCTCCGATGAGGTCAGCGAGAAAGATCTCGCCTGGGAGATCTGGGACATGATCTTCGCCGGCGGCCACTCGACCGTGGACCAGGCGGGGCTGGCGCTGCATGCGCTCGCGATCGCCACCGACCTGCAACCCGGGCACTACTTCTCAGATGCGAAGCGGTCGAAGCGGGCGGTGGAGGAGCTCCTGCGATTCGTGCCCCACGTCCACTACCTGAGGCGTTTGGTCGCCGAGCCGACGGAGGTTGCCGGGGTCCGGCTGGAAGCGGGCCAGACGGTCTACGCTCTGCTCGCCTCCGCCAATCACGACGAGGCCCGCTGGGCAGAGCCTGACGTCCTCGACCTGGACCGGCAGGGTGGGCCTCCGGTCGTCACCTTCGGGACCGGAATCCACACTACTCCCGGTGCGACCTTCGTCCGGATGGCCTTGATCGCCCTGCTCCGCGAGGTGTTCCGACGCTTCGAGAGCCTCACGCCGGCCGGTCCGATGCGATACGACAATCTCACCCACGGTGGCCTGATGGCGCTCGCCTGTCCAAGCAGCTTGCGCTTCGCCGGCTGACCCGGGGGGCATCGTTTCGGCGGGCCGGCGTCGCCTGCCGCTACTGGACGATGGTTCGCGTCGGGAGGACGGTTCCGGGCTCCAGCGTGCACCCGGTGGTCCACAGGTAGAGGCGCTCGAAGCTCGGTCCCCAGCGCCAGTCGAGCTCGTCGTCACGGGAGAGCTGCAGGGCCATCCGCCATCGGGTCGAGTCGGCTTCGAGCGCCGTCGCCTCGGGGTGGGACCGGGCGGGCTCGGAACCAAGCTCGAATCCACGCGCCGCCAACTCGCACGCCAGCGGCATGTCTCCGCGTCGCTCGTCCGGGTATCCGAACACACGGTGCAGCGCGACCGAGCGGGGCAGGGAGTCCCCGGTCGGGACCCTCTGTGTCGCGGCCAGGTCATCGCGCAAAGTGCCCCAGGCCTCCGTTTCCGCACCTCCGAGGTCCAGCTCCGCGACCTGTGCTGACCATGGACGGGGCAGGGTCAGCTCCATGGCGACCGCCAAGGGACGTGCATCGGGCGGAGCCGGTGGCGGTGGGTCGGTGTCGACGACGAGCTTTGCGCCGTGGATCGGGGAACCTTGGTCGTCCACCCCGAGCGAGGACAGGACCCAGAGCGAGCCGGTCCGCCGGTCGAGGCTCGAAAGATCGATGCAGGCGAGGAACTCATGATGGTCATCCGCCTTGCGCTCCGCCTCGACCGGGTCGGGCAGCCGCGGAGAGCCACCCGTGAACGAGGTCGACGAGCGGTCGCGGCCGCCGGCTGTAAGGCGCAGGCTCTTCGCGGCGAGCTCGGCTATCTGGTCTTCGAATCGCCCGAGTCCGTGCTCGACCGCGAGTTCCCGCAACTGCTCCGGGGAGACGAGGTCCATAGGCATCGCCGCGGGTCTCGTCTCGTATCCGGGAACGTCTTCGGGCTGTGGAGACGAGCCGCCCAGGAGTCCTCCCGTCGCCAGCTGCGGGGCCTTTCGAAGCGCGCCGCCGGCGAGATCGCGCAGGAAGGTGCGTCTGGTATTGGGACCGGCCACGATCAGGGATCATAGGACCCGCGAGGATTTGACAGCCATCCACTTGACCGTTAAAGTGATCGACGAGCCAGCCGGAAGCTGGATGGGACTCAAGAGGAGATAGGTCGTTCCCGATGGAAGCCGTCGGTCCACCACCCGCACCCACCGCGGTCGCCCCGCGCCATTGGCGCAGGCGCTTCCCGCTGACCGCCTTCCTGGTCCGGCGGATCGCCGCCGGCCTGGTCCTCCTGCTGGCAACCTCGGCCTTCATCTTCTTCGCCACCCAGATCCTCCCCGGCAACGTCGCCCAGGTCGTCCTCGGGCGCAACGCGACCCCGCAGTCGGTCGCCTCCCTGGAAGCGAAGCTAGGGCTCGACGAACCCGTGGTGACCCGCTACGTCGACTGGCTCGGCAACGCGGTGACAGGTGACTTCGGCGACTCCGCGGTGCAGCTCGGCCAGGGCGCCAAGAGCGCGCCGGTGGCCTCCGAGCTGGGCGAACCGCTGCGCAACAGCCTGATCCTCGCCGGGATCACCGTGCTCCTGATGATCCCGCTCTCCTTCCTTCTGGGGGTCTATGCCGCCACCCGGGCGGGGAAGCCCGGCGACCACATCACCTCGCTCACCTCGCTGGTGATCGGCGCCTTCCCCGAATTCGTCTTCGGGACGCTCCTGATCCTCGTCTTCTTCAGCCTGCTGAACGTGCTGCCGCCGGTCGCCCTGGTGCCGCCGGGGACCTCGCCGCTCGCCGAACCCGAAGCACTGGTGCTGCCGATCCTCACCCTCCTCGGCGTGACCCTGGCAGCAGGGATCCGCCAGGTGCGGGGCGGGATGATCGACGTGCTCGAGAGCAACTTCGTCGCCCTGGCCGAGATCAACGGGCTGCCCCGCCGCCGCATCCTCTGGCGCTACGCCCTGCGCAACGCCCTGCCGGCCTCGATCCAGATCATCGCCCAGAACATCCTCTACCTGCTCGGCGGCATCATCATCGTCGAGAGCGTCTTCGCCTACCCCGGCGTCGGCACCTTCCTGGTGGAAGCGGTGAACACCCGCGACGTGACCGCGGTCGAGGCGGTCTCCCTGATCCTCGCCGCGATCTACATCTCGATCAACATCCTGGCCGACTTCCTGGTCGTCGTCCTGGTCCCCAAACTGAGGACGCGGCTCTGATGGAGGCCGGGGTCGCCACCGCCCTGCCGGAGAAGGCAGGACGCCGTCCGCTCGTCTCCCGCGTGCCGCGCTTCCTGCGCACCCCCTCGGGTGCGGTGGGGGCGACGCTCTTCCTCGCCATCGTCCTGTTCGCGGTCTTCGGCAGGCTCTTCGCCCCGCACTCCCCCGAAGCGCCGATCGGCATCCCCGGCAGCCCGCCCGGACCCGAAGCGCTGCTCGGCACCGACGCGCTCGGCCGCGACGTCTTCAGCCGCCTGCTCTACGGCGGCCTCTCGGTGGTCGGCCTGGCCGGGATCGCCACGGTCGGGGTCTACGCGATCGGCGTCACCGTCGGCCTGGTCGCCGGCTACTCGCGCTCGCTGGTCGACCCGATCCTGATGCGCACGGTCGACTTCATCCTCTCCTTCCCCGCGCTGCTGCTGCTCCTGATCCTCGTCACCGGCCTCGGTACCGCGATCTGGGTGACGGTGGTCGGCGTCGTCATCGTGCTCTTCCCCGGGGTCGCGAGGATCGTGCGGGCGGCGACCGAAGAGGTCTCCCAGCGTGGGTACGTCGAGTCGGCGGTCGCCCGAGGGGAGAAGACGCCCGGCATCCTCGCCCGCGAGATCCTTCCCAACATCGTCACCCCGATCATGGCCGACGTCGGCATCCGCTTCGCCGCCGCGGTGATCTTCATCGCCTCGATGAACTATCTCGGCCTCGGCCTGCGGCCGCCCTCCTCCGACTGGGGTCTGATGGTCTCCGAAAACCGCCGCGTGATCACCACCAACATCTGGGGCGTGCTGGCACCGGCCGCGCTGCTCGGCCTGCTGGCGATCGCCGTCGCCCTGGTCGCCGACTCCTACGCACGCACCCGGGGGAGGTCGGGCCGGTGAGCGCCGAGGAGAAGGTGGCGCTGCGGGTCTCGGGCCTCGAGGTCGCCACCACGAAGGGGGCCGCGATCGTCGAGGACGTCTCGCTCACCCTGCGCCAGGGCGAGATCCTGGGTGTGGTCGGCGAGTCGGGCTCGGGCAAGACGACCACCGCGCTCTCGCTCTTCGGCTACGCCTCGCGCGGTGCCCGGGTCGAGCGGATCGCGGTCGAGGCCGAGGGGGAGAGGATCGAGGATCCCCGCCGCCTCGCCGCCCTGCGCGGAGAGGCCCTCTCCTACGTGCCCCAGGATCCCGGCACGGCGCTCAACCCCTCGCTGCGGGTCGCCGCCGCGATCGAGGACATGCTCCGGGCCCATCGCCGAGGTGCGGAGGGCCGGACGCCGGGCCAATGGCTGGAGTCGGTCCACCTGCCCGGCGACGAGGAGTTCGGGAAGCGCTACCCCCACCAGCTCTCGGGTGGCCAGCAACAGCGGGTCTGCATCGCCCAGGCGCTTGCCTGCGGCCCCGACGTCGTCGTCCTCGACGAGCCGACGACGGGACTCGACGTCGTCACCCAGGCGCGGATCCTGCGCGAACTGGTGCGCCTGCGCGACGAGGAGCACGTCGCGATGATCTACATCACCCACGACCTCTCCGTCGTCGCCCAGATCGCCAACCGGATCGCGGTCATGTATGCGGGGCGGATCATCGAGGAAGGACCGGCCGAGGAGGTCCTCGCCCGCCCGCGTCACCCCTACACCCGCGGACTGCTGGCCTCGACCCCCGACCACGTCCACACCCGCCCGCTGCAGCCGATGCCGGGGATCGCGGTCGGCGTCGGCGACCGTCCGCAGGGATGCGCGTTCGCCGCCCGCTGCCCGCAGCGCCAGGACCGTTGCCTCGCGGCCATGCCCGACCTCCTCGAGGTCGGCGCGGGGCACCGGGCCCGCTGCCTGGAGTGGGAGCGGACCCCCGCCCCCGCCGCCGCCGGCGGACACCTCTCCCGCCGCGACCTCGCGGGCGACCATGAGGTGCTGCTCGAGGTGCGAAACCTGGCCGCCGAGCACCGCTCGCGCCGCGAGACCGTGGTCGCCGCCTCCGACGTCAGCTTCTCGGTCGCCAAGGGCGCCTGCGTGGCGCTGGTCGGCGAGTCGGGCTCGGGCAAGACGACGATCGCGCGGACAATCGTCGGCCTGCACCCGGTCGCGGGAGGGGAGATCCTCCTCGGCGGCGAGTCCCTCCCCGCGGACGCGAAGAAGCGCAGCTCCGGGCAGCGCCGACGGATCCAGATGATCATGCAGAACCCCGCCGACGCGTTGAACCCGAGGCGGACGATCGAGTGGTCGATCGCCCGACCGGCGAGGGTCCTCGGCGGGATGGGCCGACGTGAGGCGGGCGCGGAGGTGCGCCGCCTGCTGGAGGCGGTGCGGCTCTCGGCCGGGATCGTCGACCGCTATCCCCACGAGCTCTCCGGCGGGGAACGCCAGCGGGTCGCGATCGCCCGTGCCCTCGCCGCCGACCCCGAGGTCCTGGTCTGCGACGAGATCACCTCGGCCCTCGACGTCTCGGTGCAGGCGGCGATCCTCGAGCTGCTGGACGACCTGCGATCGCGACTCGGCCTGGCGACCGTCTTCATCACCCATGACCTCGGCGTGGTCGCCCACGTCGCCGACTTCGTCCTCGTGCTCGAGCACGGGCTGGTCTGCGAGCAGGGCCCGGCGGCGGAGATCCTGGCCCGGCCGCGGCATGAGTACACGCGGAGGCTGCTGGAGTCGGCGCCCAGCCTGAGTGCCGCGCTCGAGGCCTGGCAGACGGTCGGCGACACTCCCGCCGAGGCGGTGCTGGAGGGCACCGGCCCCGGCGGTGGGTCGGTCCTCGATTCCTCCGGCGGCTGATCGAGCGGCTAGCGGAGCTTCAAGGGAACGACGTGGCCGGCATCTACATCTAGCCGCCGACACCGACCAGCGCCGCCGCCGAGATCAGAAGTGCCACGCCGACCCATTGGCGGGGCCGCAGCCGCTCGCCGAAGATCAGCACGCCGCCGATCACGGCCAAGGTCGCGTATT
>JAFDWG010000079.1 GCA_018268605.1 Actinomycetota bacterium | reverse complement strand
GCCAAGCGCCTGATCGCATATGAAACCTGCGACGAGCGAAGCATTCTCGAGTGCGCCGGGTTTGTTGAAGCGTGGCTGGAGGCGCGCGATATCGAGGCGGAGCGGGACGAGGTCCGAGGCCTGCCGGTGGTGAAGGCCGAAGTCGGGCCCGCCGACGCGCCGACGATCGTTCTGGAGGGCCATATCGACGTGGTCCCGGCCTTCCCCGAGCAGTTCGAGCCGCGACTCGAGGGGGATCGGCTCTATGGGCGCGGCGCCTACGACATGAAGGGCGCGATCGCGGCGATGATGGTCGTCACCGCGGCGTTGCGCGACCAGGACGGGGTGCGGGTGCGGTTGGGCATCGTCGGGGACGAGGAGTCCGAGGAGGGGGAGGACCGCGGCTGCGACCGGCTGGTCGAGACCGGCTTCACCGGGGATTTCGCGATCACCGGCGAGCCGACCGATCTGCACATCGGGGTCGAGGCCAAGGGGGTGCTGGCGCTGCGGCTCGAGGTGGGGGGTACGGCAGCCCACGGCGCCACGCCTTGGCTGGGCGACAACGCCGTCCTGAACGCGATCGACGTTTTCCGGAGTATCGAGTCGCTACCGTTTGCGAGACAGAGTTCGGAGTTGTTCGACCGTCCGTCGATAAATCTTGGGCGGATCTGGGGCGGCGACGCTCTGAACAAGGTGCCCGACCGATGCGTGATCGACGTCGACATCCGCTACCTGCCCGGCCAGGATCCCGAAGCCTTGATGGAGGAGATCCGGTCCATGCCCAAGGTCACGGCGAACCCGCTGCTGGTCCGCCCGCCGGCGACCGTCGACCGCGATCTGCCGTTTCTGCAAGGCCTGCGCGAGGCTGCCGCGACCTACGCCAATGGCGAGACGATGAGCGTCGGGCGCGACGGGGCCTCGGACATAGTGTCGTTTCTGCGGGTCGGCGTACCGGGGGTCGAGTTCGGCCCGGTCGGTGCCGGCCATCACGGCCCGGCGGAGTGGGTCTCGGTCTCCTCGCTCGAGGGCTACCGGCAGGCGCTCGAGTCTTTCCTGCGCGCGATCCCGGAGCGGTTAGGTGAGTAGCACCCGGCCGCCCGGCCACGGCGGCTACTCCCGCAAGCCGCCCCCCGAGGGCGACGGCACCGAGCCGCCGAAGAAGAAGCGCTATTGGTGGCGGTTCAGCCTCGCCACGGTGATCATCGTCGCGGTCACCGCCGCCGCCACGTCCTCGGCCGTTCTGCTCTACATCAACTCGATCGCCGAAGCGATCGGGACCGGGCCGAACAAGAAGATCAAAGAACAGGTCGAAAAGGTCATCACCGAAGTCCACGGCGGGGAACCGGAGACGATCCTGATCCTCGGCTCCGACATCCGCGCCAACTCGGGCGAAGAACGCGGCCGTTCCGACACCACGATCCTGCTGCGGCTCGACAGCGAAAAGAACCTGATCTCGGTGATGTCGATCCCGCGCGACCTGAAGGTCCAGATCCCCTACAACGGCGAAACGATCACGGAAAAGTTCAATGCCGCCTACACGTACGGCGGTCCGAAATTGACCTTGCAGGTGGTCAAGGAATTGACCGGTCTGAAGATCAACCATGTGGTCAACATCGACTTCCTCGGCTTCGTCCGCGCGGTCGACGCGATCGGCTGCGTCTACACCGACGTCGACCGGCGCTACTACCACTCCAACGTCGGCGTGCCGGAAGAAGAACAGTATTCGGAAATCAACATCCAGCCCGGCTATCAGAAGCTCTGCGGCAAAAAAGCGCTCCAGTACGTGCGCTACCGCCACACCGACACCGACATCGTCCGCTCCGCCCGCCAGCAGAACTTCCTCAGCCAGGCGCGCCACCAGATCTCGCCGACCGACCTGATCACGGACAACCACAACCTGGTCGACATCCTCACCGAATACACGACCTCCGACATCTCCAAGGGTGACGAACTCATCACCCTGCTCGACCTGCTCTACGAACTTCGCGGGGCCGAAGTCCAGCAGATCCACTTCCCGGCCGAACTCGGCCCGAGCTTCGTCTACTCCAACGAGGACGAAATCCATCACGCGGCGAAGGAATTCCTCGGCGAAGCCGGCTACCAGACGCAGAAGACCGAACTCAAGGAAGAAGAAGAAAAGGCCGCGCGGAAGAAGAAGCGGCAGGAGGAACGGCAGAAGAAGAGCAAGAACGGCGGCAAGGGCAAGGAAAGTAAGAAGCACAAGAAGAAGAAGACGAAGAAGAAGCACGTGCCCCCGGGCGGCGACGAACTGGTACCGGCCTCTGAACTGGGCGAACAGGAGGCGGAAATCGTCGCTCGTCACGTCGGCGGCGGCTTTCCGGTCTTCTACCCGACGCGGCTGCCGTCCGGCGCCAACTTCGTCGAATCGAATCCCTACGAACACATCGTCGACCCGCGCGTCTACCACCTGAAAGACAAGGACAAGGAACGCCACGCCGCCTACCGCATGGTCGCCGAATATCAGCCCGAATACGAAGTCAACTACTTCGGGGTACAGGGGATCCAAGGTTGGGAAGACCCACCGATCCTGGACGAACCGACCGAAGAGAAGACCGTCAACGGGCGTGAATACTCCATCTACACCGACAGCGGAAAGATCAAGCTCGTCGCCTGGCACCGGGGCGAAAGCACCTATTGGATCTCCAACAGCCTCCAACAGTCGTTGACCAACGAGCAGATGATGGGCATCGCCGAGTCCTGCCACGTGATCATCCCGAAGAAGAAAACTGCGAAGAAGGGAAGTCAGAGCGAATGAGCGATAGAGGCGAAGCTGTCGGGGTGATCGGGGTCGGCTGGGTAGGGTTGGTGACCGCCGCCTGCTTCGCCGAGCTCGGACACCAGGTGATCGCCCGTGACATCGTTCCCGAGAAGGTCGAGGCGCTCTCCCGCGGCGATGTCACGATCTTCGAGCCCGGCCTCACCGAGATGATCCAGCGCAATCTCGAGCGGATCACCTTCACCACCGATATGGGCGAGCTCCTCGCCGGCGCCCGGCTGCTCTTCACCTGCGTCGACACGCCGCCTACCTACTCAGGGGACGCCGACCTCTCGCGGGTGCGCTCCGTGGTCGCCGATCTGCCCGAGGACTCCGACCACGTGCTGGTGATGAAGAGCACCGTGCCCGCGGGCACGGGCGAGTCGATCCGTCGCGACATGCCGGGCCTCGCCTACGTCTCCTGCCCCGAGTTCCTGAAGGAGGGGACGGCGGTCGAAGACTTCATGCACCCCGATCGCGTGGTGATCGGCGCCGATCCCGGCGACGAGGAGGCGGCCGACGCGGTCGCGGCGCTCTATGCGCCGCTGGGCGAGGAGGGGGAGATCCTGCGCACCGACGTCGCCAGCGCGGAGATGATCAAGCTCGCCTCGAATGCCTTCCTGGCGACCAAGATCTCCTTCATCAACGAGATCGCGAACGTCTGCGAGGAGGTCGGCGCCGACGTCGGCGAGGTCGCCCGCGGGATGGGCACCGACGCCCGGATCGGCTCCGCGTTCCTGCGCGCCGGCATCGGCTACGGCGGTTCCTGCTTCCCCAAGGACGTCTCGGCGCTGAAGATGCTGGCCGGCAACACCGGTTACCACTTCCAGCTGCTGACCTCGGTGATCGAGGTGAACGAGCTGCAGAAGCGGCGGGTCGTCGGCAAGCTGGAGAAGCATCTCGGCTCGCTGATCGGCAAGCGCATCGCGCTGCTCGGCCTCGCCTTCAAGCCCGACACGGACGACATGCGCGAGGCCTCGAGCCTCGTCCTGTCCGCCCGCCTCCAGGGCGAGGGCGCGGAGGTGGTCGCCTACGACCCGGTCGCGGTCGAGCGGGCGAGCGAGATGTTGACCTCGGTCGAGATGGCGGACTCGGCGATGGCGGCGCTGGCCGGTGCCGACGCGGCGATCCTGGTCACCGAGTGGCAGGAGTTCCGGGGCCTCGACTGGGCCGCCGTCGCGGAGACGATGGCGCGCCCGTTGATCGTCGACGGTCGCAACTACCTCGACCCGGCCGCGATCACTGCCGCGGGTTTCGAGTACGAGGGCATCGGAAGGCAGTCAAGGCAGGCCGCATCAAAGGTTTCCTAGTGCGCCTGGCCAAGCCGGGCAAGGACGCAGTGAGCGAAGCGTGCTCTCCACGTGAGCGATCGAGGACGCCGCAGCGCGCAGGGCAGGGGCGCTAGGTGCAGGCGATCGTGCTGGTGGGCGGCGAGGGGACTCGTCTCCGTCCGCTCACCGACAACATCCCGAAGCCGGCGATCACGCTGGTCGACCGGCCGTTCTTGGCCTACATGGTCGAGTGGCTCGGCTCGCACGGGGTCGACGAGGTCGTGCTCGCCTGCGGCTTCCTCCCGGATCGCCTGCGGGAGGCGCTCGGCGGCGGCGAGCACGAGGGGGTCCGGCTGACATACGTGACCGAGCCCGAGCGTCGCGGCACGGCAGGCGCCATCCGCTTCGCCGCCGAAGCCCTGGGGGACGATCTCGAAGATCGCTTCCTCGCACTGAACGGCGACCTCCTCACCGACCTGGACCTGACCGCCTTGCTGCGCTCGCATGAGGAGCGTTCGGCTCGCGCGACGATCGGCCTCTACGAGGTCGACGACGCGTCCGCGTTCGGTCTGGTCGACTGCGACGCGGCCGGCGCCGTCCTCAGCTTCACCGAGAAGACCGGAGTGGTCGCGCCCGGTGAAGTCAACGCGGGCGCCTACGTTCTCGAGCGGGCGGTGCTCGACCTGATCCCGCCCGGCCGCAACGTCTCGATCGAGACTGAAGTCTTTCCCCGCCTGGTCGGCGATGGGTTGTGCGCGGTGCCGCTCACCGGGTACTGGATGGACATCGGCACCCACGAGCGATATCTGCAGGCGACCTGGGACATCCTCGAGGGCAGGGTGGCGAGCGAGGTGCGCCCGACCGCACCAGGGCTCTTCCTCGGCGACGATTGCGCGGTCTCGGTGTCGGCACGGGTCGGCCCGCGCGCGGTGGTCTCGCGGGGCTGCGAGGTCGGCGCCGACGCCGAGGTCATCGACTCGGTCCTCCTCGACGGCGTGACGGTCGGCTCGGGGGCGCGGGTCAGTGGCTCGGTTCTCGCCACGGGCGCTGTGGTCGATCCCGGTGCGCAGGTTGTTGACACGTTGGTCGCCGAGGATGAGAGGGTTGGCACCTAGTGTTCCGGGTCCAGCGATGATCGACGACGTCCTCGGTATCCCCGACCAGCTGCGCGACGCGCTCTGGCGGCTCGAATCCGCACGCCTCTCCGCGATTCCTTCCGCGGGCCTCTTCGTCTGCGGGATGGGCGGCTCGGCGATCGGGGGCGACCTTGCCGCGGCGGCGATCGGCGACCGGCTGACCGGGCCGATGGTGACGGTGCGCGGCTATGCCCTGCCGAGCTGGGCGACGCCGGAGTGGACGGTCCTCTGCTCGAGCTACTCGGGGGAGACCGAGGAGACGCTCGCCTGCTTCGACGCCGCCCAGACGCTCGGCGCCAACCGGCTCGTCGCCGCGACCGGCGGCCCGTTGGTCGAGCGGGCGCGGGAGACCGAGGTTCCGGTGGTGGGCCTGCCGGGGATCTTCCAGCCGCGGACCGCGGTGGCCTACATGGTCGTGATCGCCGCCGAGGTGGCCTACCTCGCCGGGATCGCGCCCCGGCTTCATACCGAGATCGACGCTACCGCGGCCTTCCTCGCCGACCAGTCGGAGACGATGCAGCAGCAGGCGCGCGAGATCGCGGCGCTGGTCGCCGGAGCGGTCCCGGTCATCTACGGTGCAGACCTGACCGCACCGGTAGCGCGCCGCTGGAAGACGCAGGTGAACGAGAACGCGAAGTCCCCCGCATTCTGGGGAGAGCTGCCGGAGGCCGACCACAACGAGCTCTGCGGCTGGGCGGGAGCGGCGGGCGACGAGCGAGCGGCGGCGATCTTCCTTGAGGACCGCGATCAGCACCCGCGGGTCGCGCGGCGCTTCGAGCTGACCGCCAAGGCGGTGAAGGCCGACGCGGCCGCTGTGGCGCGGGTCGAGACGGCGGGGGAGACGCGGCTCGAGCGGATGCTCTGGGCCGTGATGCTGGGCGATCTTGTCACCCTCGAGCTCGCGCGCCAGCGCGGGGTCGACCCGTTGCCGGTGGAGGCGATCGACCGGTTCAAGGAGGAGATGGGATGAGGGCGATGGTGCTCGCCGCGGGGCTCGGCACGCGGTTGCGGCCGATCACCTTCGACCGCCCCAAGCCGATGGTCCCGGTGCTGAACCGGCCGGTGATGGAGCACATCCTGCGCCTCCTGGCCCGCCACGGCTTCACCGAGACGATCGCCAACCTGCACTGGTTTCCGGACCAGATCACCAAGCATTTCGGCGACGGCTCGGACCTCGGCGTCTCACTCACCTACAGCCACGAGGAGGCGCTGCTCGGCACCTCGGGCGGGGTGCGCAACGTGGCCGACTTCCTCGGCGAGGACTTCCTGATCATCTCCGGCGACGCCCTCACCGACCTCGACCTGACCGCGATGCGCGAGTACCACGGGAGCCATGACGGGATCGCCACGCTGGCGACGAAGCGGGTCGAGGACACCACGCAGTTCGGCGTCGCGATCACCGACTCCGAGGGTCGGATCGGCGGCTTCCAGGAGAAGCCCGAGCCGAGCGAAGCGCTGTCGGACCTCGCCAACTGCGGCATCTACATGTTCCGCAAGGAGATCTTCGACTTCTTCCCGGCCCCGGGTACGAGTAAAGCGGCCAAGGAGGGGGACCCGGACGGCTTCGCCGACTGGGCGATGGACGTCTTCCCGAAGTTGCTCTCCGAAGACGTGCCGTTCTACTCACACGAGATCGACGCCTATTGGAACGACATCGGCAACCTTGCCGAGCTGCGCGAGAGCACCTACGACGCCCTTACCGGCGCGGTCGAGGTGGAGCAGGTGGGCGAGATGGTCGACGGCTTCCGCAGCGGCGAGCGCGAGGACGGTGAGCCCGACCTCGACGGCCCGGTTCTCCTCGGCCCCGACTGCGAGATCGGCGACGATGTGCGCATCGACGGGCCGTCGGTGATCGGCGACGGCGCCCGGGTCGGGGCGGGCAGCCGGCTGCGCGACGTGATCGTCCTGCCGGGCGCCACGGTTCCCGAGCGCTCGATCCTGATCGGCGCCATCCTCGGCGCCCGCGATTAGCCCCACAACCGCGCCGAAGATTTCACTTTCTCCGCGCCACGCGTGCGCATTTCCCGTGCAGTCTCGCGCGGCATGGGACCTCTCCAGGCCGTCTCCCTGCTCGTCGCACCGCCCCTCTGCGCCGCCTGCGGCCGAACCTGCCGGGCGGAGGCCGTGATCTGCACGCGCTGCTCGCGGTCGCTGGCAGCGGAGCGGCCGCTTCTCACCGGCGGTCCGCAGGGCATCGACAGCGCCTGGTCGTCTGCCTCCCACGAGGGCGTCGCGAGGTCCTTGGTCGGCGCCCTCAAGTTCCGCCGCCTGCTGCCGGTCGCCGAGTTGATGTCCGATCGCATCCATTGGCTTGCCCCCGGGCACCTGCTGGGCGGCACGGTGGTCCCGGTCCCCCCGGCGCCCCCGCGGCTGCGGAGCCGTGGCTTCGATCCGGCCGGAGAGCTGGCGGCGGCGCTGGCGAGCCGGCTCGGCGCCGATCTGTCCCCGTGCCTGGCCCGCCGAGGTCTGGGTCATCAGGTCGGCCACGGCCGCGCCGACCGGATCGCCCGACCACCTCAGATCGAGCCGACCGGCGAAGCCCCCCGCAGCGTCCTCCTGGTCGACGACGTCCTGACCACCGGCGCGACCCTGACCTCCTGCGCCATGGCACTTCGAAGCGCGGGCGCGAAGCGCGTCGTGGCGCTGACCTTCACGCGGCGGCTCTGAGGCGGCGTGGGGGCGCCTCGCGGTGTCCTCGGTCGCTCGGCTCGGGTCACGCACTAATGGTGCGCTCCCCTCGCCTCGCTTCCTGCGTCCTTGCGAGGCGCCCCCACGCCGCCTCAGGGCGTGGTGCGGCTAGACCGCCGGCCTACCTCGCATCTGCCCCATCACGCGCCGCGTCAGCTTGCGCTTGCGCATCAGTTCGCGGTGTTTCTTCACCTGCCTTCGCACGTCCTCGGAAAGCTTGTGTATCGACTGGGCCATGTCCGGCGATGCCTCGCGCGCGTGGAGCGTTGCTCCCTTCAGGCGCACGGTCGCCTCGGCCACCTGGCAGTCTGCGATCGAGGGGTTGCGCTCTTCGTAGAGCACGACGTCGAGCGTCGCCAGACCTGAGACCTGCCTCCCCAGGCGGTTGAACCTTTTGCTCACCAACTCACGCAGGTCGTCAGTCATCTCGACGTTGCGTCCACGAATCTCAATCCGCATGGGTGACCTCCTTGTGGGTTCGAAGCTCCAAGATACGCCGCCCGCCGGCCGGCTACAAGGGGTCGCCCGCTACTCTTGAGCAATGCCCGCAATGGACTTGGTGACCAAGGCCCTGCGCACGGGGGAAGGGCGCAAATTCAAGGCGTACCAGAAGCGCGCGGAGGCGATCAATCGTTATGAGCCGGAGATGGAAGCCCTCTCCGACGGGGAAATCCGTGAAGAGGCGGACGAACTGCGCAAGCGCGCGCGGGAGGGTGCGTCCCTGGACGACCTCCTGCCGGAGGCGTTCGCGCTCTGTCGCGAGGCCTCGCGCCGCACGACCGGCCAGCGCCACTACGACGTCCAGCTGATCGGCGGGATGGTGCTGCACGACGGCGCCATCGCCGAGATGAAAACCGGCGAGGGGAAGACGCTCACCGCGACCCTGCCCGTGTTCCTCAACTCGCTGGCGGGCAAGAGCGTCCACGTCGTCACCGTCAACGACTACCTGGCCCGCCGCGACTCGGAATGGCTGACGCCGATCTACGAGGCCCTCGGGGTCACCGTCGCCGCCGTCCAGGACTCCGACGACCACGCCGCGCGCCAGCAGAAATACGCCTGCGACGTCGTCTACGGCACCAACTCCGAGTTCGGCTTCGACTACCTGCGCGACAACATGTCCCAGTCGCTGGAGGAATGCGTCCAGCGGAGCCACGACTTCGCGATCGTGGACGAGGTCGACAACATCCTGATCGACGAGGCGCGGACCCCGCTGATCATCTCCGGGCGCCCGGAAGAGGCGGCGCAGACCTACTACACCTTCGCCCGCCTCGCGAAACAGCTGGTCGGCGTGCCGCACAAAGAGAAACTGAAATCCCTCGGCGAATCGAAAGACACCTCCGACGCAGACTTCGACTACGAGTACGACGAGAAACACAAGACCGTCGCGCCGACCGAGCGGGGGGTGAAGAACGCTGAGGAGTTCCTCGGCATCGACAACCTCTACCTGGCCGAGAACGGCAACCTCGTCAACCACCTCGTGCAGGCGCTGAAGGCCGAGTCGCTTTACAAGAAAGACGACGACTACGCCGTGATCGACGGCGAGGTCATGATCATCGACGAGTTCACCGGCCGCATCCTCGAGGGGCGGCGCTGGTCGGAAGGCCTCCACCAGGCGGTCGAGGCGAAGGAAGGCGTGGCGATCCGCGAGGAGAACCAGACGCTCGCCACGATCACCTTGCAGAACTACTTCCGCCTCTACGACAAGCTCTCCGGCATGACCGGTACCGCCCTCACCGAGGCGACCGAGTTCATGAAAATCTACGAGATGCCGGTCGTCGAGATCCCGACCAACCAGCCGATGGTCAGGATGGACAAGAACGACCAGATCTTCAAAACCAAAGACGGCAAGTGGCAGGCCGT
>JAFDWG010000078.1 GCA_018268605.1 Actinomycetota bacterium | reverse complement strand
CACGACCGCGACGAGGGTCTGCTGGTGCGGGCGGCACTCGACCCGCCCGGGCCGGCGGCCGACGGCTCCCCGGTCGGCGTCGAGACGAGGCGCACCGACCTCGCCCGCCTGGGCCCCGAGGACCTCGCGGGGGCGACCCTGATCACGGCTTCGGCGCTGCTGGACCTGCTCAGCGGCGAGGAGCTGGACCGGTTGGCCGGCCTCTGCACGGGTGCCGGCTGCCCGGTCCTGCTCACTCTCTCGGTGGTCGGGCGGGTCGAGATGGCGCCCGCCGACCCGCTGGACGCCAGGGTGGCCGCCGCGTTCGACGCCCATCAGCGGCGCACCACGGTGCGCGGCCGGCTGCTCGGGCCCGACGCGGTCGACTTCGCCGCCGAGGCGTTCCGTCGGCTGGGCGCCGAGGTCGTCGTCAGGCCCAGTCGGTGGCAACTCGGGCCGGAGCATTCCGACCTGACCGCCGAGTGGTTCAGGGGATGGGTGGAGGCCGCCCGTGAGCAGGAGCCCGAGCTGGCCGGGGAGTGCGAGCGCTACGCCCGCCGGCGACTCCGACAGGCGGGCGCCGGTGAACTCGCGGTCACCGTGGGTCACGCCGACCTGCTCGTCCTCCCTTGAGAAGGAACGGACCTCAGGCCGCCGGCGGCGAGATGTCCAAGCAGGCGTCCTCGAAGCGGGATGAGAGGGCGTAGCGCAGCAACACGACGTCGCCGATCTGGCGCACCTCGGCGAGCCGCGCCCGGCGGTCGGGGTTCCAAGGGAAGTGCCCGTCGCTGACGAACCGGGTGGCGCGGGAGTCGCCGACGAAGAAGGGCGCGACGACCAGCTGCAGCTCATCGACGAGGTCCTCGGTGAGGAATTGGGTATGCACCTTGCCACCGCCCTCGACCATCAGGCGCTGCACGCCGCGCTCCCCAAGATCCTCGCTGAGGTTGCGCATCATCACCTGTCGGCCGCCGTCGACGACCGTCGCCACCGACCCGAGCCGCGAGCGGGCGTCGCGCACGCGCGGGCTGGAGCAATAGACGAATTTCTCGGCGTTCCCGGCGGTGAAGAAGTCCGCTCGGGCGTCGAGTTCCATCCGCTCGGTCACGGTGACCTTCATCGGCGACGGCGGCAGCCCGCGGGCCTGTCGCCGCTCGCGACGATCGGGCGAGCGGACGAGTAACCGCGGGTTGTCGAGCCGAACGGTGGTCGCCCCCACCAGGATCGCGTCGGATGAGGCGCGCACTTCGTCGACCCGGTCGAAGTCGGCGTCGTTGGAGAGCTCGAGGCGCCGTGGTGCCGCGCTGCCGAGATAGCCGTCGATCGAGAGGGCGCAGCTCAGCAGGATGTAGGGGCGCTCGGACATGGTCATTTCCTCTCTACCGGGCCGCCGGCCCCGAGTCGAAGGCTTCGAAGAATTTGTCGCGGAAGGAGCTCATCGGCCAGACCGGTGCATCCTTGCGCGGCTTGAGGCCCGGATTCCAGCCCCAGCTTTCGATCCGCTTCAGCACCTTCGGGTCGTGGGAGATGATCGAGATCGGGACCTGGTGGCCGGCCTGTTCGCCGGTGACCGGGTTGCGCGGCTGATGATCGCCGAGCTCGATCACCACCAGGTTCTTTTTTCCGTAGCGCGCGATGAACTTGGTGAGGGTGTTGATCGTGTAGACGATCGACCTGCCGTAGTCCGCCTGCACCCGCGGCGCGTCTTCCCAATAGGAAAGGAACGACCCGCCTTCGAAGTGATTGGGGAGGTGGGCGTAGATCGAGCCGTCGCCGACCTTGTCCCAGGGGATTTCTTCCGGGAGGCGGTTCCAGGGCTGGTGGCTCGACACCGTGTCCACCTCGGCGAAGAGCGGCCGGCGATGCGTCTTCCCCAGCTCCAGCCGTCGGAGCGCCGAGTAGATGTACTGGTCTGGCATCGAGGAGTAGGAGAAGCTGGGGCCGCGATAGCCGACCTGGTAGCGGTCGTAGATCCGGTCCCAGTGGTAGAAGGCCTTACCTTCCGGCCAGGGCTTGTCGTTGGAGGGGATGTCGTCGATGGTCCGCCAGCCGGCGCGATTGAACGCCGAGGCGAGGGTGAAGCGCCGTTCCGGCAGCAGCTGGGCGTAGCGGCGCAGGTTGTGGACCCAGAGACCCGCGTTCAGGGTCGAGTGGGCGAGCCAGCTGCCGCCGCCGAAGGTGGCGGAGATCAGGAAGCCACTGCGGGAGTGGAAGCCGGCGCTCGCCAGTCGCCGGTCTCCTTCGGCCAGCGCTTCGTCGACCGCGGGCGCGAACGAGGATTCTTCGATCGCCACCCGGCCGAAGGACTCGGCGAACACGAGCAGGACGTCCTTCCCACGCAGGGCCCGCAGCAACGATCCGGTCGGTACGTCGCGGTAGGGGTCGTGCTTGATCTGGGCGGCGAAGACGCCGATGTCGTCGACTTCGGCCTGCACGGTCTTCGCCTCGTCGACGAGCACGCCGGCGGAGATGGCGGAGGCGAGCGGGGTGTGGGAGACGAGCTGCGCGCCGAGCACGGCGCACACCACCCAGACGGCGCCCAGGCCCGCGACGGCGCGGAGCGCGAACCGGCGATTGTCCGCCGCCACCCGCGTCAATCGCAACATCGCCAGGGGCAGGAGGACGACCGCCGCCACCACGCCCCCGGCGGCGCCGATCTCGATCAGCCGCGCCTGCGACGTCCCGGCCTCGAGGCGCAGTGTTTCGAGCGCGTTGCCGATCTGCCCGATGTCGCCGAGGGGTTCGAACGAGCGATCGAACAAGGTGAAGATCTCGTAGTCGACCACCTTCAGGACGACCACCAGCGCGAGAACCAGACCGGCGAGCACGGCCAGGATCCGCCGGCCGGTAACCGGCAGGAAGACCGCGAGCACGATCAGGACCAGACCCTCGATCGGGACCCTGACGAACGCCGTAGAGCCGAAGGTGCCCGGCTCGTCAGGGGCGACGAGCGCCGCCCACACGATGGCGAAGGACGCGACCGTCAGCAGGATGGCGACGACAGCCCGTATCCGGCCGCGCCCGGGACTCGCCGGCGGACCGCCCGCCGGCGCCGGGTCCATGCCGGCTCGGGATCGACGGGCGTCCCGACGCCGGAGCTCCAGTAGCCACCACGTGTCCCGGCCGAAGGACTCGGCGAGCAGCACCAGCGCGACCGCGAGCGCGGCCTCCGCCAGAGGCGCCGGTAGCACCTGCGCGGCCGCCGCCGTCAGGACGATCCCCTGGATCGCGCACACGACCTTGCGCCAGTTTCGGGGTGGCAGCGGCTCGCGCAGCCACGGGAAGACGTATCCCGCCGCGAGGAAGACATAACGTGCCGCGCCGATCGCGAGCACCCAGGTGCCGACGAAGCGGGCGACGTAGACGCTCAGTACCGCGATCAGGAACGCATCCACCTCCCCGTCCAGGCGGCCGCCCAGCATCGACGTGGTGCCGGTGCGCCGGGCGATCTGCCCGTCGACCGAATCGAGGACGAGCGCGACCGATGCGAGCGAGACCAGGAGCGCGACCGGCACCGGTCTGGCGAACGAATCGACGACCAGCGCCGCGACCCCGATCGAGAGCGCGGCCCGGGTGAGCGTCACCCAGTCTGCCGGTCCGAGGCGGTCGCCGCCCCAGTAGGTGCGAGCGCGCGCCAGCGACAGGCTCGTGAGCCCCGCGGCGGCGAGCCCGGCCGCCCAGCCGGCGGTCCCGAGGCCGTCGCGGTCGAGGCCGGCGGTGATGGCGAGGCCCGCGATCAGCAACGTCTGCGCGGCGAGGAGGCTCAGCGCCGCGGGGTGGGACGGTCGCGTCGTCCGTGCGGGTGCGCCAGAGGGATCTGCCGCCATCGCCTAGGGCTCCGACCGCGGACCGGGAGCATCCGGCCGGCTAGCATCGTCGGGGTGAGGCAGGACGAACGCGCTCCCTTCGTGCGGGCCCTCGAGCGGGCACGGCTCGGGGCCTACGGGCCGGGCGAGTTCGTCGGACAGGAGAGCTTCATGCGGGCCGATGAAATCAGGGAGCTGGCGCGCCACGCTGTAATCGCGCCCTCCGTCTCGGTGCTCGACCTGTGCTGCGGCATCGGCGGGCCGGGGCGCCTGATCACGCGGGAGACCGGCTGCGACTACCTCGGGGTCGACTACAGCGCCGACGCCATCGACATGGCCCGTCGCCTGGCAGGCGATCTGCCATGTCGCTTCGAGGTGGCACGGATCCCGCCGGTCCCGGCGGGGCCGTTCGAGGTGGTGATCCTGCTCGAGACGATTCTGGCCTTCCCCGAGAAGGAGCCGTTGCTCCGGGAGATCGCGGGCGCGCTCGTCGCCGGCGGGCGCTTCGCCTGTACGGTCGAGGCCGGCGCGCCGCTTACCGAGGTGGAGCGGGAGGAGATGCCCGATGCCGACACCGTCTGGCTCGTCCCGGCGGAGGAGGTGCTCGCGTCCCTGGACCGGGTCGGGCTGCGCGCCTGCAGGCGCGAGGACCGCACCTCCGCGCACGCCGCGATGGCCGAAGCGCTGCTGCGGGCGTTCGTCGCCGACGCATCCGAGATCGCCGCGGAGATCGGCCGGCAGGCACTGGAGGAACTGCTGTGCGCCCACCGGCTCTGGAGCGAGTGGCTGCGTTGCGGGCGGGTGCGCAAGATCGCCCTGGTCGCGGAAAAGGTCGGCTGACCAGCGCTCAGGCGACCCGCGCGCGGATCCCCGGGAAGCCGTCATCGCGAGGCACCGTCCGGGGTCGGCGACCCGGCCGCGAGGAACGCGGTCCCGAAGCACAGCTCGCTCCAGGTGAGATCGGGCAGCGCCTCCTGCATGGCCGCGCGGATCTCCCCCCATGGGCGGCGCGCGAGCCACTCGTCGATCGAGCCGAACGGGCTGCCGATCGCGGCCCCGGCGTCGGCCAGTAGACGGGGCGCGTTGTCGGGGGCCTTGAGGTCGAGCACGACCCAGCGCCCACCGCCGGTGAGCGCCTCGGCACCGCGGGAGATCAGGTCCACGTACTCGGGCAGGTGCGAGAAGGCGTAGGTGGAGAGGATCGCGTCGACCTCACCCGGGAAGGCGTAGCCGGTCACATCCGCCTGCACGAGGCAGACGTTGCTCCAGCTGCTCTCCTTCGTCCGGCGCTCGGCCTCGGCGAGCATCGCGTCGGTCAGATCGACGCCGACGATCCGGCCCTCGGGGCCGATCGCCCGCTCGACCATCGGGAAGTTCTGGCCGGTGCCGCAGGCGAGATCGACGACGGTGGCGCCGGGGCGCAGGCGGAGTGCCCGGATCGCGCGGCGGCGCTGAGCCTGCTGGGGGTAGAGGGGCACCGGGTAGAGCCGAGAGACGACGTTGTAGTGCTTGGCCTTCCTGCGGTAGACCTCGACCAGGCGCTCCTGCGTGGCATCGCGTGTGCTCATCACGTGCGCTCCTCGACCGCGGCTTTGATCGCGACCATCTCGACGTCCATCACCCGCTGGATCCGCTGCCTGAAGGGACGGCGGGGGAGCAGGCGCATGATGTTCCGGAGGTCGACCTCGATCCACATCTCGGCCTCGCTCCGACCGGCCTCGGTCGGGGTGAGCTCCATCCCCCAGCGCGCCGTGGAGGTGCCCAGGGGCCCGGCGAACGCGAGGCGGTGAGGGGCCTCGACGACGGTCACGCGCTGGACTCGGTGACGGGTGCGTCCGAGGATCAGCTTGGCCCGCTGTTCGACCCGGGCGCCCGGCACCGGTGGCCCCCCGCCGGCGATCCAGCCCCGCTCGACGGTCGGCGCCCACTCCGGCCAACGGCCGACGTCACAGAGGTAGTCGAAGACTTCCGGGGCGCCACGGTCGATCTCCAGCCGGCTCGCGCACCTGAACGTGGTCGGGTCGCTCACGATGCGCTCCGTGTGTGGGGGAGCCGCTCCAAAAGCAGCACGAGCCCGCCGGGGAGGCTGGCGGCGAGCACCATGACTCCATATGCGACGGCGGTCGCGGCACCGAGGCCGGCACCGAGGCCCGCGGCCGAGAACGCCCAGGCGGTGATGCCCTCGCGCGGCCCCCAGCCGCCGATGTTCGGCAGCGCCATGCCCATGATCGAGAGGAACGCCAGCGGCAGGAGTCGGACCACGGGCGCGGTGACCCCGACGGCGCGGGCGGCGATCACGAAAGTGAGCACGTGGCCGAGGACGGCGACGGTCGACGCGAGCACGACCAAGGTCGCCGCCCGCTTGTCGAGCGCGAACCTGCGGATGTCGGACAGCGCCGTGCTCCGCACACGCTCCCAGCGGGAGTGCTCGGCTCCCCTGCGTGCACGGACGACGAGGACGACGACCACCGTCGTCGCGGCCAGACCCAGCGCCACGAACGGCATCGACGAGCGCAGCGGCGAGGGCATCAGAAAGAGGACCGCGATCGTCAGCACCACCTGGACGATCTGCCCGGCGGTGCGCTCCCAGGCGACGGCCCGCAGGGCAGGCCCGAGGTCGCGGACCTCTCGCCCGTGGCGGACCCCTCGGTGCACGTCCCCGGCGACGCCACCGGGAAGCGTGAGGTTCAGGAACAGGGACCGGTAGTAGGAGATGACAGCATCGGCCAGGGAAAGACGTACGCCGAGGCCGTCGGCCACGGTCTTCCAGCGCCAGGCGAAGCAGAGCGTGGTGAGGAGGAAGACGGCCGCCGCGGCCAGGAGCGCGCGTCCGTCGAGCGCCCCTACACCGTCGAGGAACGGACCGCTGCCGAGACGCCAGGCCACGGCAGCGAGCACCGCCCCTGCGGCTGCCGGACCGAGCCACCGGAGGATGCGCCTCGTGACCGGCCGACGATCATCGTCCGCGCCGGGCGTCGGATTGGCGTGGGCCGGTTCTCTGGCGCTTACTGCTTCCACCGGCCGGTGTACGGACGATCCCCCGAAAAGGTTCGGCCGCGAGGCCTACCGACGGCCGTCCTCGGTGTGAATTGCAGAAGGTCGGGGCGGGACGATCCCCTTGCAGCCGGCACGCGGACGCCTGATCTAGCTCGGTTTGCCCTACGGGCGATCGCGCGGTTAATGTCGATGGGTTGTCTCGCGCAAGTTCAAACCGGACCGGGAGAGAGAAATGTTTCGTCGGATTCGTGCACGCCTGACCTACTCAAATGTGATGTCGACGATCGCCGTGCTGTTCGCGATCGGCGGCGCCACTGCCTACGCCGCAAATCAACTGCCGAAGAACTCGGTGACGAGCAAGGCGATCAAGAACGGGCAGGTGATGACCAAGGACCTGCGGAACGGAGCCGTCACCGGGGCGAAGCTCGCCAACGGCGCGGTGACGACCGGGAAGATCGCCGGCGGGGCGGTGGGGACCGGCCAGCTCGGCGCCAACGCCGTCACCTCGGGGCAGCTCGCGAACAACGCCGTCACCACGGGCAAGATCGCGAACGGCGCCGTCACCACCGGCCAGCTCGGCGCCAACTCGGTGACGTCGACTCAGCTCGCGAACAACTCCGTGACCACCGAAAAGATCGCCGACAACGCCGTGACCACCGGGAAAATCGCCGACAACGCGGTCACGTCCTCGAAACTTGCCCCGAACTCGGTCTCCGGGCTGGTGCAGGTCGAGGACGGGACGATCACCGGAAGCGATGTGTTGGAGAACACGCTGGTCTTCGGCTGCACGCCGTTGCCGAACATCATCGAAGCGGTCGGCGCGTTCGGCCCGATCCGGGTCGGGGAAGCCGGCTTCTGCGGGTTCGTCATCACCACCGGCTCCCACACCTGGGCCCAGGCCGTCGCCGCCTGCTCTGGGATCGTCCCGGACGCCACCCTGCCGAGCGCGGCGCAGCTCGAGCAGCTGGCCCAGAGCGCCGGCAACCAGAGTCCGCCCACGGGTACCACCGGTATCTGGCTCGATTCGCCCAGCGCCGCCACCCCCGCGGTCTGGACGGCGAGCGTCGATGGCGCTGCCCACGTCAGCGCCTTCACGAGCACGCCGATAACCACGTCGAGCTCCGGCCCGGTCGTCTGCACCTACGAGCCGGCGAGCAAGCAAGGCTGACGCTCAGCAGTCCGGGAGACCGGCGCGCGGCCCGAGAGATCGGGCCGCGCTCGTCGGCTCTCTAGCGCCAGAGGTCGCGGCGGAGCAGCTCGTTGCCGCGTTCCAGCTGCTCGATCGTCGCCCTGGCGACGGATTTCACCTTGGTTTCGCGGTTGATCCGGGACTGGATTTCGCGGTGTGACTTGCCGGTGCGCCGGGCGAGGTCGCCGACCATGCGGCTGCGCTCGGCGCGCAGGCGCTCGCGGGTTTCGTAGGCAGACTCGCGCTCGGGCTCGCGCGGCTCGGGCGGGGCGGCGATCGGGGCGACGATCGGCTTGGCGACGGGCTTCGGATCGTCGGTGGGGAAGAGCTGGAGGGCGGTCTCGCTCATGATCGCGTCGTCGAGCTCGGCGCCGCCGGAGCTGAGGACGGCGAAGCCGCCGCCCTCGCCGGGCTCCTTGGGAGGCTCGTCGAACTCGTCGTCGGCCTCCTCCTCGCTCGGCGACAGGTCGAGGGCGTGGCGGCGCTCCATCTCGATGTCATGGGCAAGGGCCTTGAGGCGCGAGTCGGCCGGCATCAGCAGGTAGCTCATCTGGCGTCGCGGGCCGCCGGGCGTGACGCGGATGAAGCGGCCGACGACCTGGCGGAAGAAGAGCTCGGTGCGGGCCGCGGTGGCGTAGACGCCGACCCGCAGGCGGGGGATGTCGACGCCCTCGGAGACCATCAGGACGGAGACCAGCCAGCGCCGGTCGTCGTCGGCGAACTCGGCGATCCGGCGGCTGGCGCCCGGCTCGTCGCTCATCACGATCTCCGGCTGCTCGGAAGCGATCATCCCGAGCCGTGCCGCGATCGCCCGCGCATGCTCCTGGTCGGAGGCGATCACGAGCCCGCCCGCGTCCAGGTGTCCTTCGGCCCGCACCTCGGATAGCCGGGCGTCGGCGTCGCGCAGCACCTCGCCCATCCACTCGCCCTCCGGTGAGAGGGCGGTGCGCAGGCGCCGGGCCGACTCGGCCGCGGGGAGGACGAGGTCGAAGTCGGCGGTTTTCAGGCGTCCGTCGGAGACCCACTCCATCTCGCCGTCGTAGGGGAGGAAGGTGATCGGCCGGCAGACCCGGTCGCGCAGCGCCTGCGGATAGCCGTAGACGTAGTCGGCGCGGCTGATGCCCTCGTCGTCGTAGGTGACCCAGGGGATCGCCGAGTTGTCGGAGCGGAACGGCGTCCCCGAGAGCAGCAGGCGGAAGCGGGCGCCATCGAAGGCGCGCCGGGCGCGCAGGCCCCAGGCGGCCATGTCGCCCATGTGATGGGGCTCGTCGGCGATCAGCAGGGTGGTGCGGCGGCCGGCGGCGTCGCGGTGGGTGTCGGGGCCGGCGGCGATCGTCTGGTAGGTGACGGCGACGCCGTGGAAGTCACCCGACTCGGGCCCGTCGGAGTTCGGCCGGTTCGGCTCGAGGTCGATCCCGTACCGCGCCGCGTCGGCCGCCCATTGGCGGCAGATGTGGGTGGTCGGCCCGGCGACGACGACCCGCTGGACGAACCCGGCGACCAGCATCCGGTGGGCGATGTGGAGGCCGAACGTCGTCTTCCCGGCCGCCGGCGTCGCCGAGGCGAGGAAGCTTCCGGAGCCGCCGGTCGAGTGCGCGCGGACGGCTTCGGTCGCCTCCTTTTGCCAGGCGCGCAGGGGTCGGGCATCGGGCCAGGGAGGGATGGATCGGCCGCGGCCCCTGCCGCCGGTCTGGTGCTGGACAGCGTCGTACAAAGGGTGGGCAACAATAGGGTCGCGGGCGGCGGAGTGGGCCGCGGGGCGGCGCAGGTACATTGGGTGCTTGGC
>JAFDWG010000077.1 GCA_018268605.1 Actinomycetota bacterium | reverse complement strand
TGATCCGGCCATTGGTCTCGAGGATCGCCCACCTCACATCGTCGATCGCCGAGATGCCCTCGAGGCGGGCCTCGGCGCCGATCTCCTCGCGGGTGAGGCGTTGGCGGCGCAGGTTGGCGTCGATGATCTCGCCGTCCTCGACCAGGACGATCGGCTCGCCGTTCAGGACCGGGCGGAGGCGTCTGAAGCGGAAGGCGAGGTAGGAGAGGGCGACGGTGAGGAGGCCGATGGTGGAGATCACGAGGATCGCGCCGGTGAGCGACTCGTCGTTCTGGGTGACGCTCTGCTGGACGAGGTCGCCGACGACGACGAGCAGGATCAGGTCGAAGGGCTCCAGGGAGTTCAGCTCGCGGCGCCCCAGGAGCCTGGTGAGGAGATAGACGAAGACGAAGATGACCGCGGCGCGGATGACGATGTCCATGGCCTAGGGGAAGTCGAACTGGGACCGAGGGATCGAGACGATCGGCTTCGAGCCGTCGTAGAGGGCGACTCCGCCGTCGTGCGGGCCGACGTTCAGCGGGTTGACCTGGAACTGGCCGTAGACGACCAGGGTGCGGCCGGCGGGCATCGCCGCGTAGCGGAGCTTCAGGTCGCCGGCCGCGTCGGTGGTGCTGCCTTCCGGTTCGGGTTGGATCGTGTTGATCGTCGTCTGGTCGACCCAGCCGCGGGAGAGGACGAGCGTCGGCGCCGCCAATGCTTCCTTGGTGTGGATGACGAATTCGCCTTGGTAGGTGATGCCGCCGCGGACGCGGCTCGGCGCTTTGACGCTCAGCGTCGCGCCAGGCCCTTCGGCGGTGTCGGTCGCGTCGGCCTGGCCGAAGGCGTTGGCCAGCGCGGCGACGACGAGGGCGAGGAGTAGAAGGAGGAACCCGCGCCGCAGCCACTGGCCGGCTCCTCGCCCCCGGAAGTCGCGATGCCGGCCGAGGTCGATTTCGGCCGGCAGGTCTCGCGGGGGAGGCTCCTCATTCATCGGACCCGGGTTCGGCCATCCTCCGGTGCATCTCCGCCTTCACTTTGTCGGGGATGACACCGGCGGCCGCGGCCTGGACTTTGTTCTTCATCGAACCCGCCACGACCTTTTCCTTACCGGACATCAGCGCTTCGAAACCTTGGCGCGCCACTTCGGCCGGATCGTCCTTCTCGCCGGAGCCGACTTTCGTGTCCTTCATCTCGGCCCGCTCGAAGAACTCGGTGTCGGTCGGCCCCGGCATCAGCGAGGTGATCGTCACGCCGGTGTCCTTCAGCTCGTTGCGGATCGCCTCGGCGAAGCTCTGCACGAAGGACTTCGAGGCGTTGTAGACGGCCTGGTAGGCGCCCGGCATGGTCGAGGCGATCGAGGAGGTGAAGAGGACCCGGCCCTCGTCGCGCGAGGTCATATCGGCGAGCGTCAGCTTCGCCAGGTGGACGGTCGATCGCACGTTCAGGTCGACCAGGCGCAGCTCCTTCGCCAGCTCCGTTTCGCGGGCGAAGTCGCCCCCCGCGCCGATCCCCGCGTTGAGGCAGAGCGCGTCGATCGCGCGGCCGTCGGCACGTGCCTTCTCGTAGAGCTCCTCGACTCCTTCGGGGCGGGAGAGGTCGACGCGCACCGCGTCGACCCCGCGGCCGATCTGGTTCAGCTCGCTCGCCGCCGCCTGCAACTCGTCGTCCTCGGCGGTGACGATCAGGTCGAAGCCCTCTTCGGCGAAGACCTTGGCCAGCTCGAAGCCGATCCCGCTGGACGCCCCGGTGATCACCGCGAGCCTTCTGTCGTCGTCGTTCATCACGCCTCCTTCATCGGTTTCGCAGGGGTACCCGCGCCAGCAGGCCGTGCTTCGGCACGAGCACGGTGGCCCGCTGGACCATCGGCTCTGGCTCCGGCGCCAGGGGCACCGGACGTGCGACGCGCAGGAAGGCCGGGACGACCGTCGCCAGCTCGGCATGGGCGAGGTGTTCGCCGACGCAGCGGCGGGCGCCGCCGCCGAAGGGGAAGTACGGCGCGTGGGGCGGGGGCGTGGCGCACCAGCGCTCGGGGTGGAAGCCGTCGGGATCCTCGAAGCCGCGCGGGTCGCGGTGGACGAGCGTCGAGGGGACCATCACGTCGACGCCCGCGGGCAGGTCGAAGCCGGCGACCTGTCGCGGCGCGGTGAGCTTACGCAGGGCCGCCGAGGCGGGCGGCTGCAGACGGAGCGTCTCCTTGACCACCGCGTCGGCCGCCTCGCCGTCGGGCATCGTCAGGTAGGCCTCGGCCAGCTCCGAGTCGCGGCCGAGCCGGTCGAGCACCCAGGTGAGCGCGATCGCCGGCGGTTCCTGCGCGGCCATCGCCAGCGACATCAGCTCTTCCGCGCGCCCCTCGTCCCCGACCGCCTCGGTCAGCGCCGCGAGCGCCGGGGCCTGGCGCCGTTCGAATAGCTTCTGGCCGAGCGCGCCGGCCAGCCCGTCCCCTGGTCCCGGCAGGGTCACCGGCGGGTTGCCGGGAGTGCGCAGCATGTGGCGGATCGAGCCCACGAGCCGCGCGACGAGGCGCTCGTCCCGCACCCCGAGCACCACCCGCACGAAGATCTCGTCGGTCACCTCGCGGACCCGCTCCAGCAGGCGGATCGGCGTGCCGTCGCGTGGCAACGCCTCGGCATGGCGGGTCGCGATCGCCTCCATCTCCTCGCGGCGCGCGTCGACCGCCGCGGCGGAGAGGGCCGGTGCCATGTGGGCTTGGGCCTCGTCGTGTGCGGCCCCGTCCCCGCCGAAGATCGAGCGCGGGGAGGCGAAGGGGAGGACGCTCCGCCGCGCCTCGCCCGCGTGGGCACTCGCCGGATCGGCCTCGAGCAACTCGGCGACCGACTCCGGCGCCGCGGCGACCACCGTCGGCCGCGCGGTCAGCAGGCGGATCGTGAAGACGTCGCCGAGCTCCACCTGCCCCGCCCGCAGGAACCCGAGCGGGTCGCGGTGGAAGCCGAACGTCTGTGACAGGACCCCTACCCGGGGCCCAGGGGGTAGGCCGTTCAGGGCTAGGCCGCCAGTCGCGAGGCGAGCAGCTCTTTTCCCTGGTCGGCGCCCTTGCGGCTCGTCTCCTGCGCGCGGCGGAAGAAGTCGGCCAGGTCGGTGTCGCCCGCGCGGTCGGCGTCTTCGGCGTAGCTCTCGAGCCGCAGTACGTTGCTCAGGCACTGCTCGGTGAACCAGATGATGTTGTAGTCCTTGTCCTTCGTGCCGGTTATGTGGCCGGTCTCGCTCGCCATCCTGATCACCCCTCACGTCGTTTTGCTCGTCGCCTGGGGTACCCGCGAGGCGCTCGTTAAACAGGTTCGGGCCGGGGTACCGAGGCCCGATGAAAGTCGTGGTCACCGGAGCAACCGGCAACGTCGGGACGAGTGTGCTGGCGGCCTTGGGCCGCGACCCTCAGGTCACGGAGATCGTCGGCCTGGCACGCCGCGTACCCGATTCCCTGTCCCTCCCCAAGGTGCATTGGGACCAGGCCGACGTCACCGTGACGCCGCTGGCGCCGCTCTTCGAGGGCGCCGACGCGGTCGTCCACCTGGCCTGGGCGATCCAGCCGTCCCACGACGAGCCGGCGATGGAGCGGGTCAACGTGCTCGGCAGTCAACGGGTCTTCGGCGCCGCTGCGCAGGCGGGCGTCGGGGCGCTGGTCTACGCCTCCTCCGTCGGCACCTACTCGCCGGGGCCGAAGGACGAGCAGGTCGACGAGTCATGGCCCACCGAGGGCATCCCGACCTCCGGCTACTCGCGCCACAAGGCGCGGGTCGAGCGGCTTCTTGACGACCTCTCGGCCGGCAGCCGGATGCGCGTCGTGCGCCTGCGCCCAGGCCTGATCTTCAAGGCCGAGGCGGCGAGCGAGATCCGCCGCTTCTTCCTCGGCCCGCTGCTGCCGAACCTGCTGGTGCGGCCGCGGCTGATCCCCTTTGTGCCTGACGTAGCCGGCCTCCGCTTCCAGGCGGTGCATGCCGACGACGTCGGCGAGGCCTACCGGCGGGCGGTAGTCGACCAGGTGGAGGGTGCCTTCAACATCGCCGCCGAACCGACGATCGGCCCGCCGGAGCTCGCCTCGCACCTCCACGCGCGCCGCCTCCCGGTCCCGGCCGTGGCCGTCCGCACCGCGGCCTCGCTCAGTTGGCGCGCGCACCTCCAGCCGGCCGATGCGGGCTGGATCGATCTCGCCGTCGGAGTGCCGCTGATGGACACCGGGCGGGCGCGACGCGAACTCGGCTGGGAGCCGAAGAAGACCTCGCTCGAAGCGCTCGCCGAGTTGCTCGGCGGGCTTCGTCACGGCAGCGGCGGCAAGACCCCGCCGCTCGACCCGAAGGCGGGCGGGCCACTGCGCCTCGGGGAGCTCGCGACCGGTATCGGGTCGCGGAACCGCTCGCGCTGAGATCCCGGCTATCCCGGCCCAGGACCGGGTACCGGTCCCCTGTGTCCGGAACGATCTGCCTCACCTTCGACGACGGGCCCGACCCGACCTGGACGCCGCGCGTCCTGACGGCCTTGCGGCGGCGCTCGGCGCAGGCGACGTTCTTCGTCCAGGCGCGGCGGGCGGAGGAGCATCCCGACCTGGTCGAGGCGATGGTCGAGGCCGGGCACGAGGTCGGCTTCCACTGCCTCGATCACGTCCGCCACTCGCAGCGCACCGACGCCGGGATCGAGGAAGACGTGACGATCGGGACCGGGATGCTGGAGGGGCTCGGTGTCCGGGCGCGCGCCTGGCGGGCGCCGTGGGGGATCGAGACCGACGCGACGCGGCGGCTGGCCGGCGAGCGCGACCTGCGCCTCTGGGGCTGGAACGTCGACACCCACGACTGGCGCGGGGACGATGTGCGGAAGATGTTCGGCGCGCTGGAGGCGCAGGGCGGGCTGCGCGGTGGCGACGTGATCCTGATGCACGACGCCCTCGGCCCCGGTGCCCGGCGCGAAGGCTGCCCGGAGACGGTGGCGCTGACCGAGCTGCTGTTGGCGACCGCCGAGCGCGCCGAGCTGAGCACGGCGACCGTGTCGGAGAGCGAAGGGGTCCTGGCGTGAGACCCACGTGCGACACGCCTCAGGACGCCACGCCGGAGGGCGTTCGTACTTCTGCTCGCCTGCGATCCGGAAGTACGAACGCACCATTGGACGAGGCACTGGCGGGTATCGCCTCGGCTGCGCCGGAGCTCGATCGCGAGCCGCGCTTCCCCCGTGAGGCTTTCGAGGCGCTCGCCGTGGCCGGGGCACTCGTGGCGACGATCGGCGCGGCCCGCGCCGGGGTGCCGGTCGCGGGCGAGTGGGCGATGCTGCGGCGGGTCGCGGCGGCCGACGCCTCGGTCGCCCGCATCCTCGACGGGCACCTGAATGCGGTCGAGCGCCTCGAAATCGTCGCGTCTCCTGGGCTTCGCGACCGTGAATTGGCGGCGGTCGAAGACCACGGGCGCCTGCTCGGCGTCTGGGGCGCCGACCCCCGCGGCGGGGAGGGGGAGCCGGCCCGCCTGCACGAGTCGGGGACCGGTCACGTCCTGCGCGGCGTCAAGACCTTCTGCTCGGGCGCCGGCGGCGTCGACGCGGCGATGGTGATGGTCGGAAGCGACGACGGCACCGCGCCGGCGCTCGTACTGCTCGATTGCGGGGAGGAGGTCGAGGTCGATCGCGACTGGTACCGGGCCGCAGGCCTGCGCGCCTCCGAGAGCCACCGTGTCGTCTTCCACGACGCCCCCGTCACGGCGATTCTCGGCGGGCCGGGGGAGCTTGGCCGCGACCCGTGGTTCTCGCGCGACGCGATGCGGACCGCGGCCACCTGGGCCGGGATGGTCGACGCTGCCGCCGAGGCCGCGCTCGACGCGCTGGTCGGGGCGGGCCGTGCGGATGACCCGCTCGCCCGGCTCGCCGTCGGCCGGATCGAGGCCGCCGGGGGGACCGTCGACGCCTGGCTGGACCGAGCCGCGCGCGTCGCCGACGCGGCGATCCGCCCCTCGGCGGCCGCCCCGACGCTCGGCGCCCTCCTCGACGGCGATCACACTCTCGCCGCTCCCCCCTGCGCCGATCCGCGCTCGACCAGCATCGCGATGCGGGCGGAGATCGACCGGGCGGCGAAAGCGATCCTGGAGACCGCCGCCGCGGCCTGCGGCTCGCACCAGTTCGTCACCGCGGGGCGCCTCGACCGCGCCCGGCGCGACCTCGAGACCTTCCTCCTCCAGCACCGCCTCGACCCACTGCTGGCGCGACTCGGCGGAGAGAGGCTCGCCCGATGATGGCCGCGCCGACCTTCCGCGACCGCGCCCCGGTCGAGCACTTCGAGCGCCTCGCCCGCGAATCCGAGGACCCCTGGGGCTACGAGACGAGCGAGTACGAGCAGCGCAAGTACCGCCATACGCTCGAATTCCTGCCCGAGCGGACCGGCCGCACGTTGGAGCTCGGCTGCTCGATCGGCGTCTTCACCGCGATGCTCGCGCCGCGCACGTCCTGCCTGCTCGCCGTCGACTTCAGCCCGACGGCGCTCGAGCGGGCCCGTCGGCGCCTGCGTAGATCCCGTCACCACGTGCAGCTTCTGCGCCGCTCGCTCCCCGAGGAGATGCCCGCCGGCCCCTTCGACACGATCGTCTGCGCCGAGACCCTCTATTACTGGAGCGAGCCGCTGGTGCGCCTCGGCCTGCAGCGGATGGAAGCGGCGCTCGCTCCGGGCGGCACTCTCCTCGTCGTCAGCTGGCGCCACCCGGACCGGCGGCGCCGGCTGACCGGGGACGACGTCCACGCGATCATCGACGCGGAGACGCGCCTCGCTCCCGTCGCCCGCTTCGCCACCGACGACTATCTGCTCGACCGCCGGGTGGCGCGCTGGTGAGCGCGGAGCGGATCGTGATCGTCGGCGGCGGCCCCGCCGGCCAGGCCGCCGCGGCCGCGTACCGCGATGCCGGAGGCGACGGGTCGGTGGCGATCCTCGCCCGTGAGCCCGACCCGCCGTACGAACGTCCGCCTCTGACCAAGGATTTCCTGCGTGGCGAGTCGGGGCGGGAGGCGCTGCCGTTGGTCGACGCGGCCTGGTATCAGGAGCATGGGGTCGACCTGCGGACCGACGCCGAGGTGGCGGAGGTCGACCTCGGCAGGGCCGATGTCTGGACCGTCGGCGGTGAGGCCGTGGCCTTCGACCGCCTTCTCCTGGCGACCGGGGCGGACCCGATCGTCCCGCCGATCCCCGGCGCCGACGGCCCCGCCGTGCAGACGGTGCGACGGATCGGCGACAGCGAACGGCTGGGGGAGATCGGCGCGGGGGACGCCGTTTTGGTGGTCGGCTCGGGCTTCATCGGCTGCGAGGCCGCCGCCTCGCTGGCGATGCGCGGCGCTGCGGTGACGATCGCCTCGCTGGAGGAGGCGCCGCAGGCGAAGCGGCTGGGCCCCGAGGTCGCCGCCGAGATCGCCGGATGGCTGGAAGGACTCGGCGTCGAGATCCTCCCCGAGGCCGAGCTCGACTCGATCCGCCCGGCCGGCGACCGCTCCGCCCGGGCACGTTTCGCCGACGGCGAGGAGCGGGTCGCCGATCGCATCCTGCTGGCGCTGGGGGTCGAGCGCAACGACGGGCTCGCCGCCGCGATCGGGCTACCGGTCGAAGACGGGGTCCAGGTCGGCCCGACGATGGAGTCCGCCGACCCGCGCCTGCTCGCCGCCGGCGACGTCGCCTTCGCCTTCAACACGACCGCAGGCCGCCGCCTGCGGGTCGAACACTGGGGCGAGGCGCTGAACATGGGTGAGATCGCCGGTAAGACGATGGCCGGGAAGGAGGCGGCGTGGGACGTGGCGCCGGGCTTCTGGTCGGTGATCGGCGTCCACACGTTGAAGTTCGTCGGCTGGGGCGACGGCCACGACGAGTCGCGCTTCGAGCCCGGCGAGGAAGGTGCGTTCGCCTGCTGGTACGGGAAGGCCGGCGAGCTCGTCGGCGTGGTCTCCCACCTGGACGACGCCGCCTACGAGCGTGGCCGCGACCTGATCGAGGAACGGGCGCCGTGGAGCTGAGCGCCGCCGCCGTCGGGACGCTGCCGGCGCCCCGCGACTCCGTCCGCGCCGTCGTCGTCGTCCCCGCCCATAACGAGGAGCGCCTGATCGGCCGTTGCCTGCAGGCGCTCGTCGACCAGGTGGAGGTGCGGAGCGACGAATTCGAGGTGATCGTCGTCCTCGACGCCTGCGAGGACGCCACCACCGCCCGTGTGTCCGAGCTTAGGGGCCATATATGGCCCCTAAGCTCGGAAGGACACGGTCGGGTAGGTCGGGAGGGGCCGGCGATCCACACGGTCGAGGGGCCTGGGCAAGGGGCGGGGCCGGCACGGGCGACGGGGATGGACATCGGCTGCGCGCGGCTCGAATCCTTGGGACGGCACGGAGGGTTGCTCGCCTCGACCGACGCTGACTCGGTCGTCGCGCCGGACTGGATCGCGCGGCAGCTCGAGGCGATCGCGGCGGGCGCCGAGGCGATCGGCGGGGAGGTCGTCCTCGACCCGGCCGAAGCGGCGGCGCTCCCGCCCGCGGTCCTCGCCCACCGCGAGGCGCAGCTGGCCGCCCGCACCCGCGAGGCCGCCGCCCGGGGTCCCGCCGAGCACGCCCACTTCTCCGGCGCCAGCCTCGGTGTCACCCCGGACGCCTATCGCCGCGCCGGCGGCATGGCCTGGATGGCGGCGCTCGAGGATCAGGAGCTGGAAGACCGCCTGGTCGCCGCCGGGATCCAGGTGCATCGGCTCCGGCCCGTGAGCGTCGTCACCGCCGCCCGCACGGAGGGGCGGGCGGAGAGAGGCCTTGCCCGCGATCTCGAGCTGGCCCGCTGGCTCACCGAGCGTCGCTACTCGGGCGCCGACTTCTCGGCCGAGGGCCTGCTGGAGGTGAAGGCGACGACGGTCGCGGCGATCCTGCCGACGCGCGAATGCGCGGGGACGATCGGCACGATCCTGGACGCCCTGGCGCCCATGAGCGAGACCGGCCTGGTCGACGAGCTGGTCGTCATCGATGCCGATTCGCCCGACGGCACCGCCACCATCGCCGCCGCGCACGGCGCCCGCGTCCTGCTCGAGTCCGAGCTGCGACCCGAGCTCGGTCCCGGTCGTGGCAAGGGCGACGCGATGTGGCGCGCGGCCGGGGCGACCGCCTCCGACCTGATCGTCTTCCTCGACGCCGACACTGCCGATTTCCGCTCGGGCTTCCTCACCGGTCTGCTCGGCCCGATGCTGCTCGACCCGTCCCTCGGCCTGGTCAAGGGAGCCTTCCGCCGCCCGTTGGCCCTCGGCGAGGAGGTCCGCGAAGGCGAAGGGGGGAGGGTGACCGAGCTGGTCGCCCGGCCGCTCCTGAACCTCCACTTCCCGGCGCTCTCGGGCTTCGCCCAGCCGCTGGCGGGGGAGATGGCGATCCGCCGCGGCCTCTTCGAGCGCCTCTCGGTCCCGGTCGGCTACGGCGTCGAGATCGCGATGCTGATCGACGCCCTCGCGATCGCGGGACTCGATGGCCTCGCCGAGGTCGACCTCGGCGCCCGCCAGAACCGCCACCAGTCCCTCCGCGCTCTCTCCGCGATGGCCGGCGAGATCATGGTCGCGGTCGAGCGCCGCACCGAAGGCGCCCCGCGCCCCGCCTACCCGTCCTTCCGTCCCCGCCCCGAAGGCACCGCCCCACCGGAGCTCTGGCGCCTTCGGTGCGAGGAACGGCCGGCGTTGGGCGGGCGGTGACGGCCGGGTTCCGGCCGTTGCGGCAGTCCTAGATTCGGTGCCCTGGGCGTCTCATGGAGGTCCTGGCAGGCTGTGACCTCCATGAGACGCCCAGGACGGGAGGGAGTGCGGTGATTCTCCGAGGGT
>JAFDWG010000076.1 GCA_018268605.1 Actinomycetota bacterium | reverse complement strand
AGTCGAGCGAGTACACCGAGTCCGAGACGCCGATCTTCACCTGCGTCTCGATGTCGGCGGGCCGCGCGCTGGACGCCCTCGACGGGGCGCCGACGGTCGTGGCAGGCCGGGTTCCCGTCTCGCCTGGTCCGTGATCGGCGGATCGCGCTCGGGCGGGCTCGTCGGTCGGCGCGAGCGCTGGTCGATCGGCGCCGCCAGCTACGAGAAGGTCGCCCTCGCCGCTCTCGTGACTCTGACCCTGGTTGTCTTCACCGGCGCCGCCGTCCGCCTGACCGGCTCGGGACTGGGCTGCTCCAGCTGGCCGAGATGTACCGCCACCTCGTTTCATCCGCCGTTGAAGAGCTACTCGCTGATCGAGTTCGGCAACCGCGTCTTCATCGTCCTGGTCTCAGTCGCCGCTCTCGCCGCCTGGGTCGGCTCCTACCTGCGACGTCCTTTGCGATCGCCACGGCGGGATCTACGGCTGCTTGCCTCGCTCCTGCCGCTCGGCGTGCTCGTCCAGGCGATCGTCGGCGGCGAGTCGGTCCTCTACAAACTCGCGCCTGTCTGGGTGATGGCCCACTACTGGATCTCGATGCTTATCCTGATCGCCGCCTTCGAGTTGTGGCGACGCTCGCGTCTGGACCCCGATGAGCTCGGTCGTTCCGGCGGCGATCGCGCGACGATCCTCGGCCTTCGCGTGCTCGTCGGCGGCGCGGCCGTGGTGCTCGTGCTCGGCAGTGCGGCGACGGCCGCCGGTCCGCACGCGGGCGCCTCGGGGACGGGCCAAATGGTTCACCGGATCGGCTGGTGGGGCGATGCCACCCTGGGCGTGCTCGTCGCCGCACACGGCTTCATGGTCACCGTCCTCGGCCTGGCTACTGTCGGCGCCTGGTGGTTCTCGCGGCGGCGTGGCGCGAGCGCCGAGGTCGCCGGCACTCTCGCCTTCGTCTGTCTGCTGCTCGCGGCGCAGGGTGTGGTCGGCATCACCCAGTACGCGCTCGCCCTCCCGACCGAGATCGTCTGGGTGCACGTGGTGCTGGCGACGCTCACCTGGATCGGATATGTCCATGTATGGGCCGCTGGGGGTCCGGTGCCCCGGCGGCCGGTCGGGGTGAGGCCTCGACCGGCCGCGGGTGCAGACGAGCGGCCCCGAGCCGAAGTCCCCGGGCTTTCATCGCGCTCCAGGCGGCGAGGCCGATGAAGGCCAGGATCGCGGCCTCGTCGAGCCCCCCGCCCCACTGCCAGATCGCGACCTCGCCTCGCAGGTCGCCGAACAGTCGCAGGACGAGCCCGGCGTGCAGGAGCGCCAGCGGGCCATACATCGCCCGGCGGTAGGGCAGGGCAATGCCCAGCACCGCGGGCACGATCACCGGCGCATGCGCGAAGACCATCGAGAAGGCGAAGCCGAGGAAGATGGTGTGCACCATCGCGTCATAGGTAGAGCCGGCCGGCGGGAGTTCCCCCGCCCAGAGCCAGAGCGCCCCGGCTACCGCCAGCCACCAATAGGCGGCGAGCAATGCGACGGCCATGTAGCGGGTGAGGCCTGACATCCGGATCGTACGGCGGGCCACGTCGTAGTGCGCCAGCCAGGCAGCCTGCGCGAGCAGACCCGCCCCGGCGACGCGGACGCCGAGCCCGGGGTCGCACACGGTCAGGGCTACGCCGCCGGCGAAGAGGGCGATCGCGAGGAGCAGCACCGTCCGGGCGCGCGGCGCAGGCCGGCGCATCCTTGAGAGCTCCAGTCGCTCGCCGACGATCGTCAGCACCAGGAACGCCGCCAGGAACGGCATCGCGGGAGCGACCTGGCCATCGACCAGCCAGACGGTCGCTCCCGCCATCCAGGCCCCGGCGCCTAGTCCCATGACGGTGTTGTGCCAGGTCGGATCGATCCGATGGACGGCGATGAAGACGGCGCAGAGGCCGGCACCGCCGAGCACCAGCAGGACCTGACCGGTCGAGCTGGGCAGCCCGACCAGGAGCCAAAGGGCGCCCGCGGCGGCGAAGGTAGGAGCGAGATAAGGCCAGGGAATCGGGCGGCGCAGCGCCACCGCTCGCTCAAGGCCGATCTGGGTGCCGAGGAAGCCGAGCACCAGCAGCGGACCGTGCAGGCCGGCCAACTGTGGTCGCAATGGGGGCAGGTCGATTCCCAGGCGCAGCAGGCCGGCCCAGAGGCCTGCCAGCAGCGCGACGAGCGCCGCGGCGAGAAGCGGCGCCCGCCTCGGCAGGCGCGATGAGCCGGGCCGGGCCGGGTCGCTCAATCCTTCCACCCGAGCGCCTCGCGAGCGATCTCGCTCATGTCCTCCGGGCGCCAGGGCGGATCGAGCTCGCTCTCGACGAGAACGTGCCGCAGATTCGGCGCCTGCGCGAGGCAGGCGTGGATCTCGTCTTCGATGTAGCCGGAGAGCGGGCAGGCGGGCGTGGTGACGGTGAAGCGGATGCGGGCGACTCCCGCCTGCACCGTCACCTCGCGGAGCAGGCCGAGCTCGACGATGTCGATACCGAGCTCGGGGTCGATCACCCCGTGCAGCAGGTCGTGCACCAGGTCCGCCGAGGGATCCTCGGCCAGCGCGGCCAGCCCGGGGGCGCCGTCTGCCACGGCTAGCCGTTCGCCTCCGCCGACCGGCCGATCCGCACGCGCCAGACCTCGGGACCCTGCTCGAGGTAGTCCCAGGTGAACTCTCCGGGGTGCTCGGCGGCGAACTGGTATTCGAGCGGTTTCGGGTCGTGATCGTTGACCAGGACGAAGCCCTCGCCGGCGGCGAGCGCCTCCCAGGTCTCGAAGATCAGTTCATGGCGGCGGGCCGGCGCCTCGTTGCGGACGTCGAGGTCGGGGTCGGCTTTTGGCATCTGTCACTCCTTGTGGTCGTTGTGTCGCGGGGAAAGGATCAGCTTGTGCATGAGTGCGTTCAGGCGCTGAGCCTGATCGGGCTCGGCTCGCCGCAGCCCGGCATAAGCCGTCGCGGCGAGACGGCTCGCCCGCTCCGCGCGCCCGGCCTCCGCGAGCTCGACGAGGGTCTCGATCAGTACGTCGAGCGTCGTCGCACCTGCGATCCGCGGCCCATCGAGCATCGCGCCGACCCGCTCGAGCAGAACGTTGTTCTCTTCGTGAACGTGTAGGTGGAGATCGGTCTCGAAGCGTAGAAGCCCCTCGAGCAGGGACCGGTGGGTCGAACAGAGGGCCTGTGAGAGCTCATAGCCCCCGGCCAGGTCGCGCAGTGCAGCGAGTTTCCTGCCCACCGCCTCATGCTCGGCCCGGTGGCGATCGATCAAGCCGGGCTCGACGCCTGCCGGGTCGATGGAACCCAGCTCGAGGCCCCTGCAGGTAGGGAAGAGGACCAGCTCCTCCTCCTCGATGTGCTCCTCCAACTCGGTACGCAGGGAGGCGAAGGTCCGCGCGACCATCTCGAGGTCGGAGTGATCTGCGCCGTGGACGCGGACCACGGTCTCCAGCAGTTCGGAGATCCTCGGCATCTCCTCGCGCATACGGTCGTGGTGGACCGAGACGACGTGCTCGCACAGTTCGCTGATGGTCGCCTCTCGAGGTCGCCATTCGGGCATCGCCTGATCGGGCCGCAGGCCGTCCCGATCGACGGCTTCGATCTGCTCTCGAACAGAGTCGACGTCGAGGCCTCGCCGCGCGCAGGCATCGTCCAGCCTGGTCGATCCTCCGCAGCAGTAGTCCAGGCGCAGGCGCTCGAAGAGGGCGATCCGCAGCGGTTGCTCGGCCGCCAGTGTTCCGAGGGTCGAGCCGCTGTCGATCGGGGGTGACATGTCGATAGTTTACACATCTTTCGTGTGTAAAAGATGTGCAGGCTGGCCGTTGACTCGTCAATCGCCCAAGGTTCGATGCCCTGGACAGTTTCTACAGTCACTCTGTATAAATAGGCGAGACCGACAAACTTCAATGCGAAGGAGTGAATGTGTCGATCGCGGTTCGAAGTGCAAGGACGACCTGGACCGACAGCCTGGCCGCGGGCCACGGCGTGATCGAGGTCGGCACCGAGGGGATCGATCGCCTCGACGTGACGTGGGCGTCACGCATCGAAGACCCTCAGGGCAGGACCAGCCCGGAGGAGTTGTGCGCTGCCGCTCATTCGTCCTGCTTCGCGATGGCCCTGGGGCTGAAACTCGCCGAGACCGGTGTCACGCCCTCGGTCCTCGAGGTCGATGCGACGGTCACCCTCGAGGAGGTCGATGGGGTGCCGACGATCTCGAGCTCGGTCATCGAGGCCAAGGGACGGATCGAGGGCATGAACCGCACGGGGTTTGCGTTGGTGGTCTCCGAAGCCGCCGAGCTGTGCCCGGTCTCGCGCCTGTTCGCCGGAGCCGACGTCACCGTCAACGCCACACTGATCGAGGAACGGGCACAGATGTGATGGACATCCGCCTGAAGCGTGCCTATGAGCCCGCCGAGGACTCCGACGGGTATCGAATCCTCATCGACCGACTCTGGCCACGGGGCCTCTCCCGCGAGCGGGCAAAGCTCGATGAGTGGGAGAGGGGGCTGGCACCGAGCACCGAGTTGCGGCAGTGGTTCGGTCACGATCCCAGCCGCTTTCCGGACTTCCGGCGGCGCTATCTCCACGAGCTCGGAGGGCATCGCGCAGCGTTGGCGAGCCTGCGTGGGCGGGCTCGCGAAGGCACCCTGACGCTCGTCTACGCCGCCAAGGACACCGACCACAACGATGCCGTCGTCCTGGCGGAGGTCCTCAGGCGGGGATTGCCACGCGGGGCGTGATGCCGTCCGGCGCACGGCCCGTGGGGTCATTTGCGACACCCGCGGCGTCGGATCCCGCTCCTCGCTCGGCGTTCCGGGAGGAAGGGATGACTCAGGGGGACTACACGGCACTGCTGCAGTTCCGCACCGTCCTCCGGCACTTTCTGCACTGGAGCGAGGAGCAGGCGCGCACCGTCGGGGTGCCCCCTGGCCAGCACCAGCTCCTGCTTGCGGTGAAGGGTCACGACGATCCGGCGGGCCCGACGATCGGCCAGGTCGCCGAGTATCTGGCCGTGCGCCATCACAGCGCCGTCGAATCGGTCGACCGCGCTGAGAGGGCCGGACATGTTCAGCGCGTGAGGGACGCAGACGACCATCGCGTCATCCGTCTTCGCCTGACGACGAGTGGTGAGGATCTGATCCGGTTGCTGTCCGTGGAGCACCTAGCCGAGCTTGCCATGCTCGGTTCGCTCTTCTCCGCCCCAGGGTGAGCGGGCTTCGGGCTCGGTAACGGCACCAGTACGAGGATCGCCTACAATTTACATATTCCAAGTGTGTAAATCAGGAGATCGGAGGTGGCCATGGCATATGTGATCAACGAGCCGTGCATCGGCACCAAGGACAATTCTTGTGTGGAGGTCTGTCCGGTTGACTGCATCCACCCGACCCCCGACGAGGCCGACTACGGGCAGCACGAGATGCTCTACATCGATCCCGACGAGTGCATCGACTGCGACGCCTGCGTCGAGGCCTGCCCCGTGGACGCGATCACCCCTGAGGACATGGTCCCGCCCGAGTGGCAGAAATACATCGAGATCAATGCCGCCTATTACCGCAACCACAGAGGTTGATCTGCCCGCCATCTGGCAACGGGCCGATCGGTACTCCTGGGCATTTGCGGCCACCTCCGGGGCGTTGATCGTGGCGGGCGGCCTGGTCGCCGCGATCAACAGCGCGACGCCGTTCGCCCATGGCTCCTGGGTGGCCGCATATCTGGTGCTGGTCGGCGGCGTGGCCCAGATGTTCCTCGGCGTCTGGTGTCTGGGACTGCCGGAGCCTGAGCTCGATGCTCGGCTCAGGGGCGCGGAGTTGGGACTCTGGAATGTAGGCAACGCCATCGTCGTGGGCGGCGTGCTCACCGAATCTGTCAGCGTCGTGGTCGTCGGCAGCGCGATGCTGCTCGGCGCCCTCGCCGGGTTTGCCCTCGGCGGAGGCCCCATTCGTCGGGACCAGGCTGGTCGGGTGATCATCTACAGGATCGTGATCCTGGGACTCGCCGGCAGCGTCGTCATCGGCGCCGTACTGGCCCATTCCTCACCGGGGGGCTGAGCCCGAGGCGCGTGCGCCCCTCGGCCTCCGAAGCGGGCCGATTCACCCGTTCCGACCGTCGTGCAGTGGACACTTTGAGGACGATGGGGATCGCCGAGGCGGACCGCATACGTAACCTCATCCTCGCCACGCTGGCTTTCGCGATGTGCTTCGCGGCCTGGGGGATGCTCGCGCCGATGGCGCCCAAGCTCGAAGATGAATTGGGACTCTCGAGCACCGAAACGGCCCTCATGGTCTCGATCCCGGTCGTGCTCGGGTCGCTGCTGAGGATTCCGCTTGGCGTGGTGACGGACCGGCTCGGCGGTCGCGTCCTCTTCACCGCGATCCTCGCCTACTCGGCAGCGACCGCATTGCTTCTCGGGTTCGCGAGCAGCTACCCGGCCCTGCTCGGAGCCGGCTTCCTGCTCGGCGCGGCCGGCGCCTCGTTCGCGGTCGGCGTTCCGTTCGTCGCCGGCTGGTTCGAGCCCGAGCGCCAAGGTTTCGCGCTCGGCGTCTACGGGATGGGGAACATCGGCACCGCCATCGCCGCCTTCACGGTCCCGGCGATCCGCGACGCGGCGAGCCAGGAGGTTGCCGGGATTGTCTTCGCCGCCGTGATCGCCCTCTATGCGTTCCTCTGGTTTACCCTCGCGCGCGATGCACCGGGAGAGCGGCCCAGGGTCGATTACGGCCTGGTCCTGCGGGCAGGGTGGCGGCTCTGGCGACTGGCGCTCTTCTACTTCGTCAGCTTCGGCGGCTTCGTCGCGATGGCGATCTTCTTACCCAAGCTGCTGAAGGATTGGTTCGACTACTCACTCACCGACGCCGGCCTGCGGGCCGGCGGCTTCACCGTCGTCGCCACCCTGTCGCGGCCGCTCGGCGGTTGGCTCTCCGACCGCATCGGGGCCGGCCGGGTCCTGATCACGGCGTTCGTCGGGGTCGCCCTCGACGCGGCAGGGCTCGCCTGGCAGGCAAGCGATCCGTCGATCCTGCCGGTCACCGTGTTCTGTCTGACGCTGGCGGGATTCCTCGGCCTCGGCAGCGGCGCCGTCTTCAAGTTGGTCCCGACCGAGTTCCCCGAATCGGTCGGCGCCGCCACCGGGATCGTCGGGGCGGCGGGGGGTCTGGGCGGCTTCTTCCCCCCGCTGGTGATGGGGGTGGTGAAGGACGCGACCGGGGACTTCGTCCTCGGATTCGTCTTCCTGGTCGCCTTCGCGCTCTCCTGCGCGGGGCTGGTGCTACCGCTGCTCGCCCGGCGCGTCCCCGGGGGCGCGGATGGACCTTGAGACGGTGGGGTGCACGAAGTCGACACCGTAGAACAAGGGCGAGCGAGCGTCAGATCGCGCACTCCCCCTCGCCGCGCTCCACTTTGTAGGGAGAGGAGCGGTTCCAGTCGATGAACTCCTGCATCGTGTCGAGACCGAACTCCGCGGGCAGGGTGAGGTCGTGAACCGCGGCTTCGAACGGCTCATTGCCGACCCGCCCGGCGAAATCCTCGAAGCCCTCGCCGGCGTCGCGCTCGGCCTCGTAGAGGCGCAGCCAACGCTCCACCGCCTCCGGCACGCGTTTGGCCGGAAGCCGAGTCTTGAGGCGCTTGCCGAACGCGACCTCGCCATCGGTGGCGCGGCCGCCGAGGTGTGGGATGTAGGCGGGCATCTGGCGGTCGCCGACCTTCAGCGAGGCGCCGTAGAAGCCGATCGAGCCGATGTGGTGCTGGCCGCATCCGTTCGGGCAGCCGCTCATCTTGATCTGCACCCGGCGGGTGAGCGGGTCGGTGACGTCCATCGCCGTCAACCGCTCGGAGATCGCCTCGTTCAGCCCCATCGAGGCGGTGATCCCCATTTTGCAGCTGTCGGTGCCGGGGCAGCTGACCACGTCGTCGACTTCCAGCGCCCCGGTCGCCGCCAGATCGAGCGCCGCGAGGCGCCGCCAAAGGTCGTAGAGGCTCTCGTCGCGGACCCAGCGCAGGACCAGGTTCTGCTCGACCGAGGTGCGGGCGTTGCCACCGCAGAAGCCGCGCATGATCGCGGCGAGGCCGCGAAATTGGTCCGGCGTGAGGTCGCCGCGGACGACTCTCAGGGTGACCGCGTTGAAGCCCTCCTGCCGCTGTGCTTCGACGTTGCGGGCGACGAAGGTTTCGAAGGCGGCGCGATCCTCGCCCGGCTTGGCCGCGACGATCGGCCGTTGCGGGGCACGCGCCTCCTCGTCGTCATCGAAGCGCAGGCGCGCGAGCTCGGCGGTGTAGTCGCGCTCCACGGTCCACGGACGCGCCAGCTCCTCGTCGACCAGCGCGCGGAAGGCCTCCGGGCCGATTTTCTCGAGGAGCACCTTGATCCGCGCGCGGGCCCGGTTCTTGCGCAGCCAGTCCTGGCGGTCGAAGATCCGCACGATCGCCTCGGTGACCTTCAGGTACTCGCCGTCGTCGGCGCCGACGAAGTCGAAGATCTGGTGGGCGAGGCGGGGCATGATCGCGGTACCGCCGCCGACCCAGACCTCGAAGCCACGCTCGCCGTCCCGGATCACCGGCAGGAAGCCGATGTCGTGGATCGGGACGATCGCCCGGTCGGCGGGAGAGGCGGAGAACGCGGTCTTCCACTTGCGCGGCATCGCCTGGGTGACGGGGTGGCGGACGAAGAAGCGGACGTAGGCGCCCGCGTAGGGGGTCGGGTCGAAGACCTCGTCGACGGCGACGCCGGCGAGCGGATCGGCGGTGACGTTGCGGACCGTGTTGCCGCAGCCCTCGCGCGAGGAAAGGCCGGCGTCGCCAAGCTCGCGGATGAGCTCGGCCGCGTGTGCGAGCGGCACGTGGTGCATCTGGATGTTCTGCCGAGTGGTGATGTGGCCTTTGTTCAGTGGCACCCAGCGTTCGATCCCGTCCGCGAAGGCCTCCATCTGCTCGGGAGAGACACCGCCGAACGGCAGCTTCACCCGAATCATCTGGACGCCAGGCTGGCGCTGACCGTAGACGCCCTGCTTGAGGCGGAAGGGGATGAACGTGTCCTCGCCCTCATCGCCGGCGAGGAATCGACCGGCATTGGTGCCGAAGTCGTCGAACTCGTCGGCGAGGATCGGGATCACGTGCCCGGGGACGTTCTCGTAGACCTCCGGGTTCTCCCGCGAGCCGGGCGCGCCCTTGCCGGTCTGCCGCTTGCCGCGATCGACGTCGAGCCCCTCGAGGACCTTTTCCGCGCTACCGCCGGTGATCGTTCCTGACTCCAAGTCCCTCGTCCTCCTGTCGCTCGTCGGCAAAATCACAGCCCGAATGTGAAAACTAATTCTGAAAGTAGCAAATTCTGACCGGGATTAAGGGGATTGCGTCCGGACCTCGCGTTGAAGGAGCTCACGAAAGCGGAGAAGAAGGCGCGGAGAGTTGCTCGCCTAACGGCCCTAGCGACGCTATCCGCGCTTGGCCGGGTCGCCGCCCTCGCTCGTTTCCGACGGCACTCTCAAGACGAGCAGGACAACTCGCCCGCGATGCGGGCGACTTCGCTGACGTGTTGTAGCTCTCGGCCAGGCAGGTACGAAGCTGTCGGCGACGGTCGACCCCGGCGATTCTCGCACGGCTTCGCCGTGCCTTGGCGCCGGGGATCGCCCGTCCACCGAGGACGGGCCCGACGAAGGAGTCCCGATGTTCATGCGAATCGAAGACCGGCTTGCGATCGTCGTGTGTCACCACGACCAGCCGACGATGGGGGAGATCTGCGAGCACCTGACCGCCGACGGATACGAAGCGCTCCGGGCGTCGTCCGGCGAGGAGGCGCTGCGGTTCTGCCGCGACAACCGGCCCGACCTGATGATCCTCGACGAGGGATTGCCCGACCTCGACGGGATCGCGCTGTTGCGGGCGATCCGACAGGCGGACGGGATCATCGCCCGCTACGACCCCCACCTGCCGATCGTCGTGGTGGCCGACCGGGACGATGCCGGCCGCCGGAACCGCGCCTTCGAGGAGGGGGCCGACGACTTCCTCGCCGGGCGGATCCCCTACACCGAGTTCAAGGCTAAGATCGCAGCGGTCCTGCGCCGCCGCACTTATCGTGGAGATTCGGATATGCGCGTGGGGGAGTTGGTCATCGATCCGGCCCGGTGGAGGGTCCTGGTGGGGGAGCGCGAGGTGCACCTCACCAAGACGGAGTTCACCCTTCTGTGGAAGTTGGCCTCGGATCCCACCAGGGTGTTCTCAAAGGACGAGCTTCTGAGCGCTGTCTGGGGCGACAGGCGCCC